>NZ_CP187126.1:2700000-3000000 GCF_049601585.1 Frigoribacterium sp. 2-23 | reverse complement strand
GGTGATCATGCGGCGGAGGATGCCGCGGCGTCGGTGCGTCGGCTGCACCGTGACACCCGAGATGAGGTGCGCGGGCAGCATCGCGCCGCCGCCGACGTGCAGGCTCTTGCCGAACGTCTCGTACGTGGCGACCGGCCAGCCGTCGGCGTCGACCGTGTCGCTCTGCGGTTCGCGGCGATAGACCCCGGTCAGCACGCGTCCGTCGGCGACGGCACGGCGGGCGTCGCCGGACGCGGTCTCGGGGGTCGCCACACCGCCGTGGAACCCGAGGGTGCACGCGGCGAACCACGCGTCGGTGGCCGGGTCGTCGATCGCGGCGGGGAAGGTGCGGATCTCGTAGTCGTCGTCGAAGTCGCTCACGACCGTCAGCCTACGAGCAGCCCCTGTCGCGGGGCGTCCTCCCCTGGGTGGAGGCCCGGGGCGCCGCTGCCGCGGCTCAGCCGTCGGCGCGCTCGCCGATGCGCCGCTGCGACGACCCCTGCGCCCGCACCGGCAGCATCAGCGCCAGCCCGGCCGCGAGCACGAGCACGATGCCGACGACGCCGTAGCGGGTGTCGCCGGTCACGCCGACGAAGATCGAGAACAGCCCGGGCGCCAGGAAGCTCACGGCACGGCCCGTCGTCGCGTACAGGCCGAAGACCTCGCCCTCCCGGCCGGCCGGGGTGACCCGCGCGAGGAAGCTCCGCGACGACGACTGCACCGGCCCGACGAAGACGGCCAGGGCGACGCCGGCGATCCAGAATCCGACCTTCGCGTCACCGATCACGAGGATCGACAGCCCCGCGATCACCAGCCCCGTCAGCGATCCGACGATGACCGTCTTGGCGCCGAGCGCGTCGTCGAGTCGCCCGGCGACGAACGTGCCGAGCCCGGCCGAGACGTTCGCCGCGACCGCGAAGTAGATGACCTCGCTCGGGCTGAAGCCGAAGACCTGCGCCGCGATGATGGCACCGAACGTGAACACGGCCGCGAGTCCGTCGCGGAACACGGCGCTCGCGATCAAGAACTTGAGCACCTCGCGATCGTGCCGCCAGAGCTCCGCGATGGTGTGGAAGAGGAGGCGGTACGACGCCAGCACCCCGACCCGGGCCTTGGCGGCGGTGGCGGGCAGCTCGGGCACCGTGAGCAGGAGCGGCACCGCGAACGCGGCGAACCACACGGCCGAGACGAGCACGGCGAGGCGGACGTCCCACGCGCCTCCGGTCGTCCCGGAGGCGACGTTCAACAGGCCGCCCCGCCCGGCCGTGCCGAAGCTCTGCAGGAACAGCACGAGCAGCACGAGCAGCAGCACGATGCCGCCGACGTAGCCCATGCCCCAGCCGAAGCCCGAGACGCGGCCGACGGTCTTCGGCGTCGAGACCTGCACGAGCATCGCGTTGTAGTTGACGCTCGCGAACTCGAAGAAGACGTTGCCGACGGCGAGCAGCACGGCGCCGAGCACGAGCGACGACGGCACGGGTGCGACGGCCACCATCGCGACCATCGCCAGCACGACGACACCCGTGTTGACCCCGAGCCACAGCTTGCGGCGGCCCGAGCCGTCCGAGCGCTGACCGAGGATCGGCGCGAGCAGGGCGATGACGATGCCCGCGACGGTCAGGGCCGTCGAGATGACGGTCGCGTTCTGCGCCTTCGCCAGCATCAGGGCCGGGTTCGAGTCGTCGCCGGCGGCCGCCTGCACGATGGCCGGGTCGACGAACGCGCCGCTGGCCAGGTAGGTGCTGAACACGAAGCTCGTGACGACGGCGTTGAACGCGGCCGAGCCCCAGTCCCACAGCGCCCAGGAGACCACCCGCGAGCGCGGGATCGGTGCGGTGTCGTCCAGCGTCGCCTGCGTCATGCGCTCACGGTATCGACGGGCGGTGAACGGCGGAAGAACGACGGTACCCCCAGCGCGAGGGTTTCTGTGAGTTGAGCCAGAACGGCTCAACTTTGCGCGGTAGAACTTGACAGGGAAATGAGCCCGTACGAAACTTGAGCCTGTCCGACTCAAGTCGGGCACCCAGACTTTGCCTCACCCGCACCAACGAAGGAGAAACGCACATGGCTCGTGCAGTAGGAATCGACCTCGGTACCACCAACTCGGTGGTCTCCGTCCTCGAGGGTGGAGAACCCACCGTCATCGCGAACGCTGAGGGTCTCCGCACGACCCCCTCGGTCGTCGCCTTCACGAAGGACGGCGAGGTGCTCGTCGGCGAGACCGCGAAGCGCCAGGCCGTCACGAACGTCGACCGCACCATCGCGTCGGTCAAGCGCCACATCGGCACCGACTGGACCGTCTCGGTCGACGACAAGAAGTACACGCCGCAGGAGATCTCGGCGCGCATCCTCGGCAAGCTGAAGCGCGACGCCGAGCAGTACCTCGGTGAGGACGTCACCGACGCGGTCATCACCGTGCCGGCGTACTTCAACGACTCCGAGCGTCAGGCCACGAAGGAGGCCGGCGAGATCGCGGGCCTCAACGTGCTCCGCATCATCAACGAGCCGACCGCCGCGGCGCTCGCCTACGGCCTCGACAAGGGCAAGGAGGACGAGCTCATCCTCGTCTTCGACCTCGGTGGCGGCACGTTCGACGTCTCGTTGCTCGAAGTGGGCAAGGACGACGACTTCTCGACCATCCAGGTGCGTTCCACCTCGGGCGACAACCGCCTCGGCGGCGACGACTGGGACAACCGCATCGTCGAGCACCTCATCAAGAAGTTCAAGGACGCGCACGGCGTCGACCTGTCGACCGACAAGATCGCGAAGCAGCGCCTGAAGGAGGCGGCGGAGCAGGCCAAGAAGGAGCTCTCGTCGAGCACCTCGACCAGCATCCAGCTGCCCTACCTCACGCTGACCGCCGAGGGCCCCCTCAACCTCGACGAGACGATCTCGCGCTCGCAGTTCGAGCAGTGGACGAGCGACCTGCTCGACCGCACCAAGAAGCCGTTCAACGACGTCATCAAGGAGGCGGGGGTCAAGGTCTCCGACATCGCGCACGTCGTGCTCGTCGGTGGCTCCACCCGCATGCCCGCCGTCACCGAGGTCGTCAAGCAGCTGACCGGTGGCCAGGAGCCCAACAAGGGCGTCAACCCGGACGAGGTCGTCGCCGTCGGTGCCGCCCTGCAGGCCGGTGTGCTGAAGGGCGAGCGCAAGGACGTCCTGCTCATCGACGTCACGCCGCTCAGCCTCGGCATCGAGACCAAGGGTGGCGCGATGACGAAGCTCATCGAGCGCAACACCGCGATCCCGACCAAGCGCAGCGAGACCTTCACCACGGCCGACGACAACCAGCCGTCCGTCGCGATCCAGGTCTTCCAGGGCGAGCGCGAGTTCACCCGCGACAACAAGAACCTCGGCACCTTCGAGCTGACCGGCATCGCGCCGGCTCCCCGTGGCGTCCCGCAGATCGAGGTCACGTTCGACATCGACGCCAACGGCATCGTGCACGTGTCCGCGAAAGACAAGGGAACGGGCAAGGAGCAGTCGATGGTCATCTCGGGCGGCTCGTCGCTGTCCAAGGACGACATCGAGCGCATGGTCCGCGAGGCGGAAGAGCACGCGGCCGAAGACAAGGCGCGTCGCGAGGCCAACGAGGTCCGCAACAACGCCGAGCAGCTCGTCTACTCGATCGAGAAGCTGATCAAGGAGAACGACGACAAGCTGCCCGCCGACGTCAAGAGCGACGTCCAGGCCGATGTCGACGCGCTGAAGACCGCGCTCGCCGGCGACGACGAGGCCGCGATCAAGCCCGCGTTCGACAAGCTGAACGAGAGCCAGCAGAAGCTGGGCCAGGCGATCTACCAGCAGGGTCAGACCGACCAGGCCGCCGGTGCGCCCGGTGCCGACGGCGCCCCCGCCGACGGCGAGGCCAAGGCGGACGACGAGGACATCGTCGACGCCGAGGTCGTGGACGACGACGAGAACGACAAGAAGTAGGTCGGCATGACTGACGAGAACCGCACGGGGCCGAACCCCGACGAGCCGAACGGCGCCGGTGCGACCGGCGGGCCCGAGGCGACGCCCGAGACGCCGTCGGAGGACGGCGGCACGGCCGACGTCGTCGAGCCCGACGAGCTGATCGAGGCCGAGGGCCCCGACGTCGAGGTGGGCACGAGCGATCTGTCCCCCGAGGACGAGGCCCTGCTCGACCAGGCGTCGACCGATCTGGTCGCCGAGATGCGTCAGGACATGCTGCGGGCCCAGGCCGAGCTGGTGAACTTCCGGAGGCGCGTCGAGCGTGACCGCGAGGCCAACCGCGAGGCCGTGGTCGCCGAGGTCATCCGCTCGCTGCTGCCCGCGCTGGACGACCTCGCCCGTGCCGAGCAGCACGGCGATCTCGCCGAGGGCCCGATGACCGTCATCGCGCAGAAGATCCGCGGGGGGCTCGACAAGTTCGGGCTCACCACGGTCGGCGCGAAGGGCGACGTCTTCGACCCGAGCATGCACGACGCCCTCGTGCAGCTGCCGAGCGCGGACGTGACCGTCAACACGGTCGCCGACGTCATCGAGCCCGGTTACAAGATCGGCGACCGCGTCATCCGCGCCGCCAAGGTCGCCGTCTCGGTCCCTCAGTAGTACTCATCCACTGCCCGCAGGGGCGGTGACCGTCGGTGGGCGGCGCGGGCGACCGCGTCGCCCACCGACGCTATCTTCGAGAAAGGAGGTGCCGTATGGCCAGTCAGGACTGGTTCGACAAAGACTTCTACGCCGTGCTCGGCGTCTCCAAAGACGTCACCCCGGCCGAGTTGAAGAAGGTGTACCGCAAGCTCGCTCGCAAGTACCACCCCGACTCCAACCCGGGTGACGCGGCCTCCGAGGCGAAGTTCAAGGAGATCTCCGAGGCCAACTCGGTGCTCTCCGACCCCGAGCAGCGTCGCGAGTACGACCAGATCCGTGCCATGGGCTCGGGTGCCCGCTTCACGGCCGGCGCCGGCGGGCAGGGCGGCGGTGGCGGCTTCGAGGACGTCTTCGGCGGCATGTTCAACCAGGGTGCCGGCGGCCAGCGCGTGCGCTACCAGCAGGGTGGCGGCGGTTTCGACGACATCTTCGGCGGCATGTTCGGAGGCGGCGGCTTCGGCCAGACGAGCGGGGGCTACCGCGGCTTCGGCGGGCCGACCAAGGGTCGCGACCTGACGGCCACGACGACGCTCGACTTCCAGACCGCGATCGTCGGCGAGACGGTCACGCTGCAGCAGTCGAACGGCCGACCGATGAAGGTCCGAATCCCCGCGGGTGTGCACGACGGGCAGAAGATCCGTCTGCGGGGTCGCGGCGAGCAGAGCCCCGACGGCGGCGAGGCCGGCGACATGGTGCTCACGGTCTCGGTGCGCTCGCACCCCGTGTTCCAGCTCGACGGCACGAACCTGCGCGTCGACGTGCCGGTGACGTTCGCCGAGGCGGCTCTCGGCGCGACGATCGAGGTGCCGACGCTCGGCGGCGAGCCCGTCAAGCTGAGGGTCGCGCCGGGGACGCCGTCGGGTCGCGTGCTGCGCGTCAAGGGACGGGGCGTGGCCGCGAAGAGCGGTACCGGCGACCTGCTCGCGACCGTCCAGGTGGCGGTCCCGTCGCACCTCAACGACAAGGCGCGGGAGGCGGTCGAGGCTCTGGCCGCGGCGCTGCCCGACGAGAATCCGCGCGCCGATCTGATCAGCAGGGCCCGCGCCTCCTAGGCTCGCAGCCCCCGCACCATCCCGCCCGCGTCGCGCGGCGGTCACCCCGAGAGGAGACGACATGGACGAGAACTCGCCGGTCTTCGCCATCGCGATGGCCGCCGAGCTGGCGGGCATGCACGCCCAGACGCTGCGGCAGTACGACCGGCTCGGCCTCGTGGTGCCGCAGCGGACCGGCGGCGGATCGCGGCGGTACTCGATGCGCGACGTCGCCCAGCTGCGTGAGATCGCGCGGCTCGGCGGCGAGGGTGTCTCGCTCGAGGGCGTCCGCCGCGTGCTCGAGCTCGAGAACCAGGTGCAGGCGCTGACCGAGCGTGTGCGCGACCTGGAGTCGGCGTTGGCCGACGAGCTCGTCAACCGGCCCGGCGCGCGCGTCTTCGCGGCCGGGGCCGAGGGCGGCATCGTGCCGCTCCGGCACGGGACGCGGCCGCAGCGGCAGACCGCCGTCGTGGTCTGGCGGCCGCAGCGCTGACGCCGCGGCGGCGGATGCCGCCGTGCTGCGCGCCTCGCGCCCCCTCTTCTTTCCCGTCCGTCCTGTGGCGTTCGCGTCATCCTGTGCTGTTCGAACGCGACACGATGCCGCGAACGTGACACGACGGTCCGGCCGGTGGCCGCGGCCTGGTCGGGGCCGACTGCGTCGGCGCGGCTCGGGTGAGTCGGGACCGGCCGTGCGCCGTCCTGGGTGGGCCGACCCGCACCTCCTTCTTGGGCCGCTGTCCTGTGGCGTTCGCGTCATCCTGTGCTGTTCGAACGCGACACGATGCCGCAAACGCCACACGACACGCGGCACCCGCCGCGCCTACGACCGCATGCGCTAACCTGGCTTATAAGCACAGTGCTTATATACCCCACGCCAGGAGTGCACCCATGAGATCTCGCCCGCCACACGTGCCATCTGCCATGTCACCGGGGTTCGACCGTCGTTCGCTGCTCACCGTCGGCGGAGGGGTCGTCGCCGCGACGGCGGCATCGGCCGCGGCCGCCCTGTCCGGTCCTGCGGCGTGGGCCACCGGCCCGACCGAGCCCGCGAGCTCGGGGGCCGCCGGCGCACCGGACGCCGGGGCACCGGCCGCCGTCGAGACCGACGACACCACGGCCGCCACACTCGACGACGCCGTGGCCGCGACCGCGACCGGGGGCCACCTCACCGTCACGCGCGCCTGGACGAGGGCGACCAGCCTCGTGCTCGACCGCCCGATGACCGTGTCCTTCTCGGGTGACGGCTCGCTGCGCATGACGGCGGATGTCGAGGCGATCGTGATCCGTGCCTCCTCGGTGTCGGTCCAGCGGGCCGTGATCACCGGCACGGGGGCAGGGCGTGCGGCGGGGCGGGCGATCGGCATCCGCGTGGCGGGAGCGGCGGGCGGCGAGCTCGACGACATCGTCATCGAGGGCTGCCGGCTGAGCGACCTGGCGCACACCGGGGTGCGAGCCGAGTTCTGCGACACGCTCACCATCGCGGGCAACACGATCGAGCGCGTCGCCTACGCAGGGGTGCTGCTGCTGAGCGTGTCCGACGTGTGGGTGCGGGGCAACACCGTGTCCGACGTGCTGCAGCCCGCGGGGCAGGTCAACAGCTACGGCATCATCGTCACGCGCGACGACACGGTCGGCCTCGACGTCGCCCCTCGATCGACGCGCGTCTGGATCGACGGCAACGCGGTCTCGGGCGTGCGCTCCTGGGAGGGCATCGACACGCATGCCGGGGACGCCGTCCTGATCCGCGACAACGTGGTGACCGACTGCCGGGTCGGCATCGCGCTCGTCCCCTGTCGCGGCGTCGGTGCCGGTGCCGGCTACAGTCACGCACCCGTCGGCTTCGTCGTGACCGGCAACACGGTGACGCGAGCTGCCCTCACGGGGCCGGGCTCGGGCATCGTGGTGAAGGGAGCGGGCGACTCGGTCGGCTCCGATGCCGAGCGCGCGACCGGCGTCGTCACGGACAACACCGTCACGGGACACGGCGGCGGGACCGAGGCCGGCATCCTCGTCTACCTGACGCGCGACCTCATCGTCAGCGGCAATCGCCTCGACGCCTCGGTCGACCGGGCGATCCAGGCGTACCACTCCAACGATCGTCTGATGCTCACCCGCAACGTCGTGACGGGGCTCGTCTCGAGCACCGGGTCGGGAGCCTGCACCGTCGTCGACGTCCGCAGCGCCCAGAACAAGGTGACGATCACGGCGACGCGCTTCGTGCGGCCATCAGGCTCGACCTCGTCGGTACGCGGAGTCACCGCGGGCGTGGCCGGCAACGCACTCGATCTGCTCGGCAACGACTGGGCCGCGACGAACCTGCCGGTCTGGGGCAAGGCGTCGACGGTGAACCGCTACGGCGACGGAGCCTGACGCCCGGCAGGCTGACGCCCGGCAGGCTGACTACGCTTGCGGGGTGATCGATCTCGAGCGCCTGCGCCGCTGGCCCGACATCGAGGCCCCGAACCTGTCCGCGGTCGACGCGACCGATCGCCTCCTGCTCGACACCGCGCGCGACTGGCTCGCCGCCGACCCCGAGACAGCCGAGGAGGCACGGGTCGGCCCGATCGCCATCATCGGTGATCGATACGGTGCGCTCACCCTCGGGCTGCAGTCGGCGTGGGCCGAGGCCGGCGCACCGGGCGAACCGGGCGTGACCTCGCAGGCCGCGCCGCGCCTCCGGGTGCATCAGGACTCCCTGTCGGGCGAGCGGGCGCTGGACGCCAACGCCGAGGCGCTCGGTCTCGAGCGGCACCACGAGCATCTGGGGCTGACACCGGACCTGGTGGCGGGTTGCCGCCTCGTGCTGCTGCAGCTGCCGCGTTCACTCGACGCGCTCGACGAGATCGCCGCGACCATCGCCGCCGGAGCTCCCGCCGACGTGACCGTCTTGGCGGGCGGCCGGCTGAAGCACATGACCGTGGCGATGAACGAGGTACTCGGGCGGCACTTCGGCGAGGTCCGGGCCGGCCTCGCACGCCAGAAGTCGCGGGTGCTGACGGCGCGGGCGCCTCGGCCGCAGCCCGCTCCGACTCCCTGGCCGCGGTCCCGCCGCGACGCCGAGTTCGACCTCACGGTCGCCGCGCATGCCGCCGCGTTCGCGGGCCCATCCGTCGACATCGGCACCGCCGAGCTGCTGCGGCTGCTCGATCGCATGCCGTCGGTCGGCGAGGTCGTCGACCTGGGGTGCGGCACGGGTGTCTTGGCCGTCTCGTACGCTCGGCGCCACCCGTCCGCACACGTGGTGGCGACCGATCAGTCGGCGGCGGCCGTCGCCTCCGCGCGAGCCACGGCCGAGGCGAACGGGGTGGCCGTCGACGTGGTCCGCGACGACGCCGGAGCCTCGTTGCCGGCCGGCTCGGCCGAACTGGTGCTGCTCAACCCGCCGTTCCACGTGGGAGCGACGGTTCACGCCGGCATCGCGCACAAGATGTTCGAGGCGGCGGCTCGACTCCTGGCGCCCGGGGCCGAGCTCTGGTGCGTGTGGAACTCGCACCTCGGTCATCGCCCCGTCCTCGAGCGGGTCGTCGGCCCGACGCGTCAGCTCGTCCGGACCCCGGTCTTCACCGTGACGGTCAGCACGCGGCGCTGAGCGGCTGCGCGCCCTCGGGTCCGATGGTGCTACGCGAGCGACGCCTCGATGAACGCGAGCAGCGCGGCCGCGTACGCGTCCTCGGGGTCGTCCGCCGTGAAGATCGCGACCGGGTCGTCTGGTCCGAGACCCGTCCCGACCTCGTACCCCGCGCCTCCGGGTGATCGGGTCAGCGATCGGAACGATCGACCCAGCAGATCGCGCAACTGGTTCTCGCGCGGCAGCCAGAGTGCGTCGTCCGCCTCGACGGAGTCGAGGGCCCACTCGGTCGTGCCGTTGAAGCCGAGCACCGTCCCGGTCGGGTACTCGTGCGCCTCGACCGTCATGTCGCTGACCGTGAAGACGTCGACCGAGTCGAAGTCTCCCCGCTCGATCACGAAGCGGTCTCCGGCGGCGGGCTTCCAGCGGAGTCCCGACTCTCGGAGCCGGCGGGCGAGGGCGACGTCGATCATCAGGTCAGTCTGCCCCGACCGGCCTCGACGTTCTCAGCCGTCGCGGGCTGCGGGGTCGGGACGCGGCCCCACCCGTCGCGCGGTGCCGTCCACAGCAGGAGTACGCCGACGGCCAGGCCGTGCGACAGCATGGCGGTCAGCAGCGACGTGTTCGACAGCGTCACACTCGGCATCACCATGACCATCGCGCCGACGGCGACGGGCAGACCCCGGGAGGCGCGGTCGACGACCCGCAGGAAGGCCAGCAGCAAGGCTCCGACCCCGATCACCCCGGCCGGCCCGAAGTTCGCGAGCCCGTCCGCGAACAGGTTGGCGTTGGCTGCCAGCTGCGAGCCCGGCAGGAGATACTGCCCGACCTCGCGGGGGATCGACTGGTCGTAGGGGTTGCCGACCCACCAGCGCAGCACCGAGCCGGAGAGCTGTGCCACCGGGTTCTGCGAGAAGAAGTCCGCGTAGACGGAGGTCAGCAGCCCCGGCGTGATGAGGAACCGGCGCGAGAAGAGCGACGTCCACGTGAGCCCGCCCTGCACCTCGTCGGCGACGGCCGACGCGGCCATGAGGGCGACCGAGCCGATCACGAGCCAGAGACCGGAACGCGGTGTCCGGCGACGCATGAGCAGGCCGACGAGCAGCACGGCGGGGAACGAGAACAGGATCGTCTTGAACCCGGTTCCGCTGAAGAGCACCATCTGCCCGGCGACCCCGACGATGAGGAGCGTCCAATTCCTCTTCATCAGGCCGCGCACGATGATCATCGTGTTGATGACGTTCGCCTGACCGCTCAGCAGGTAGCCGAGCAGGCCGCTGCTGGACGCCTCGTCGGCGTAGACCGCCCGCACGTCGTAGACGTCGTCGAGGGCGATGAAGCGGAGGCTGAGCCCGACCGTCGCAGTGAGCAGCGCGTAGGTGACGAGGGAGTGCACCGCGACCACGGCCCACATTATCGACCCGCTCGGCAGCCGACGTCGGAGTGCCGAGATCGTGCCGAGTGCACCTGGTCTGGCGGGCGCGGGCGTGGGTGCGAGTGCGGGCGCCGGCTCGGCTGTCTCGACCGCCGACTCGGTCGAAGTCGAAGCCGAAGCCGCCGCCGCTGCCGCCTCCGACGCCGCGAGCGACGCGGCGCGTGCGTCGAGCAGTCGCGTGCCGATCGCGGCGACGAGGATCCCGCCGCCGATCGTCGCCGACGTGAGCAAGCCGTGCTCGATGCTCACGTAGCCCGTGTAGTTGACCATGAGCATCGCGGGCGCCACGCAGACCGAGAACAGGATCCACAGCACGACATGCGAGACCCGGGCGAGCCGAGGGGGCAGGGCGGCCGCGACCACGGCGGTCATCGCCACGGTCAGGACCGTCGCCTGCCACGGCCCCGGGTGATACGAGTAGCCGGCGTAGCCGAAGGGCACCGTGATGAGGTTGACGTAGACCCACTGCAGTGTGAGCGCGTAGAGCGTCGTGCTCAGGGCCACGAGGCCGAGCCGGCCCAGCGAGCGCAGGGTGACCAGCGCCTCCGGATCACGGCGCCGTGTCATCGGCGCGCCCGCGCGGTGTCGAGCAGGTCGGCGTACAGCCCGAGCAGCGTCTTCTCCTCCGTGCACCAGTTGAAGACCTCGAGCGCGGCACGTCGACCGTTGCGCCCGTGACGATCGAGCAGCTCGGAGTCGCGGTCGTAGCGGGCCACGGCGTCGGCGATGGCATGCGGGTCGAGGGGGTCGACGAACGTCACGTTGTCGTGCCCCGACAGCAGCTCACGCCACAGCGGGAAGTCGGAGACGATGATGGCGAGCCCGGCCGCCATGTATTCGAAGAGCTTCGTGGGAAGCGAGTTGAGGTGGGCATCGGTGGGCTGGAAGGCGACCAGACCGATACGGGACTCGAGGAGCAGATCGCGGGCCACCGCAGGCGACACGATGCCGTGGTACGCGACCGCCGCGTGAGCGGGGGTCGTCGTGGCGGTCAGCACCGCGAGCTCCGCGGCCGGCACCGTGCCCGCGACGTGCAGGCGCCAGTCGGTGGGGAACTCCGCCGACCGCGTCACCTCGGGCAGCACGCGGCTGCCGCGGTTCTGCGTGAGAGCCCCGACGAACACGAGTCGCTTCGGGCGCTCGCTGAGCGGGGAGGCGGAGGCCTCCTCGACGCGGAGTCGCGGGTAGTTGCGCACGGTCACGGTCTTGTGGTCGGGGTAGGTGTCGGCAATGGTGGCGGTGGCGGCGACCACGCGGTCGGCCGTCGAGCCGAGGCGCACGACGAGCCGCGCGGCGAGCACGGCCATCGGCCGCAGCGGTCGCGGGATGTACGCCTTGCTCGCGACCTGGTCGGGCAGGTCCTCGTGCGCATCGAAGATGACGGAGCGCCCCAGTGCCCGGAGCGCCGGGATGGCCCAGACGAGCTCGGGGTCGTGCAGGTGCACGACTCGAGCGCGGGATCGGACGGCGAGCGCGATGGCGTGGGCCGAGCCGACGACCATGCGCGTGAGTCGCGAGCGACGCGGGATGGTCACGACGTCCACTCGCGTGGCCTCGGTCTCGAGGTCGTTCGCCACGGCGATCAGGCGGACTCGGTAGCCGGCGTCCGCGAGCGTCGCGGCCTCGCGCAGGTGCACGCGGTTGTCGGTCCACGGGTGGGCGCTGGAGACGTGCACGATGTCGGGGCGGTTTGTCGTGGTCATGATCGATCCGTTCGGTGGTGGGCGTGAGAGAGGCGAAGGGTCAGGCGGCGCGGGCGACCAGGTCGAGAGCAGGCGCGAGACGACCGGCGAGGGTGGCGTAGTCGTACTCGGCGAGCACGTGGGCTCGGCCCCGGGCGCCCATCGCCTCGCGCTCGGCCCGACTCGTCGCCGCCAGCTGCAGCAGCGAATCGGCCAGCGCGGCGACGTCGTCACCGTCGACCCGGATGCCGGCGTTCGAGGCCGTGACCGGGTCACCCGTGGTGCGGGCTCCGAGCACGACGGGCCGCGCGAGCATGAGGTACTCGGTGAGCTTGTTCAGCGACAGGCCGTAGTCGTACAACCGGAGCGGCGCGACATTCGCGACGAGGCAGTCGGCCCGGAGTCCGTGGCGTCGCGCCTCGGCCTGCGAGGTCTGCCCGACGAACGAGATGCGATCGGCGCTCGCCGACGACCCGGCGCGTGCTTCGAGGTCGGGTCGGGCGGGGCCGTCGCCGACCAGGGTGAGGCGCAGGTCCGCCCGCGGGTTCGAGGTGGCTGCCAGGTCGAACGCGTCGATGACCGCCTCGAGCGCATTGGCTCGCCCCATCGACCCGAGATAGACGACCTCGAACGACTCGTGGTCAGCCACCGTCGTCTCGTCGGCTGCGGGCTCGTCGGCTGCGGGCTCGCCGAGGCCGACGGTCGCCGTCGGAGCATCGTGCGTCGCCTCGGGCGAGACGCCGTTCGGCACCCAGAGGAAGGGCACGTCGTGACCGCGTTCGGCGTAATAGCGTCCGACGCCCGCCAACGGCGAGACCACCAAGGAGGCGCGGCGCACGATGCGGCTCTCGAGCCACTGCATCGCGCGGGTGACGGCTCCGCCCGGGCGAAGTGCTCCGAACTGCACGAGGGTCTCGGGCCACAGGTCGCGGGGCTCGAACACGAACGGCACCCGGAGTCGGAGGGCGACGACGCTGGCCGCCCACGCGGCGAACGGATGGACCGAGCCGCCGACGACGACATCGGGGCGTGGGACGCCTCGAAAGCTGCCCGGGAGCATCACGAGCAGGGTGAACAGCATCATGTCGAGCAGGCGTCGGCGGCGCGAGGTCGAGTAGTCGACGCCCCGCAGCCAGACGAACTCGTGGCCCTCGGCCGTGCCGCGCTCGCGCAGCCGGCGGCCGGTGATGGTCTGGCGACCGGACGGGTGGTCGGTGCTGGCCGCGATGACGACCGTGTGCCACCCCTGCGTCGCGAGTTCTCGCGCGAGGTGCTGGTGGCGGCCGGTGCGACCGTCTCGTTCGGCGTCGAGGGCATAGTGGTTGACGATCCAGACCGTCTTCGTGGCGTTCGGGGTGCGCGAACTCATACGGCGGGCACCCCCTTCACCACACGGGCCGGCGGGACGTCGCGGACCACGCAGGCCCCGGCGCCGACCACGCTCTCGGCGCCGAGGGTCAGCCCCTGGAGCACGACCGACGCGGCACCGACGAGGACGCCCGCGGCGACGGAGACGCTGCCCGAGACCGTCGCGGCCGGATTGACGCTCGTGTGCGCGCAGAGCGACGTGTCATGCCCGATGGCCGCATTGGCCAGGACGTGCACGTGACGCCCCGTCGAGACGTTGGTCGACAGGCGGGCCCCGGCGCAGACGATGGTGCCGGGGCCGAGGGCGACCTCGGAGCCGATCGTCGCCTCGGGGTGCACGACGGTCGTCGGTCGCGACCCCATGTCACGCAGTGCGTCGTCGAGGTGACGCTTGACGGCGGGGGAGCCGATGCCGATCACGTGATCGACGTCTCGGCGGTCGGCCAGCCATGCGACGGGGCCCAGCAGTCGGTAGCCACGGCGTTCGACACGCTCGACGTCGAGCTCGGACGGGCCGTCGTCGACGACGCCGAGGACATGGCGGCCCGCGGCCTCGAGGACGTCGAGGGCCTCGCGGCCGAAGCCACCCGCGCCGACGACCACGACGGGACGCGTGTGTGAGGCCGTCATCGGGTCACCGCCAACGGCGAAGCGACCGTCTCACGAGACCCCGCGAATTCGGGGGAGGCCACATGCCCCTCGGCCGTGATGCCGCTGCGGCGCAGCACGACCACGATCGTCATGAGCAGGATGCGCACATCGGTGGTGGCCCGAACCGAGTCGACGTAGTGGACGTCCAGGCGGAACCGCTCGGCCCAGGCCAGCTCGTTGCGACCGCTGACCTGCGCCAGGCCCGTCAGACCCGGCCGGACCTCGTGGCGACGCGCCTGCTCGGCGGTGTAGCGGTCGAGGTAGTGGCAGAGCAGCGGCCGGGGGCCGATGACGCTCATGTCGCCCCGGACGATGTTGATCAGGCTGGGCAACTCGTCGAGGCTCGTCGAGCGGAGGAACGACCCGAAGCGCGTCAGGCGTTGCGCGTCGGTCACGAGGCCACGGCTCTCGTCGACATCGCGCATCGTGCGGAACTTCAGCAGGGTGAACGTGGTGCCGTGGCGACCCGCTCGGGCCTGACGGAACAGGACCGGACGACCGAGGGCGATCGCGACCGCGAGGGCGACGACGGCGAGCGGCGGTGCGAGCACGATGAGCGCGACGGACGCGAGCACGGCGTCGATGGCCCGCTTGAGCGTGGGGTAGGCGAGGAGGTCAGGGCGAGACACGGAGGGACTCCTGGGGGGTCGGGGTCTGGATCGGGAGGCGGGTCGGCGATTCGGGTCGGCTCGAGGTCGGGCGCCGGTCGGCGACGGTGCCCTGCAAGGCGTCGTAGAGGACGGAGCACACGCGGTCGATCTCGGCATCGGTCATCCCGGAGCCGCTCGGCAGCGTGAGGCCGGTTGCGAAGAGCCGCTCGGCCGCGCCGGTGACGAGCGAGCCGAGCCCGCGGAACACGGGCTGGAGGTGCATGGGCTTCCAGAGGTTGCGCACCTCGATGTCGGCGGCGTCGAACGCGGTCATGAGGTCGGCGGCGCTCACCGACACGACCGTCGGATCGATGACGATCGAGGTCAGCCAGCAGTTGTCGTCGACGTCGTCGTGACCGCCGAAGATCTCGACACCGGCCACGGTCGCCACGACGGCCCGGTAGCGCTCGCGGATCTCGCGGCGCCGGAGCATCATCGACTCGAGTCGATCGAGCTGGGCCCGGCCGACGGCGGCGAGCACGTTGCTGAGCCGGTAGTTGAAGCCGACCTCGGTGTGCTCGTAATGCCGGACCGGCTGTCGAGCTTGAGTCGAGATGCGACGGGCGGTCTCGGCGACGTGCGCATCGTCGGTGAGCAGCATGCCGCCTCCGGACGTCGTCATGATCTTGTTGCCGTTGAAGGACAGGGCGGCGGCCGAGCCGAAGGAGCCGACGCGCCGGCCCTGGTACGAGGCGCCCACACCCTCGGCGCTGTCGAGCAGGAGGGGCGCCCCCGCGGCGGCCGCCAGCGGCTCGAGCGCGGCGTGGTCGACGGCCTTGCCGAGGATGTCGACGGGCATCACCGCACCGACCCGGCGGCCCTCGCGCTTCAGGCGATCGAGCGCCTCGGCGAGCAGGTCGGGGCACAGGTTGCCCGTCGCCGGGTCGACGTCGACGAAGAACGGCTCGGCTCCGGTGTACGCGATCGCATTCGCGGTCGCCGCGAACGTGAAGGTCGACGTGGGGACGACCATGCCCGGGCCGACGCCGTGGGTGATCAGGGCGAGATGCAGTGCCGCCGTGCCCGACGAGAGGGCGATCGCGTGCTGGCGGCCGATGTAGTCGGCCATCTCGCGTTCGAAGGCGTCGACCTCGGGCCCCAGGGGGGCGACCCACCCCGAGCGGACGGCCCGGGCGGCTGCGTCGGCCTCGGCGACACCCACATCGGGCGAGGACAGGGCGATGCGGGTCATGAGTGTGCTCCGCTCTCGGCGCGACGACGACCGAAGACCGAGGTCGGACGGGCCGGGGCCTCGACGTACTCGTAGTAGTAGGCGTGCTCGCGAGTGCGTCTGATCATGGTGAGGACGACGCCCTGGGCCACCGTCCCGACCGTCCCGAGCGAGTCGATGGCGCGGGAGAGCTGCGCGTGCGTGGTGCGGCCCGCCGCGACGACCAGGAGCAGGCCCGACACCAGCTGGCTGATCACGGCCGCGTCCGTCACCGACAGCAGCGGAGGCGTGTCGATCAGCACCACGTCGAACCGTTCGCCGAGCTCGACGACCAGGGCCTGCATGGCGGGGGAGCCGAGCAGCTCGCTGGGGTTGGGAGGCACGGTGCCGGCCGGCAGGACGACGAGCCCGTCGTCGCCCCAGATCTGCAGCGCGTCATCGAGCTCGACACGGCCGATGAGGACGTCGGAGAGACCGACCGCACCCTCGAGCCCCATCGTGCGGGCGAGACTGGGGCGTCGCATGTCGGCATCGACGACCACCGTGCGGGCCCCCGTGTCGGAGAGGGCGATCGCCAGATTGGCCGTGGTCGTCGTCTTGCCTTCCGACGGCACGGATGACGTGATCGCGAAGGTGCGGGGGCCGGTGCGGGCGCTCAAGAACTGGATGTTCGTGCGCAGCGAGCGGAACGACTCGGCTCGGGGGCTGCCGGCGTCGTCACGGACGATGAGGGGACGGCGATTCGTCTGGGCGTCGAAGGCGATCTCGCCGACGACCGGCAGGTCGCCCTCGGTCTGCAGGTCGTCGCGGTCGCGGATCTTCGTGTCGAGGACTCGCCGCAGCACCGCGATGACGGCACCGAGGGAGACCCCCAGCAGAACTCCGAGACCGATGTTCGCCAGCGTGCGCGGTGTCGCGGGAGTCGTGGGCTCGACGGCGGGCGTGACCACCTCGATGCTGACCGAGGGTACGCCCGGGCTGACCTCGGGCTCGAGTTGCTCGGTGACCACGTCGATGAGAGTGGTGGTGACCGCGGACGCCTTCGCGGCGGCCGCGACGGGGTCGGTGTCGGTGACCGAGATGCGCATGATGACGCTGCCGGTGGGCGAGGAGGCGCTGATCTGTCGCGCCAGCTCGGTCGGTGTCGTGTCGAGCTCCAGCCGCTCGATGACCGGGCTCAGGATGCGCGGCGTGAGGACGAGACCGGTGTAGGTCTTGATCTTCTGCTGGGCCGCGTTCGAACCCGAGGCGATCTCGCCCGCGGTTGACTCGGTCTGACCTCGGACCGCGACGAACACCTCGGTCGAGCTGACATAGGTCGGAGTGGCCGCCGCGGACACGGCGTATCCGCCGGCCGCACCGAGCACGGCACCGATCACGAGGATGTACCAGCCCCTGAGCAACGCTCGGACGATATCGATGACCTGCACGAGAGACCTTTCGGGTTCGCCGGCCGCCCTTCGGCCCGTTACGTAGTATTTTACACATAGATATAAAACGTAACAAGACCTCATCCACAAGTTGTGAGATCTGTGGATGAGGTCTTGTCTGGAGAGCAGGTGTGGCGTTCTCCGATCAGGCCTCCTGCAGGCTGGACAGGATGGCTTCGGCTGCCCGTGCCGCCGTCGTGCCGTTGCCGTACGGAGCCTCTTCGGTCGGGGTGCGCGGAAGATTCGCGAGTCGCGCCGCGATCTCGGCGGGGTGGTCGCCGGCGAGCGTGTTCCAGCCGAGGTCGATCGTCTCCGTCCATTCGGTGTCGCTCCGTACCGTCACACAGGGGCGACGGAGCAGGAAGGCCTCCTTCTGCAGGCCGCCCGAGTCGGTCACCACGCTGTCCGCGGCGAGGAGGAGGCGAATCAGGTCGGGGTACCCCGCCGGATCGGCCGTGACGATGCCCGGGCGGTCGAGGGCGATGCCCGCCGCCGCGGCCTTGGCGCGGAGCCGCGGGTGCGCCAGGAGGAGTGTCGGGCCGTCCAGTGCCTGGAGGCCTCGCAAGATGTCTTCGAGTCGTGCGGGGTCGTCGGTGTTCGCCGGTCGGTGCAGGGTGGCGAGCGTGAACGGCGCGCCGTCGAACTCGAGCGCGAGCGGCGACGTGGTGCCGGCGACGCGGTCGCGCACCCCGAAGAGGACGTCCGTCATGACGTCGCCGACCAGGACGCTGCGCGAGGCCAGGCCCTCGTTCGCCAGATTGTGCATCGCGAGTTCGGTCGGGGCGAGGCAGAGGTCGGAGGCGTGATCGGTCATCACCCGGTTGTGCTCCTCGGGCATCGCGCGGTTGAACGAGCGAAGTCCTGCCTCGAGGTGCATGACCGGGATGTGCATCTTGACGGCCGCGAGCGCGGCGGCGAGCGTCGAGTTCGTGTCGCCGTAGACGAGCACGGCACCCGGGTGCTCGGCCGCGAAGACCCGCTCGAGCTGGTCGAGCATGCGCCCCGTCTGAGCGCCGTGCGAGGCGCTGCCGACATCGAGGTGATGATCGGGGCGAGGGATGCCGAGCTCGTCGAAGAAGACGTCGGACATGTTCGGGTCGTAGTGCTGACCCGTGTGCACGACGGAGTGGCGGCACCGCGACGACAGGGCGCGGGCCATCGGGGCCAGCTTCACGAACTGCGGTCGGGCGCCGACGACGCTGATGATCTTCATGTCTGCCTTCTGGTCGAGGGCCGGGAGGCGCGGTCGCTCAGCCGGCGGCCTGGACCGTGTTGCCCTCGCCGAGGTCGTCGACCTGCGGTGCGTCGCCCGTGTAGGTGACCGAGTTGTTGCTGCCCTGGAACGCCACGACGGACGGCGTGTCGACGGTCACGGTGTTGCCATCGCCCTCGACGACCAGTGTCGAGACGTCGGCCAGGGTGATCGTCGCGTCGCTGGTGATCACGTTGACGCCCTCGCAGGCTTCGGGCAGGGCGTAGGTCTTCTCGTCGCCCTCGAGGTAGATGTTCGCGGCGCCGTCGACGCACTCGTTGTAGGTAACCGTCGAGAGCTCCGACGTCGGTGTCGAGGTGGGCCGGGGCGAGGCGTCGTCGCTCGAGCAGGCGGTGAGCGCGAGGCCGGCCAGAGCGACAAGGGCGAGGGCCGAGGAGGTGCGGATGAGACGACGAGACATGGGGGCTCCTAGAGAGGGTGGGGTGGTGGCATTCGGGCGACGACCCGAGAGTGGATTTCAGAATAGCATCTTAAATATCAAATGAAAAGCATCGAGTCGGGTGTGATCCAAATCGGACAATTTCTGGATGATCCATCTGAAATACGGTATTGTACGTAGTGGCTGAAGTCAGCCGGTCATCTCTCTCAGAAGGTGCAACCCATGTCCTTGCCCACCTCTCCCGACTCGCCCGCGGTCCACTCGACGAGCGCCCGTGTGACAGCGTCGGCCGACGTCGACCCGACCGCCGTCATCGGCCGCGACTCGGTCGTCTGGCACCTCGCCCAGGTCCGCGACTCCGCCGTGATCGGCTCCGAGTGCATCGTCGGTCGCGCCGCCTACATCGGATCGGGTGTCGTCGTCGGCGACCGCTGCAAGATCCAGAACGCTGCCCTCGTCTACGAGCCCGCCGTCCTCGGCGACGGCGTCTTCGTCGGCCCGGCCGTCGTCTTCACGAACGACCGTCACCCCCGGGCCGTCAACCCCGACGGCACGCTCAAGAGCGCCGCCGACTGGCAGCCCGTCGGCGTGACCGTCGACCAGGGCGCCGCCATCGGCGCCCGCTCCGTCTGCGTCGCCCCCGTCCGCATCGGTGCCTGGGCGATCGTCGCCGCCGGCTCCGTCGTGACGCGCGACGTGCCTCCTCATGCCCTCGTCGCCGGTGTGCCCGCGCGACGCATCGGGTGGGTCGGTCGCACCGGCCACCGTCTGATCTCCGAAGGCGACTCGCTCGTCTGCCCCGACACGGGCGCCCGTTACCGACTCGAGAACGACTCCATCACAGAGGAGCACTGACCATGACCATCACGACCCGACCGTTCGTTCCGGCCGCCAAGCCGATCATCGGCGACGACGAGCGTCTCGCCGTCGACGCCGTCATGCGCAGCGGCATGCTCGCCCAGGGGCCCGAGGTCGCCGCGTTCGAGACCGAGTTCTCGGCCGAGCTGCTCGGCGGCCGCCCCTCGGTCGCCGTCAACTCCGGCACCACGGCCCTGCACCTGGCGCTCATCGCCCTCGGCATCGGTCCCGGCGACGAGGTCATCGTCCCGTCGTTCACGTTCGCGGCCACCGCCAATGCCGTCGCACTGGTCGGCGCCACCCCGGTGTTCGTCGACATCGAGCCGATCCACTTCAACCTCGACCCCGCCGCCGTCCGCGCCGCCGTCACCGAGCGCACCCGCGCCATCATGCCGGTGCACCTGTACGGGCACGCGGCCGACATGACGGCGCTCCGCGCCGTCGCGCTCGACCACGGTCTGCTGATCGTCGAAGACGCGGCCCAGGCCCACGGCGCCGTCTGGGCCGGGCACCAGGTCGGCACGTTCGGCGACGCCGCGGCGTTCAGCCTCTATCCGACCAAGAACATGACCGCGGGCGAGGGCGGCATGATCGCGGTGGCGGACCCTCCTCGTGAGCGCACGCTGCGCCTCCTGCGCAACCAGGGCATGGAGCGCCGCTACGAGAACGAGCTGATCGGCTTCAACTCGCGCATGACCGACCTGCACGCCGCCATCGGTCGCGTGCAGCTGACGAAGCTCGCCGGCTGGACGGCGACGCGTCGTGCGAACGCCGCCGTGCTCTCGGCGGGCATCACGTCGGTCGTCACGCCCGCGACGCACGAGCTCGCCGAGCACGTCTTCCACCAGTACACGGTACGGGTGAGCGACGACCGCGACGGCTTCGCCGCCGCCCTCGAGAACGAGCACGGCATCGGCACCGGCGTCTACTACCCGACGCCCGTCCACCGCCTGCCCTCGTTCCGCGCCGACGTGCATCTGCCCGAGACCGAGCGTGCGGCCTCCGAGGCACTGTCGCTGCCCGTCCACCCCTCGCTCACGGAGGGCGACCTCGAGCGCATCGTCTCGGCCGTCGAGACCGTCGCGAAGGCAGGTCGCTGATGGCCGCCCTCCGCGCCGGCCTGATCGGGCTCGGCATGATGGGGCGTCACCACGCCCGCGTGCTGCGCGCCGTCGAGGGCGTCGACTTCGTCGGTGCCGCTGACGCGTGCGGCGACCCGCACGGTGCCGCCGACGGGGTCACCCTGTGCGGCAGCGTCGACGAGCTGCTCGAGCTCGGCATCGACCTGGCCGTCGTGGCCGTCCCCACCGCCTTCCACGAGACCGTGGGCACACAGCTGGCCGAAGCCGGCGTGCACGCGCTGATCGAGAAGCCGGTCGCGGCCGACGTCGCGTCGGGCACCCGTCTCGTCGAGGCCTTCGAGTCGCGCGGCCTGGTCGGCGCCGTCGGTCACATCGAGCGGTACAACCCTGCCCTGCAGTCGCTTCGCGAGCGGCTCGAGAACGGCGACGTCGGCGACGTCTACCAGATCGCCACGCGCCGCCAGGGTCCGTTCCCCGCCCGCATCGCCGACGTCGGCGTCGTCAAAGACCTGGCCACGCACGACATCGACCTCACGGCCTGGCTCGCCTGCAGCGAATTCGTCAGCGTCTACGGGCAGTCCGCGCACAAGAGCGGTCGCGAGTTCGAAGACCTCATCGCGTTCTCGGGTCGTCTCGCCGACGGCACGGTCACGAGCCATCTCGTCAACTGGCTGTCGCCGTTCAAGGAGCGCCTCACCGTCGTGACGGGCTCCCGCGGCTCGTTCGTCGCCGACACCCTTACCGCCGACCTCACGTTCTTCGAGAACGGCACGGTCGCGACGTCGTGGGACGCGGTCTCCGCGTTCCGCGGTGTGGCCGAGGGGTCGATGACCCGCTTCGCGCTGGCCAAGCGCGAGCCCCTGCTGGTCGAGCACGAGGCGTTCCGCGACGCGGTCCTCGGTCTCGACACGACGCGCGTGGTCACGCTGCGCGACGGTCTGGCCACGCTCCGCGTCGCCGAGGCCGCCCTCGAATCCGCAACCTCTCTCTCGGTCGTCGACCCGCGCCTCCTCGCGGCTGCCGTCTGACCCCACCGCTCTCACCCCGATTGGAACAACGCACATGAAGATCGCAGTCATCGGCCTCGGCAAGATCGGCCTCCCCCTCGCCGTCCAGTACGCGACCAAGGGGCACGACGTCGTCGGCATCGACGTCTCGCAGAGCGTGGTCGACGTCGTCAACCGCGGGCGCGTGCCCTTTCCCGGCGAGGCCTTCCTCGACGTGAAGCTCGCCGCGACGGTCGACGCCGGCCTCTTCACCGCCACCACCGACTACGGCTCCGGCCTCGCCGGCTGCGACGCGATCGTCGTCGTCGTCCCGCTCTTCGTCGACGAGGAGGCGCGGCCCGACTTCGGCTGGATGGACGCGGCCACCGAGTCCATCGCCGCGAATCTGCCGAGAGGAGCCCTCGTCGCTTACGAGACCACGCTGCCGGTCGGCACGACCCGCGAGCGGTGGGCTCCGCGCCTCGAGGCCGGCAGCGGCCTGGTCGAGGGGATCGACTTCGACGTCGTGTTCTCGCCCGAGCGGGTGCTGACCGGTCGGGTCTTCGCCGATCTACGGCGCTACCCGAAGCTCGTCGGCGGCCTCACCCCCGAGGGCGCGGCCCGCGGTGTCGAGTTCTACGAGAGCGTGCTCGACTTCGACGAGCGTGACGACCTGCCCCGCAAGAACGGCGTCTGGGACCTGGGCACGGCCGAGGCGGCAGAGATGGCGAAGCTCGCCGAGACCACGTACCGTGACGTCAACATCGGCCTCGCGAACGAGTTCGCGCGCTACGCCGAGAAGGTCGGCGTCGACGTCCAGGGTGTCATCGAGGCATGCAACTCGCAGCCTTACAGCCACATCCACTCTCCCGGCATCGCTGTCGGTGGGCACTGCATCCCCGTCTATCCGCG
The DNA here is from genome assembly GCF_049601585.1 of Frigoribacterium sp. 2-23. Classification (GTDB taxonomy): domain Bacteria; phylum Actinomycetota; class Actinomycetes; order Actinomycetales; family Microbacteriaceae; genus Frigoribacterium. Next base: position 2,976,925 of record NZ_CP187126.1, on the reverse strand, counting down.
GCTCTACCTCTGGAACGATCCCGACGCCACCATCGTGCGAGCGGCTCGCGCTCGGAACGCAGGCATGCCCCACCACGCGGTCGACCTGCTCGCCCGTCTGCACGGCGACCTCGCGGGTCAGACGGTACTGGTTCTCGGCGCGGCGTATCGCGGCGGGGTCAAGGAGACCGCGTTCTCGGGCGTGTTCGACACGGTGCGGGCACTCGAGTCGGCCGGTGCCGACGTCGTGGTGCACGACCCGATGTACAAGCGGGACGAACTCGCCAGGCTCGGTCTCACCGCAGCTGTCCGGGGTGACGCGGCAGATGCCGTGATCGTCCAGGCCGACCACGCCGACTACAGGTCGTGGACCGACGCCGACGTGCCCGGTGTGAGAACCGTGGTCGACGGCCGTCGCCTGCTCGACGCGGCACGCTGGGCGGGCTGCGCCTACGTCGCCATCGGAGGCATCCCCACCGGCGCTGCCCCGGCCGGTTCGATGCCGTCCGACGCGGCGGACGCCCTCATCGGCGCGTGAGCGCGATGCCCGCGTGGGGCGTCGTCTCGCGTGCGGTTCGGAGGGCGCAGGGGCGACCGGTCACGCGCATCCTGCTCGGCAGCCTGGTCGGGCAGGGAGTCGTCATCGGCGTCTCACCGCTCATCACTCGGCTCTACACACCGGGCGATCTCGGCGCACTGGCCGTGCTCACCGGCATCTCGGCCGTGCTCGGTGTCGTCTCGACACTCGGCTGGGAACGTGCTCTGGTGTTGCCCCGCACCGAGTCGGCCGCCCGCGCGCTCGTCCTCCTGGCGATCCTGTCCGGCCTCGTCGTCGTCGCGGCGGTCGCGCTCGCGTCCTTCGCCCTGCGAGTCGAGCTCGCGACCTGGTTCGGCGCGCCGACGCTCGAGACCGCCTGGTGGCTGTTGCCCCTGACCGTGCTCGCGATCGCATCGCAACGGATACTCTCGGCCGTGCTGGCACGGCGCCGCGCTTACGGGCAGATGGCCGTGCGGAACGCCCTGCAGGGTATCGGGCAGGTGGTCGCGAACCTCACGCTCGCCCCCCTCGGCGGCGGGCTGGGATTGCTGGTCGGCCTCGCGGCGGGTCGCGCCGCCGGCATCGTCGGGCTGGGGGCCGCCAACCGCCGGAGTCGGCTGGCCACGAGAGAAGGTGCCGACAACGAGGCCGAGGCTCGGCGTCGCCGCCGGATCACCCTCTCGGCGAGGCTCGTCCGAGCGGTCGCCTTCCGGTACCGGCGGTTCCCGCTCGTGTCGACGTGGTCCGGGCTGCTCAACGTCGCCGGCCAGCAGGCACCGATGCTGGTGCTCACAGCCTCCTATGGTGCGGGGGCCGTCGGCCTCGTGGCTCTGACGATCCGCGTGCTCGCCGCTCCGGTGGGCATCGTCGCCGATGCGGTCGCGCAGTATTTCGAGGGGCACGTGGGGCACCTCGTCCGGACGCGGTCGACCGGGCTGCGCCGTACCGTGCTCTCTCTCGTCGCACGCCTGGCGATCGTCGGGGGAGCGGGTGCAATCGTCGTACTCGTCCTCGGCCCAGCCCTCTTCGGTGTCGTCTTCGGATCCGAGTGGAGCGAGGCAGGACGCTTCGCTCAGATACTCGTGCCGGCGTATGCCGCGCAGATCGTGGTGTCACCCCTGTCCCGATTGCTGCCACTCCTCGAGCGACAGGGTGTCCAGGTCGCCTGGGATGTCGGGCGGCTCATCGTGACGATCGGGTCCGTGATCGCGGGGGTGACGCTGGGTCTCGGAATCGGGGTGACCCTGACCGGCTTCGCCAGTGCCTCCTGCGTGGCCTACGCGGTGCTGTTGGTTCTCGTCGTGCGGGCTTCACCGCGGTGACAGACGACCGACGACGACGAGGGGCGGGTGCTCGCCGGAGCGCCCGCCCCTCGTCGTTCGCGGAGCCTCGACCCGAGTCTCAGCCTCTCGGTGCGAAGCCGTAGAACTTCACGGTCGTCGAGGTGCCGTGATCGGTCTCGGTGAAGTCGATGTGATACGTCGACGTCCCGGTCATCTTGCGGGCGATGGACCACCGCCCCTTCTCATCGGTGATGACCGGCTTGGCCAGGACGACGCCCCATTTGTTCGTCATGCCGATGGTGCTGCCCGGCTCGGCGGTGCCCGAGAACGTCACGACGGTGTTCGGGACGAATCCGTCGCTGGGTGCAGGCGACATCACGCGGAAAGCCTTCGGGGCGGGTGGGAAGTCGACGGGTCCGGTGGTCTTCGAACGACCATCGGGCAGCGTCTGGGTGAAGTGCAGGCGTATCGTGCTCTCGCCCGAGAACGCTCGCTCGAAGGTCCAATTGCCGAAGGTATCCACCGCGACGTGACGGGCGATCGGTGTCCCCCACGGATTCGTGATGGTCATCGTCGCCCCCGGGGTCGCGGTACCCGAGACGCGGTTCACCCAACCGGCGACGAAACCGTCAGGCGAGGTGACCGCGGCGTCCACGAAGGGGGTGGGGGCCTCACCCGGGTTGACGGTGATGGAGTGCGTCGTCGTGTTGGCTCCCCGCCCGAGCTGGGTGGCGACGAGCACGTACTCGCGCTTCTCCAAGCTGGAGGTCGTGAGCGCCCAGGTTCCGTTGCCGGTGACGGTCGCCGAACCCAGCATCCCAGCCGAGCCCTTCTCGCCCACGGTGATGGAACTCCCGGCGAGGCCCGTGCCCTCCAGGTGCACCGGGCCCGCACCCACGATCGAGCCATGGGAAGGTGACGAGATCGCCACGGGGCTGCCGTAATCGATGTCGAGCTGGAGGTCTCCCTTGCTCTCGCCGTCCACCATCTGGTGCACGCGTACCGAGTAGACACCTCCGGCGCCCGGCGCGGGCAGTGACGTCGACCAGGCTCCCGTGGCGGCATCGACCGTCGCGCTGGCCACGACGGTTGCCGGCCCGGCCATCACCTCGACCATGGCCCCTGGGTTGCCCTGGCCGAACAATGTGACCGGTGCACCGGCTGCCGCCTCGAATCGCGAGTGCGCCGTGAGGGCCGCGACGTCGATGACGGCCTCGACCGTGGCGCTGGAGCGGACGGTGCCCCGGACCGTCTCGTCGAAGCGGATCGTGTTCGATCCGAGGACGAGACCGTGCGCCGTGTACGAGAAGGTGCCCTCGGCGCCGATGTCGAGCCGGGCGTCGTCGACGGCGACGGTCGAGCCGGGTCGTGCCGTTCCGGTGACGGTCGCGGACCGGCTTTGCTCGTCGACGGACACGAGTTGCGCGGTCATGCCGATGTCGACGGTCGTCGTGTCGTACCGCTGCCAGCCCGCCGAGGGTGTCGAGACCCATTGCTGCACCTCGATCTGCCCCGGCGCGTCGGGTAGGCGCAGCGTCCACGTGCCGGAGCGACCGGAACCCTGCACCACGGCGGTCTCGCCACCGGCTCGGATCTGACTCCCCGGGGTCGCAGTGCCGCTGAGGGTCAGAACGCCCGCGGCGTCGAAGGACGAGGAGGCGGCGGTCACGCCGGTGAGGCCGAGACCGGTGTGCGGACCCACCAGGCGCAGCCCCGCCTTGGCCTTGTCCGACCGCCCCAGGAACAGGTACGTGCCCGAGCTCCGATTGGTCATGACGTACGACGCCGACTCGACGCGACCGTCGGGCTGGACCGTCCACGAGCTCTCGCTCGTCGGAGGCACCGCGGCACACGGGGCGTAGCGGATTCTCGTATCGCTGTTGGTGTTGGCGTAGAGGCAGGAGCCGTCCGCCGAGCGGATCTGCCCCGTCTCGCCGACTGCGGGGAACGACCAGCTCGTGTCGGCGATGGCCATCGACTCGGAGTACGTCGACGACCAGCCCGGCGACCTCAGCGACCGATCGACCGAGAAGGACGTATACGGCAGGAAACTGTCGAAGACGAGAGGTGTCGGGCTCGTCGAGGTGGGGCCTGCGGCACCGGTACCACTGTCGCCTGCGTCGTTTGCGAGGACAGGTGTCGGACCACTCGGAGGAGTGACGGTGAGGAGGAGGGCGAGGAGCCCCGCCGTCCCCAGCGCGGACAAGGACGTCTTCATTGATGATGCCTTTCACTGTTACCGCATCCATACGGCATATGTAACATGTGAAAGATAGCAGATGCATGTGTCCCCGGGGCGGTGCGGGTGGTGGTTACTCCCTCGGGGCGAGCCCGAAGAGGTTGGCGATGTTGGTCGCACCGGACGTGGTGGTCTCGGTGAAGACGATCAGATAGGTGGACGTGCCGGTCATCATGCGCGTGAAGGCCCAGTTGCCCGTGTCATCGACGGTCACGTCGTCACCGAGGCTGGTACCCCATTTGTTCGTCACCGCGATGGTGGAGCCCGCAGATGCCCTGCCCGTGAATGTGAGCTCGTGCCCTGAGACATAACCGTCCGAGATCTTCGGGCTGGTCACCACGAAGGACGCTTCGGCAGGGGGCAGTGCGGTGAACCCGTAGAAGTTGGCGATGTTGGTCTGGCCGGCGACGGTCGTCTCGATGAAATCGATGTAGTAGATCGAATGGCCGGTCATGACGCGGGTGAAGGTCCAGTCGCCCGTCAGGTCGACGGTGACGTCCTCGCCGAGGCTCGTGCCCCACTTGTTCGTGACCGTGATGCGCGACCCGGGGCTCGCCTTGCCGGTGAACGTGGTCGCCTTGCCCGTGACGTAGCCGTCCTCGACGTGGGGCGACGTGACGCGCAGCGACCGGTCGACGGGCGGGGTGGCCGTCTTGCCGGGGTTGACCGTGACGGTGGCGACGGTGACGTTGTTGCCGCGACCGGTCTGCTTGGCCGTCAAGACGTGCTCGCCGTCGTCGAGGCCCTCGGCCGTGAGGGAGTACCGGCCGTCCGTGACGACTCCTGTCGCGAGGGGTGTGCCGTTGTCCAACAGGCGGACCATGCCGCCGGTGAGGCCGGCGCCACGGACCTCGATGTATCCGCCGGGGAAGTCGGCACCGTCGGTGGGCGCGTCGATCGTGACGGCGCTGCCGTAATCGAGCGAGACGTAGGTGGGGTCGAACGTGTGGCCGGCGATGGTCTGGGTGACCGTGAAGCGCTGCACACCGGCCTCGCCCGGGCCGGCGACCTCGGTCGTGAAGGCGCCCGAGGCGCTCGCCCTGGCTGCCGTGGCGACACCCCCGGGGCTGGTGATCGTCACGGTCGCGCCGGGCTCGGCGCTGCCGCTGAACAGTGCCCCGGTGGTGACGGCGTCCGCGAAGGTCGCTGTCGCTGACAAGTCGGCGACACGGCGGTCGATCGTGAGGTCTACCGTGGCGATCACGGCCTCGGTGGCAGGGTCGGAGGCGGTGATCGAGACGTCGTTCGAGCCGAACTCGAGACCGCCGACCGTCATGCTCCACGTGCCGGTGCCGTCGGTGGTGGCACGGGCGGTGCCGCTCGTGATCACCGCCCCGGGCCTGGCGGCCCCGCCGATGCGCGCGGTTCCGGCGGCCACGTCGACGGAGTCGACCTCCGCCGTCAGGCTCGTCAGGTCGATGAAACTCGCCGGCGCGCCGGTGCCGAGACCCATCACGGTGTAATTGCCCCAGCTCCACGTGCCCGACATCCACACGCTGGGCTCCTCGACCGGACTGATGCGGCCGTCCCTGCCCATCGTCCAGAGGGCGTCGGGACCGTCGCCGCTCGGCTTTCCCTGGACTCGCCAGGGAGTGTCGTTCTCGTACGTCAACCAGTACTCGCTGCCCTTCAGGCGGAAACGACCGTCGGTGTCGGGGATCACGGTGATGTCCTCGGCGTGGGCGCGGGCCGCGTCTGCGTCCGTGTACTCCGTGAGGTAGGGGGCGTTCGGGCCTGCGAGGTATTCGCCCGGACCGGTCTCAGCGAGCCAGGGAAAGGACGCGGGCATGCCGCTGGAGGGCTCGTGGGAGGGGGTGCTGCGCACGAGCTGAGGGGAGGTGGCGGCCGGGTCGGCCGTCGAGGCTGCGGAGGAAGGCGACCCGGTGCCCATCGTCGCGGACAGGGTGATCGCGGCCATCAAGGCGAATGCACCCCTGGTCAGGGTTGTCTTATTCACGGTTTCTCTTTCAGGTGAGGAGAAAGGGCGCCGGGCGGAAGATGAGCGCCGAATGCGCTCAGAGAGGCGCACGTATCAAGTATTTCATAATCGTATTTTAGATGTCAAGGGGCGTGATGATTCGTAACTCGAGCTGCGCCACGGAAAGACGAAACGGCCGACGGCCCCATCGCAGGATGCGAGGGGGCCGTCGGATGGTGCGAGGTGTGCCTATTTCTGGGGAGCGAAACCGAAGAACTCGAGAGCCGTCTCCGTTCCGTTGTGTGTCTCGGTGAACACGATGTTGTAGGTCGAGGTGCCGGTCATGACGCGGGTGAACGACCAGTCGCCCTTCGCGTCGGCCTTCACGTCGCCACCGAGGCTCGTGCCCCACTTGTTGGTGACGCTGATGGTGGCGTGGGGGGCCGACTTCCCGGTGAAGGTCGTGGCCTTACCCGAGACGTAGCCGTCGGAGACCTGGGGGCTGGTGACCTGGAACGGCTTCATGGTCGCGGGCTTGGCGGCGAAGCCGAAGAACTCGACGGTGTTCGTCGCGCCCGTGATCGTCTTCTCGGCGAACAGGATGTTGTAGGTCGAGGTGCCGGTCATGACGCGGGTGAACGACCAGTCGCCCTTCGCGTTGGCCTTGACGTCACGACCGAGGCTCGTGCCCCACTTGTTCGTGATCGTGATGGTCGAGCCGGCACTGGCCTTGCCGGTGAAGGTGGTCTTCTCGCCGGAGACGTAGCCGTCGGAGACCTGGGGGCTGGTGACCTGGAACGTCTTCACGGTCGCAGGCTTGGCGGCGAAGCCGAAGAAGTCGACGGTGTTCGTCGCGCCCGTGATCGTCTTCTCGGTGAACACGATGTTGTAGGTCGAGGTGCCGCTCATGACGCGGGTGAACGACCAGTCGCCCTTCGCGTTGGCCTTCACGTCGCCACCGAGGCTCGTGCCCCACTTGTTCGTGACCGTGATGGTCGAGCCGGCGCTCGCCTTGCCGGTGAAGGTGGTCTTCTCGCCGGAGACGTAGCCGTCGGAGACCCGGGGGCTGGTGACCTGGAACGTCTTCACGGCCGCAGGCTTGGCAGCGAAGCCGAAGAACTCCACGGTGTTCGACATGCCACTGGTCGTGACCTCGGTGAACAGAATGTTGTAGGTCGAGGTGCCGGTCATGACGCGGGTGAACGACCAGTTGCCGTCGGCGTCGGCCGTCACGTGGCCACCGAGGCTCGTGCCCCACTTGTTCGTGACCGTGATGGTCGAGTTGGCGCTGGCCTTGCCGGTGAAGGTCGTGGCCTCGCCCGAGACGTAGCCGTCTTCGATACGGGGTGAGGTGACCTCGAGAGGCTGTTCGACCGAGCCCGTCTTGCCCGGGTTGACCGTCACCGTGGCGGTGGTGACGTTGTTGCCGCGTCCGGTCTGTTCGACGGTGAGGACGTGCTCGGCACGGTCGAGGCCTGACGCGGTGAGGGTGTACTGGCCGTTCGTGACGGTGCCCGTCGCAACGGGCTCGCCGTTGTCGAGCAGGCGGACCGTGCTGCCGGTCAGTCCGGCGCCGTGAACATCGAGGTCGCCGCCGGCGACATCGGAGCCGTCGGCCGGCCCCTCGATCGCGACCGCGCGACCGTAGTCGAGTGAGACCGACACGGGGGCCGACGTCTGCCCGGAGAAGGTCTGCGTGACCGTGAAATCGATCTGGCCGGGCTTGCCCGGGCCGTCGACCCGGACGCTGTACCGACCGGAGCCGTCGGCAACGGTCGTGGCACGGACGCCCTCGGGGCCGGTGATGGTCACGGTCGCGCCGGGCTGGGCGACGCCGGCGAACGTGGCACCCTCGGTGACCGTCTCACCGAACGTGGCGGCCGCCGTCAGGGGCGCGACGTCGAGGTCCACCGTGACGTCGGCCGAGCTGAGCTGGGTACCCGTCTTGGCGTCGTGCGACGTCAGGGTCACCTTGTTCGACCCCATCTTCAGGCCGCTCACCTCGAGGGTCCAGTCGCCGTTGCCGCTGGCGGTCGTGTGAGCGGAGCCGCTCTTGACCTCGGCCCCGGCCTTGGCGTTACCGCCGATGATCGCCCTACCGGACTCCGGGAGGACCTGGAAAACCGATGCGACCATGCCGTTGCCGGTGATGGTGACGGTGACCTCGGTGGACGCGATCTTGGCACCCGTCGACGGGTCATACGACGCGAGAGACACCGTGTTCGCGCCGTACTTCAGGTCGGAGACCTGCGCGCTCCACTTGCCGTTCGCGTCGGCCACGACATCGACGCCCTGACCGCGGATCGCCGCACCGGGCTTGGCGGTGCCCGTGACGATGGCCTTCCGGCTGTCGTGCATGACGTAGAAGACCGATGCGGTCATGTCCGAGGGGACGGAGCCGCCACCGGTGTCGTCGAGCTCGAGGAACTTGATGGGCGTACCCGTGCCCATTCCGATGAACAATTCGCGGTTGTAGGCTACGACGCCTGTCATCCAGACATCCGGATTTGCGACAGTGCTGAAGCGCCCATCGGCTGACCTTGTCCAGCGCGATCTCGAGTCGTCGATGTCGGAGACGGTGAGCAAGTTGGGGTAGAGGTTCGGCACATAAATCAAATTGCGTCCGTCAGTGGTTTTGAGGCTCATGGTTCCATCAGCGTTGTTCTGGACCCGAACGGGCTTGGCCCAACGGCGTGCCTCGGCCTCGGTGGTGAATTTGGAAACGTAGGGGGCGTCGCCGGCCACAAATGTCGTGGCATCGAGCTGAGCGAGCCACCCGAAGCTCGAGGGCATCTGCTTGGACGACGCCTGGAAAGCTGCGCCGGGCTCCGTTGCCGAGGTGGCGGGGGTCGGGTTGCCGGTAGGTGTGGCAGTCGCCGGCAGCCCCGCGCCGAGGGTCGTGGCCACGGTGACCGCGGCCAGCAGGGTGAGGGCACCCTTGCTGAGGGTTGAGTTCTTCACGGATTCTCTTTCTGGTGGAGGAGGGTTGTGCCGGGCCAGAGGTGCGCGTCGTAGGCGTCGGCCAGCTCGGCTCATTCAGTATGCGGTACCGATATACAACATGTCAACAAAGAAACAACACCGTGGCGTCATAGTGGCATCGGGTACTAAACTTGAGCGCAGATAGCTCAACTTCGTGAAAGAGGTTCTCGATCATGGCGAACATGCAAGGTGCGCCCGCGTCCGACGAGAAACAGAAGTCGGCCCTCGACCAATACGGTGTCGACCTCACGGCGGTCGCCCGCAGCGGCAAACTCGACCCGGTCATCGGGCGCGACGCCGAGATCCGACGCGTCAGCCAGGTGCTCACCCGCCGAACGAAGAACAACCCTGTGCTGATCGGCGAGCCCGGCGTCGGGAAGACGGCCGTCGTCGAGGGGCTCGCGCAACGCATCGTCGCCGGCGACGTCGCGGACAGTCTCAGAGACAAGCGCCTGATCAGCCTCGATCTGGCCGCGCTCGTCGCCGGTGCGAAATATCGCGGCGAGTTCGAGGAGCGTCTCAAGGCGGTGCTGAAAGAGATCACCGACAGCGACGGCGAGGTGATCACGTTCATCGACGAGCTGCACACCCTCATGGGCGCGGGCGGAGGCGAGGGCTCGGTCGCCGCCTCCAACATGCTCAAGCCGATGCTCGCCCGCGGCGAGCTGCGGCTGATCGGCGCCACGACGCTCGACGAGTATCGGCAGTACATCGAGAAGGACGCCGCCCTCGAGCGGCGCTTCCAGCAGGTGTACGTAGGTGAGCCGAGCGTCGAGGACACCGTCGCGATCCTCCGCGGCCTCAAAGAGAGGTACGAGGCGCACCACGGGGTGACGATCGCCGACAGCGCCCTCGTGGCCGCCGCCTCCTTGTCCAATCGTTACATCAGCGGTCGTCAACTGCCCGACAAGGCGATCGATCTCGTCGACGAGGCAGGAAGCCGCCTCAAGATGGAGATCGACTCGTCGCCGGTCGAGCTCGACCAGCTCTACCGGGGCCTGGTGCGCCTCCAGGTGGAGGAGCTCGCGCTGAAGAAGGAGAAGGACGACGCGTCGAAGGCGCGACTCGCCACCCTGCGCGAGCAGATCGGCGAGCAGCAGGCCCGTTACGACGAATTGAACGCGCGCTGGCAGGCCGAGAAGGCGGCCCTGCAAGGGGTCGGCACGCTCCGGAGCGACCTCAACGAGGCACGGATCGACGCCGACCGCGCCCTACGCGAGGGGCGCTACGAGGACGCGGCGCGCATCAGCTACGAGCGGATACCCGACATCGAGCGGCGCCTGGCCGAGGCGGAGGCATTCGAGAAGTCGGAGGACAGACTCGTCAACGACTCCGTCACGGACTCCGACATCGCCGAGGTCGTCGCCGCCTGGACGGGCATCCCCGTCGGGCGCCTGCTCAGCGGTGAGACCGAGAAGCTGCTGCACCTCGAGAGCGAGCTCGGCCGTCGCATCATCGGTCAGCGCGCCGCGGTGCAGGCGGTCAGCGAGGCCGTGCGGCGGACCCGCGCCGGTGTCAGCGACCCCGACCGGCCGACCGGGTCGTTCCTCTTCCTCGGACCGACCGGCGTCGGCAAGACGGAGCTCGCGAAGGCCCTCGCCGACTTCCTGTTCGACGACGAGAAGGCGCTCGTCCGCATCGACATGAGCGAGTACGGCGAGAAGCACAGCGTCGCGCGGCTGGTGGGAGCCCCTCCCGGCTACGTCGGCTACGAGGCCGGCGGTCAGCTGACCGAGGCGGTCCGGCGACGCCCGTACAGCGTCGTGCTGATGGACGAGGTCGAGAAGGCCCACCCGGAGGTCTTCGACGTGCTGCTGCAGGTGCTCGACGACGGGCGCCTCACCGACGGCCAGGGGCGGACGGTCGACTTCCGCAACACGATCATGGTGCTCACGTCGAACCTCGGCTCGCAGGTCATCACCGACCCGACCCTGACCGACCCGCAGAAGGACGAACTCGTGCAGGGGCTCGTGCGGCAGGCCTTCAAGCCCGAGTTCGTCAACCGCCTCGACGACATCGTCGTGTTCTCGACGCTGACCGCCGACGACCTCGGCCAGATCGTCTCGATCTACGTCGATCGTCTCGCCCGCCGTCTCGCCGATCGTCGGCTCGAGCTCGCGGTCACGCCGGATGCGCGGGCGTGGCTCGCCGAACGCGGCTACGACCCGATCTACGGTGCGCGCCCGCTGCGGCGTCTCATGCAGCGCCAGATCGACGACAAGCTCGCGATGGCCCTGCTCGGCGGCGAGATCCGCGACGGCGACATCGTGCGGGTCGACGTCGATCGCGGTGGCGACGGCCTCACGGTGGTGTCGGCCGGGGACGCCGCGCCGACGGCCGACGAGCTCGACGACCTGGTCGACTAGCGATGTGGGTCAAGATCTGCGGCCTCGCGACCGATGTCGACGTCGACACCGCCGTCGAGGCGGGCGCCGACGCCATCGGGTTCGTGTTCGCGCCGGGCAGTCCGCGCGAGGTGAGCGTCGACACGGCGCGACGACTCGCGGAGCGGGTGCCGGAGGGCGTCGAGACCGTGGGGGTGTTCCGGGGGCAGCCGATCGGCACGGTGCTCGCGGTGGCCCGTGCCTCCGGGGTGGGCACGATCCAGCTGCACGGCGACGAGCCGCCGGCCGACGCCGAGGCGGCTCGCGCGGCGGGGCTCCGCGTGATCCGCGCGCTGGCCGCCGACACCTGGCTGTCCGAAGACGAGGAGGCACGGGGTGCGTTCGGCGACCACCGCCTCCTTCTCGACGCCCCCGACCCCGGTGCCGGCGCCACGTTCGATGCGACCGGGCTCGTCGGGGCGGCCCCCGCGGGCGACTGGATACTCGCCGGCGGCCTGCGGCCCGACAACGTCGCCCGGCTCGTCGCGGCTCTGGGCCCGACGGGGGTGGACGTGTCGAGCGGTGTGGAGGAGTCGCGGGGACGCAAGTCGCCGGCGTTGATCCGCGAATTCGTCGCGGCCGCCCGGGCGGTCTGAGCCGTCGGTCAGACGCTAGGGCTACTCGCTGACGAGTACCAGCTCGTCGAGCGACAGCCGAGACCGCGGGGCGACCTCGCGCTCGGCCAGCTCTTCGGCGAGTTCCGTCGCCGGGGCCACCGTGCCGACGGCCGTGACGGTGACCGGCTTCAGGTTCGCGGGCAGCTCGAACGCGGCGACGATCGCGTCCCAGTCGACGCCACCCATCTGGTGCGTGTGCAGACCCTCGGCGTGAGCCTGCACGCTCAGGTGCGCGACGGACTGGCCCAGGTCGTACTCGGCGGTCGCGATGGCGTCGCCGTCGGCCGTCGTGATCTCGGCGACGGCCACGACGAGCGCCGACGCGTTGCCGGCCCACACCGAGTTGAAGCCGAGCAGTGCGGCGTGGATCGTGTCGAACGTCGCCGTGCCGCGGCGGCCGACGATGAAGCGTCGGGGCTGCGAGTTGCGAGCCGACGGCGCCCAGCGGGCGGCCTCGAGCAGGGCGGCGAGCTGGTCGTCCGAGATCGTGGCGGTCGCGTCGTACGAGCGGGGGCTCCAGCGCTCGTCGAGCAGGGGCACGAGCGGGACGCTCGTGTCGGAGGTGCGGACGGTGCTGTCGGCGGTGGTCGAGGTCATGACGGCCTTCTTTCGGATGTCCAGAGATCAGGTGGGGGAGGCGCGTCGTCGGGCCACTCCGAACTAAACCATGCGTACGTACACGTATTCCGTGCACACCGTGCACCGACCTCAGAGCGCCGCGATCGCCGCCGCGACGTCGGCCACGAGTGCGTCGACGTGCGCCGCGGTCGTGTCGAACGAGCACATCAGCCGCACCTCGCCGGTCGCCCGGTTCCAGTCGTAGAAGTGGTGCACGGCCCGGATCTGCTCGACGATCGGCAGCGGCAGCACCACGAAGACGCCGTTCGCCTCGACCCGCTGCGTGACGGTGACCCCGGGGAGGCGCGACAGGGCCCCCGCGAGCCGGGTCGCCATGGCATTGGCGTGCGTCGCGCTCTCGAGCCAGAGGTCGCCCTCGAGCAGGGCGACGAACTGCGCCGAGACGAAGCGCATCTTCGACGCGAGCTGCGCATCCATCTTGCGGATGTACGTCAGGCCCTCGGCGGCGCGCGGCGTCAGCGCGACGACCGACTCGCCGAGCACGAGGCCGTTCTTCGTGCCGCCGAACGACATCGAGTCGACGCCCGTCGCGCGGATCAGGTCGCCGAGGCTCGCCCCGGTCGACGCAGCCGCGTTGAAGATGCGCGCGCCGTCGACGTGCAGCACCATGCCGTGCGCGTGCGCCTGATCGGCCAGGGCCCGGATCTCGTCGGCCGTGTAGACCGTGCCGAGCTCGGTGCTCTCGGTGATCGAGACGGCCAGCGGCTGCGGTCGCTGCTGATCGCCCCAGCCGTACGCCTGCAGGGCGACCAGCTCGGGCGTCAGCTTTCCGTCGGGCGTCGGGACGGTGAGGAGCTTGAGGCCGCCCAGCCGCTCGGGCGCGCCTCCTTCGTCCGTATAGATATGAGCCGAGGAGGCGCAGATCACCGCGCCCCAGCGGGGGATCAGCGACTGGAGCGCGACGACGTTCGCCCCGGTGCCCGTCAACACAGGGTGGACGGTGGCACCGGCTCCGAAGTGCTGCTCGACGAGTTCGGAAAAGCGCCGGGTGTAGGGGTCGGCACCGTAGGAGGCGACGTGCCCGCCGTTCGCGTCGGCCAGGGCCTGGATGACGGCCGGATGGGCTCCCGCGTAGTTGTCGCTGGCGAACGTGTGGGCGGCGGCATCGTGCAACGTGGTCACGTCGTCCATCTTGGACCACGCCTGTAGGACAGGATGGAGCGATGGGCGGAGTGCTGATCGGATTCGGGATCATCGCGGTGGTGATCGCCGTCGGCTACGTCGTCGGACGCATCGACCTGCTCGGCCCGCACGGGCACACGGTGCTGTCGAAGCTCGTGTTCTTCGTGCTGACCCCCTGCCTGCTGTTCGTGACGATCTCGCAGGCCGACGTCCACGTGCTGTTCTCGCGCCTCCTCGTGGTGTCGGCGGCCGCGTCGCTCGCGGCCGGTGTCATCTCGATCGTCGTGTTGCGCTTCGTGCTCAAGCGGACGGCCGCCGAGACCGCGATCGGCACGATGGGCGGCGCCTACGTCAATGCGAACAACATCGGGCTGCCGGTCGCGACGTACGTGCTCGGCAGCGCGACGTTCGTGGCTCCGGTGCTGCTCTTCCAGCTGCTGATCGTCACGCCGATCGTGCTCACCGTGCTCGACACGAGCACGAACCGCGGCGGCTCGTTCTGGCGCACCGTCACGCGGCCGCTGACGAACCCGCTGCTGATCGGCTCGATGCTCGGCGTCGTCGTGGCGGTGACCGGGCTGCAGCTGCCGGCGCCGGTGCTCGAACCGTTCTCGCTGATCGGGGCGGCCGCCGTGCCCGTCGTGCTGATCTCGTTCGGCATGTCGCTGTCGGGATCGCGGCCGTTGCAGGCCGGGACGCACCGCATCGACGTGGCACTCGCGACCACGCTCAAGCTCGTCGTGATGCCCGTCGTCGCGTGGTTGCTCGGCGCGCTCGTCTTCCACTTCGACCGGCAGGAACTGTTCGTCGCCGTCGTGCTGGCCGGCCTGCCGAGCGCGCAGAACGTGTTCAACTACGCGCAGCGGTACGCGACGGGGGTCGTCGTCGCGCGGGACACGGTGCTGGTGACGACGGTGCTGTCGATCCCGGTGCTCGTGGTCGTGGCGGCGCTGCTGGCGTGACGGGGTCGGCCGCTCGCGTCAGAAGATCATCGGGCGGTCGTCGTCGAGCTCGGTCTCGAGGTCGAGGTCGACGACCACCGGCACGTGGTCGCTCGGCGCGTCGCCCTTGCGCTCGTTCCGATCGATGCGCGCGCTCGTGACGAGGTCGGCGAACGGCTGCGAGCCGAGGATGAAGTCGATGCGCATGCCCTCGTTCTTCGGGAACCGCAGCTGCTTGTAGTCCCAGTACGTGTAGCCCTCGGGGATGCGCGGACGCACGACGTCCTGCAGCCCGACCCGCTCGAACTCGGCGAACGCGTCGCGCTCGGGGGCGCTGACGTGCGTGTGGCCCTCGAAGACCGACATGTCCCAGACGTCGGTGTCGAGCGGGGCGACGTTCCAGTCGCCCATCAGGGCGAGCGGCTGGTCGGGCTTCTCCTCCAGCCACGTGCGCGTCTCGGCAGCGAGCTTGGCGAGCCAGTCGAGCTTGTACGTGTAATGCGGATCGGCGAGCTCACGACCGTTGGGGACGTAGAGGCTCCACAAGCGGACACCTTCGACGGTGACGCCGATGGCCCGTGCCTCCTTGGGGGCGTCCGCGCTCTCGATGCCCTTGGCGAAGCCGGGCTGCGTCGGGAACGTGATCTCGACGTCCTCCATCGGGAGGCGGCTGGCGAAGGCGACGCCGTTCCACTGGCTGAGGCCGTGCAGCTCGACCTCGTAGCCGGCGTCGCGGAACGCGTCGTACGGGAACTGCTCCGGCTTGCACTTGATCTCCTGCATGCCGACGACGTCGACGTCCTCGCGGACGAGCCAGTCGACGACGCGACCCGAACGGGCACGGATGGAGTTGACGTTCCAGGTGGCGACACGCATGGGTCCACGCTACCGAGGTCGAGCCTGCCGCCGCCCGGGTAGCGGCCCGCCGCCGCTCGGGGACCGTGGGTACGATGGTCGCCGTGACCGACGCACGCACGCAGCTCATCGACTTCATCAGCGCCGAGGCCGTCTTCCACGGCGACTTCACGCTCACGAGCGGGAAGAAGGCGAGCTATTACATCGATCTGCGCAAGGTGAGCCTCGACCACCGCGTCGCACCGCTGATCGGGCAGGTCATGGTCGACCTGATCAAGGACGTGCCCGACGTGTTCGCCGTCGGAGGCCTGACGATGGGCGCCGACCCGATCGCCTCGGCGGTGCTGCACCAGGGCGCCGCACGCGGAGAGACGTACGACGCCTTCGTCGTCCGCAAGGAGCCGAAGGATCACGGCCGGGGCAAGCAGGTCGAGGGCCCCGACCTCGAGGGCAAGCGCGTCATCGTGCTCGAGGACACGTCCACGACGGGCGGATCGCCCTTGGCCGCAGTGGAGGCGCTGCTCAAGGTCGGCGCGGAGATCGCGGCCGTCGCCGTGGTCGTCGACCGCTCGACCGGCGCCCGCGAGGTCATCGAGGCCGCGGGATACCCCTATTACGCAGCGATCTCGCTCGACGATCTCGGGTTGAAGCCGTGAGCGA
Organism: Frigoribacterium sp. 2-23; assembly: GCF_049601585.1. Taxonomy (GTDB): domain Bacteria; phylum Actinomycetota; class Actinomycetes; order Actinomycetales; family Microbacteriaceae; genus Frigoribacterium. Next base: position 2,960,768 of record NZ_CP187126.1, on the reverse strand, counting down.
CGATCGTCGGCCGGACGACCACGACGCCGAGCCCGACGCGAGCGACTGGCTCGCGTCGCAGTTCGACGACGGGGACGACGCCGGCGATCGCGATGGAGACGCTGGCGCTGGCGCAGACGGCGCTGGCGCTGACGGCGCTGGCGCGGGCGGCGCTGGCGCGGGCGGCGCTGGCGCAGGCGGCGCTGGCGCGAGCGGCGCTGGCGCGGGCGGCGGGTCCGAGTCGGGCGCGGATGCGCCGACGCGTGCCTTGCCCGTGACGCGGGTCGTGCCGGAGCACGTGCCTGAACCGGCCGCACGGCCGGAGCCGGATACGGAGCCGGAGCCTGCTGCCGAGCCGGGGGCATCGCCCGAGTCGTCGCCCGTCGTCGTGCCCGATGCGCCGACCGGGGACGTGCCGCCGCCCCGCGCTTCGGGTCATCCGCTCGCCCTGGATCTCTCGGCGCTAGCCGGGAGCACACCCGAACCCGCCCCGGTCGAAACCGACCCCTCTGCTCCGGCCGAGTCCGAGCCGGCAGCCGACGAGCCCCCGTCGTTCACCGATTTGATCGCCGCGCCCGGTGCTCCTGCATCCCCGCCGCGCACCCCGGATTCGCCGCCGCCCGTCGTCGACGGAGCGAGCCCGTTCACCGCCCTCTTCACGCCCCCGTCCGTCGCCGACGCGTCGGAGTCGGACAGCGACGACGCTCCGGAGGCGCGGCTCGACGACGACGCCGGCCTCGATACCGAGACGCGCGCGTTCGAGGCGGTCGCTCCTGCTGGTGAGTCCGAGGAGGCGCGGGTCGACGATGACGCCGGCCTCGATACCGAGACGCGCGCGTTCGAGGCGGTCGCCGCTGCGGGTGAGCCCACCGATCCTGCTGCTGCGCCGGTGGGCGACGTTGCTGCGCCGTCCGAGTCTGAGCCCGCGGCGGAGCCCGCCCCTGCTGCGGAGCCGGCCCCTGCTGCGGAGCCGGCCCCTGCTGCGGAGCCGGCCCCCGCTGCGGAGCCGGAGCCTGATGTTGAGCCCCAGCCCGAGCCGGGTCCTCCGACCGACGCGGCCCCGGCGGGACCGTCGGACCCCTGGTGGGTCGAGGAGCATCGCGAGATGACCCGTCGCGAGCGCCGTCTCGCGGAGCAGGCTGCTGCCGCGGCCGGCGTTGCGGGTCTCGCGGCGGGCCCTTCGCCGGAGCCGGTGCCTGCGGTCGCGCCCGAGCCTGAGGCGTCGCCCGAGCCTGAGGCGTCGACCGAGCCTGAGGCGTCGACCGAGCCTGAGGCGTCGACCGAACCCGAGGTGACGACCGAACCCGACGAGACGCGAGCGGCGGACGCTGGCCACACGTCCGATGGAGCGACCAGACCGGATGTCGACGTACAGCCGGTAGCCGCGCCGCTTCCTGGGGCGTCCGGAGGCTGGCCGTTCGCGCCCAGCGGCCCGGGATTCGTACCGGCCGCGCCCCGCGACCACGAAGAAAGCGCCGGGACAGACCGCCCCGAGCCGACCTTCACCGAATTGATCGGCGTCGTGCGATCCGAGCCCGACGAGCCGTTCCGCCCCGAGCCGGCCTCGCCCCTGCGTCCGGAAGACCCTTTCCCGGAAAGCCTCCTGCGGTCTGAACCGCAGGAGCCCGAGGGAGGCGAGGCGTCTGGTGAGGACGCTCTGCGGTTCGAACCGCAGGAGCCCTCCGGTGCTGAGGAATTTGGTGAGGACACGCTGCGCTCTGAACCGCAGGAGCCCGAGGGAGGTGAGGCGTCCGGAGAGGACGTTCTGCGATCCGAACCGCAGGAGGCGGTTGAGGGGAGCGGGGTCGCGGGCGGTGACCGGGCTCCGGGACTGCAGGAGTTCGACGGCGACGAGGGGATACTGGCTTCGCTTCTGCGGCGTCGTGCTCAGGAAGCGGCTGCTGCTGCTGCTGCTGCTGCTGCTGCGGGTGCGGGTGCGGGTGCTGCGGCTGCGGGGGAGTCGGTTCTGCGGTCTGAACCACAGGAGCCCGAGAGTGGAGACGTCGTTCCGGGGGAGTCGGTTCTGCGGTCTGAACCACAGGAGCCCGAGAGTGGAGACATCGTTACGCGGGCGTCGGTTCTGCGGTCTGAACCACAGGAGCCGGAGGGCGAAGACGTCCTCCCGACGGAGCCGGATGCGGCGACTGGGCCGGCCGGCGTTCCCGATGCCGACGACGTTTCTGATGCCGACGACGTTCTCGATGCCGACGGCGCGGCGAGCGAGCGCGGCGACAACGACGCGACCGGTGCGGTCGAGGACGACGACGACCTCGACGGGATTGACGACCTCGACGAGAGCAACGGCCTCGACGAGAGCAACGGCCTCGAGGCTGACGGTTCGGAGCGCGACGACTCGGCTTCGCATGACGCCGACGTCGATCCCGACGGCGTCGACCCCGAAGACGTCGATCCCGATGATCTCGATGCGGATGAGCTCCGGGGGGACGCGCCGACGGCGGTGTTCGCCGCTCCGGTGAGTGCGGCGGCATCGCCGAGTGCGGGGGAGGCTGCCCCGACCGCTCCGCTGAGCGCCGCGACCCAGGCTCTTCCGGGCATCCTCGCGGCCGCGGACACCTCGGCAGCAGCGACCGCGGCACCGCGCGGCACCGGCACCGGCACCAGCGACACGAGCGTCACCGGTCCGACGCACACCATTCGCAGCGCCCCGAACACGGGTATCGCCGAGTGGCCGCTCAGTCGCAAGGTCCTGCTCGGGGTCGGCGCCGGGCTCGTCATCGTGTTGGCGCTCGTCGCGCTGTTCTTCCTCAGTCGGAGCCTGTTCTCGAACGACGGACTCCCTCCCGTGTCGGCACCCACGACGGGAGCCGCGACGACGGTCACGGCGGCGCCTCCCACCGCGGACGAGGCTGCAGCCGCCGAGGCCGCAGCCGAATCGGCAGCGGCGGCGGCAGGACCGCTCGCGGCCGGCGTGCACCCGTGGCAGGACCTGCAGGGCGGCGAGTGCTTCTCCTCCTACGAGAACGCGTGGCAGAAGCAGTACGACGTCGTCGACTGCGCCGCCGCGCACCCGGCCCAGCTCGCGTTCAAGGGCAGCCTGCCGGGCGATGCCGGCGGCGCCTACCCGGGTGCCGACTCCCTCCAGGGCGAGATGAACGCCCTCTGCTCGGCGACGACCGCCCTCGACCGCGGCGCCGCGGCGGCGTACTCCGACATCCAGTTCGCGGGCAGCTACCCCGCCACGGCCGACCAGTGGGCCACCGGCGACCGCACGTACTACTGCTTCGTGAGCCGCTCGAGCGGGCAGCCGCTCACGAGCAGCCTCGCTCCCGCCGCCGGCTGACGAGCCTCACCGTCTGGCCGGCCGGCTGGCCGGCCGGCCGGCTGGCCGGCCCGCTCGACCCAGCCCGCGCCTCCTACAGCTCGCTCTCGACCGGCTGCGCCCGCACGAGCTCGTGCACGCCCGACAGCGTCTCGTTCGGCCGGAACGGGTACCGATCGATCTCGGCCTGGTCGCTGATGCCGGTCATCACGAGGATCGTGTGCAGCCCCGCCTCGATGCCCGCCATGATGTCGGTGTCCATGCGGTCGCCGATCATCGCGGTGTTCTCGCTGTGCGCTCCGATGCGGTTCATCGCCGAGCGGAACATCATCGGGTTCGGCTTGCCGACCACGTAGGGCTTCTTGCCGGTCGCGGTCTCGATCATCGCGGCGATCGCGCCGGTCGCGGGCAGCACGCCCTCGGCGCTCGGGCCCGTCGCGTCGGGGTTCGTCACGATGAAGCGTGCCCCGCCGCGGATGAGCCGCACGGCCTTCGTGATCGCCTCGAACGAGTAGTTGCGTGTCTCGCCGACGACCACGTAGTCGGGGTTCGACTCGGTCATGATGAACCCGGCCTCGTGCAGGGCCGTCGTCATGCCGGCCTCGCCGATCACGAACGCGCTGCCGCCCGGCATCTGCGAGCGGCAGAAGTCGGCGGTCGCGAGCGCGGAGGTCCAGATGCGCTCCTCGGGCACATCGAGCCCCGACGCCCGCAGTCGGGCGCTCAGGTCACGCGGCGTGAAGATCGAGTTGTTCGTGAGCACGAGAAACGGGGTGCCCTCGTCGGTCCACTGCTGGATCAGCTCGGCGGCCCCCGGCAGCGCCGCGTTCTCGTGCACGAGCACGCCGTCCATGTCGGTCAACCAGCATTCGACGTCGTCACGATTACCCATGGGGCCACAGTACTGATCGAGGAGGCGCGGGTCGCGGATTCCGAGCGCCTACCCTGGTCGGGTGCCCCACCACGAGACCCCCGACGCGACGCCGACGCCCGAGCTCTCGACGCACGGCGTCGGACCGTGGCCCGGCGGCGAGGCCGCCTGGCCCGCCGAGCCGTGGTTCGACCGCGAGCTGCTGGCCCACGGCGACACCCGCAACGTCATCGATCGCTACCGCTACTGGTCGATGGAGGCGATCGTCGCCGACCTCGACGAGCACCGGCATCCCTTCCATGTCGCGATCGAGAACTGGCAGCACGACATGAACATCGGCTCGATCGTGCGCAGCGCCAACGCGTTCGCGGCCGACACGGTGCACATCATCGGCCGTCGCCGCTGGAACAAGCGCGGCGCGATGGTCACCGACCGCTACCAGCACGTGCTGCACCACCCCGACGTCGAGACGTTCGTGGCGTGGACCCGCGACCAGGGCCTCCCGGTCGTCGCGGTCGACAACGTCGAGGGCTCGGTCCCGGTCGAGACGTTCGACCTGCCGGAGCGCTGCGTCCTGCTGTTCGGCCAGGAGGGCCCCGGCCTGTCGCCCGAGGCGCTCGCCGCGTCGGAGGCGGTCGTCGAGATCGTGCAGTACGGCTCCACCCGCAGCATCAACGCCTCGGCCGCCGCCGCCGTCGTGATGCACGCGTGGGTGATGCAGCACCGCTACTGATACGGGGTACACGCGCGAAGACCCCCTGATCGAGGCACATGGTACGTCCCTGTCCGCTCTTCGGAGGACTCCGCGGGGTGAAAGGCGGGGTGAATTGGGGCGTCCAGCTTAAACGCAGACGGGGTACGGACAGAGGATGAGAGCGGACCTCGATTCTGGGAGATCAGGTCCCGGTACGGCATTCCTCGCGCGAGAGCGCGAACGGGTGGCCGTTGATCGCCGCGCGCGATCGCTTCACCCTGTGACACGAATGGATCAGCCGTGCCCCGTAATTCCGACGCTCGCACTCGCGGAGGCGACTCGACCCGTCGAGCCGAATCGACCGGCTCCGGTGTCTCGACCCGACGCAGCCTGACGGCCCGTCGTCGTGCCGCTCGTCACCGGGCACGCCGCAGCATGTGGCCGACGCCCCTGCGCGCGCTCGCCCTGGCACTCGCGTTCGTCGTCCCCGTCACCGGGCTGACCCTGATCGACCCGGCGACGCCCGCGCAGGCGGCCGTCGTGCAATGGGGTACACAGAACGGCACGGCGCCCAACTACCAGGCGACCGTCAACGGCGACTTCCTGACCGCCGGCAACGGCGTCCTGGCCTGCTCCGGCACGGCGCTCGCGAACACCAGCACGGCGGGCGACTGCAACGCGCTGCACGCGGAGACGACCACGTCGACGTCCAGTTACAACGACTTCTTCAAGATGATCAACAGCAACACGGTCACGGGCTTCACGAACAACTCGAGCACGGCGACGCTGACGATCCCCCAGGGCGCGACCGTCGCCAAGGCCTTCTTGAACTGGAGCGCCAACACCGGTGTCTTCGGCGGTGCCTCCGTCCCCACCTGCAGCCCGAACACGGGCAACAGCGCCACGAGCCCGTTCGCGGCCACCCGCCCGGACGCGGCCGAGGGCTACCGCAGCCAGGGCGTCCAGTTCAAGGTCGGCTCGGGAGCGATCCAGACCGTCGCGATCGGCGGCTCCGCCCTGGTCGACACGGCGACCACCGGCACGGCCCAGTACTACAGCGCCGGCGCCGACGTGACGAGCCTGTTCGCGAGCACGACGACGGGCAGCCAGCTCAGCATCTCGGCGGGCAACATCTGGACCGCCCAGGGCGCCGGCTGCTACGCCGGATGGTCGCTGCAGGTCATCTACGACTACGGCACGTACATCGCCGGCAACGCGAACAGCCTGCCGCACCGCGTCGTCTACTACGAGGGCCACGTCCGCGAGGCCCAGCAGGACGACCCGCTCACGGTCAGCTTCGACGGCTTCTCGGCCCTGACGACCGGCACCCGCCTCGGCTACACGCTGTTCGAGGGCGACCGCGGCATCACCGGCGACTACATGAGCTACAGCCGCGACAACGGGGGCACGTACACGCAGGTGCCGAACGCCGCCGGTGCGCAGAACAACATCGGCATCGGCCGGGCCGCGGGCTCCGTCCGCTACACGCAGACCCAGAACACCACGGCCTTCACCAACCAGAGCGTCGACGTCGGCACGGCCACGCTGTCGAACGTCGTCGCCGGCGACAGCAGCATCAAGCTGCAGATCGGCACGAGCGGCGACTCGTTCCTGCTGCGGAACGCCATCCTGTCGGTGCCCACCGGCGGCATCTCGGTCTCGAAGACCCTCGACGGCACGACGGGTACGCAGTACCGCACCGGCACCGAGAACACCTCGTACACGATCGTCGTCACGAACACCGGTTCGGTCACGCTGCAGAACGTCACGGTCACCGACCCCGACAACGCGGCCTGCACCCAGACGCTGACCGGCACGCTCGCCCCCGGCGCGAGTCGCACGATCACGTGCGCCGGCGCACCGCCGACCCAGCCCACGAGCCAGAGCTCCGTCACCGCGACGGCCCGGGTCGCGGGCAACACGACGATCACGGTCAGCGACACCTCGTCGACGACCGTGGTGCTCAGCCGCATCGCCCTGACCAAGTCGGGCGCGCTCGCCTCCGGTGCCACCGGCAAGGCCGGCGACACCGTCAACTACACGTTCACCGCGTCGAACACCGGTGGAGGCACGTTGACCGGTGTGAGCATCACCGACCCGCTCCAGGGGTTGTCGGCTCTCACCTACGGCAGCTGGCCGGGCGGCACCGCGGGCACGCTGCCCGCCGGAACGTCGGTCACCGCGACCGCGACGTACGTGCTGACCCAGGCGGACGTCGACCGCGGCTCGGTCGCGAACACGGCGTCGACGGTCGGCACCGACGCCGACGGCGGCCCGCAGCCCACCGCGACCGCCACGGCGAACACGACCGTGCCCGCCGCTCCCGCCCTCACGCTCTCGAAGACCGGCTCGCTCGCAGCCGGTGCCACGGGCCGGGTCGGCGACGTGACGACCTTCTCGTTCACCCTCCGCAACAGCGGCAACCAGACGATCACGAACGCGGCCATCACCGACACGATGGCGGGCCTCTCGTCCCTCAGCTACGGCACCTGGCCGAGCGGCACGGCCGGCACCCTCGCCCCGGGCCAGCAGGTCACGGCGACGGCGACGTACACGCTGAAGCAGGCCGACGTCGACAACGGCAGCGTCAAGAACAACGCGACCGCCGCGGGCCGCAGCCCGTCGGGGGCCGCGGTCTCGAGCAGCCCGGCCTCGGCGACCGTCACGGTCACGCCCGCCCCCGCGCTCAGCACGACCAAGTCGGGCGCGCTGCCGAGCGGCTCGACCGGCAAGGCCGGCGACGTCGTCACGTACACCTTCCGTCTGTCGAACACCGGCAACCAGACCCTCACGGGTGTCGCCGTCGCCGACCCGCTGTCGGGTCTCTCGGCCGTCACGTACGGCACCTGGCCGAGCGGCACGGCCGGCACCCTGCAGCCCGGCCAGACGGTCACAGCCACCGCGACGTACACCGTCACCCAGAACGACGTCGACGCCGGCTCGGTCGTCAACCGAGCGACCGGTTCGGGCAAGTCGCCCGCCGGCACCACCGTGCAGAGCTCGGCCCCCGCGACGGTCACCCTGAGCCAGGGCCCGGCCATCACGCTCGCCAAGTCGGGCGCCCTCGACGCGGGCTCGACCGGTAAGGCCGGCGACACCGTCACCTGGTCGTTCACCGCCCGCAACACCGGCAACGTGACGCTCAAGAACGTCGCCATCACCGACAACCTGGCCGGGGTCTCGGCCCTCTCGTACGGCACCTGGGCGAGCGGCACCACCGGCACCCTGGCGCCGGGCCAGTCGGTGACGGCCACCGCGACGTACCGTCTCACGCAGGCCGACGTCGACAACGCCTCCGTCACGAACACCGCGAGCGTCGCGGGCACGCCGCCGACCGGCAACGCCGTCAGCGGGTCCGCGACGGCCCGGGTCGACGTCTCGGCCGCGAGCAACATCGCACTGACCAAGACCGGCTCCCTCGCCAACGGCTCGACCGGCAAGGTCGGCGACACCGTGACCTGGTCGTTCCGCATCACGAACACCGGAGCCTCGACGCTCAACGGCGTCACGGTCGCCGACCGTCTCACCGGTATCTCGGCGCTCAGCTACACCTGGCCCGGCGCGACCGGCGTGCTCGCACCCGGCGCGGTCGCCACGGCCACCGCGACGTACGCCCTGACGCAGGCCGACGTGGACGCGGGCTCCGTCGTGAACACGGCCACCGCCTCCGGAACCCCCACCAACGGCTCCGCCGCCAGCTCGACCGCCGCCGCGACGGTGTCGGTCGCGCAGTCGCCCGCCGTCTCGATCGCGAAGTCGGGCGTGCTCGCCGCCGGCTCGACCGGTGTCGCCGGCGACACGGTGAACTACACGTTCGGCGTCCGCAACAGCGGCAACACGACGCTCACGAACGTCTCCGTCACCGACCCGCTGCCCGGTCTGTCGGCTGTCTCGTACGGCAGCTGGCCCGGTGCCACGGGCACGCTCGCGCCGGGCGCCCAGGTGACGGCGACCGCGAGCTACAAGCTGACCCAGAACGACGTCGACAAGGGCTCCGTCGCGAACACGGCCAGCGCCTCCGGCACGACGCCGGGCGGCTCCGTCGTGCGCGGCAGCTCGTCGGCGCTCGTGACCGTGACGCCGAACCCGGCCCTGGCGCTGACGAAGTCGTCGGCCCCGACAGCGGGCGGCACGGCGACCAAGGCGGGCGACCAGCTCACCTACACGTTCGTGTCCCGCAACACCGGCAACGTCACGCTGACCGGTGTCACGATCAGCGACCCGCACGCCGGTCTCTCGACGATCACGTACGGCACCTGGGCCAGCGGCACCGCGGGCACCCTCGCGCCCGGCCAGAGCATCACGGCGATCGCGACGTACACGCTGACGCAGGCCGACGTCGACTCCGGCAGCGTCGTCAACACGGCGTCCACGACCGGCACGACGCCGAGCCTCGGCACCGTCTCGGCCAACGCCTCCTCGACCCGGCCGATCACGCCCGCGGGCACGCTGTCGCTCGCCAAGACGGGTGCCCTCGCGAACGGCGCCACGGGCGTCGCGGGCGACACCGTGAACTACACGTTCACGGCCCGCAACACCGGCACGGTCACCCTCAACGGCGTCTCGATCAGCGACCCGCACGCGGGCCTCTCGGCGATCAGCTACGGAACGTGGGCGAGCGGCACGGCCGGCACCCTCGCGCCGGGCCAGAGCATCACGGCCACCGCCACGTACCGCCTGACCCAGGCCGATGTCGACGCCGGCAGCGTGCCGAACAGCGCGACCGTCGCCGGTCGCACGCCCGCCAACGCCGCCGTCAGCGCGACGGCCGGCAGCACCGTGACCGTCACGCCGAAGCCGGCGCTCACCGTCGCGAAGGCCGGCTCCCTGCCCGCCGGCTCGACCGGCGCCGCCGGTTCGGTCGTCAGCTATACGTTCCGACTCTCGAACACCGGCTCCGTGACGCTCACCCGCGTCGCGGTGACCGACCCGCTGCCCGGTCTCTCGGCGATCTCCTACGGCACCTGGCCGAGTGGCACCGCGGGCACCCTCGCCCCCGGCCAGACGGTCGTCGCGACGGCGAGCTACACCGTGACCCAGGCCGACGTCGACGCCGGCTCGATCGCGAACACGGCGACCGGCACGGGCACGACGCCCTCCGGTGACACGACGACCGGTCGCGGCGCCTCGAGCGTCCCGCTCGCCTCCGCCCCCGGTCTCGCACTGACCAAGTCGGTCGCCCCCGGCGCCGGAGCCGGCCGGACCGCCTACAGCGGCAAGGCGGGCGACACGCTCGTCTACACGTTCTCGGGCCAGAACACGGGCAACGTGACCCTGACGGCCGTCGGCATCACCGACCCGCTGCCCGGTCTCGGCACCATCGCCTACACCTGGCCGGGCACGGCCGGCACGCTGTCGCCGGGCCAGACCGTCCGCGGGACGGCCTCGTACACGCTGACCCAGGCCGACGTCGACGCCGGCTCCGTCGCGAACCGCGCGACCATCCGCGGCACCACCCCGAGCGGCACGTCGAGCACGGCGTCCGCGTCCGCGACGCAGGCGCTCGCCTCCTCGCCGTCGATCGCGCTCGTGAAGAGCGCCGTCATGGGCGGTACCGGAACCGTCGGCAGCCGCATCACGTACCGCTTCGACGTCAGCAACACGGGCAACGTCACCGTGTCGGGCGTCCAGGTCTCCGACCCGCTGCCGGGTCTCTCGGCCATCACGTACGGCACCTGGCCCGGCCCGGTGAGCGGCCAGCTCGCGCCCGGTCAGACCGTCCGCGCGACGGCGACCTACGTCATCACGCAGGCCGATGTCGACGCCGGCGCCGTGACCAACCGCGCCACCGCCACCGGCACCCCGCCGACCGGCCCGGCCGTCACCGCCACCGGCCAGGCGACCGTCTCGACGGCCGCCGGCTCGGCCGCGATCGACCTGGTCAAGACCGAGAAGCTCTCGGGCACCGCCACCGGTGTCGCCGGCGATCGCGTCGACTTCGGCTACACGATCACGAACACGGGCACGCTGACCCTCACGGGCGTCGCCCTGACCGACCAGCAGGCCGGCCTCTCGCCCTTCGCGTTCGGCACCTGGCCGAGCGGCACGGCGGGCACCCTGGCGCCCGGCCAGACCGTCTCGGTGTCGGCGAGCTACACGCTGACCCAGGCCGACGTGGACGCCGGCTCGATCTCGTCGTCGGCCCGGGCCACCGGTGTGCCGTCGCGCGGGGGACAGGTCTCGGACACGGACACCGGCTCGGTGCAGACCCAGCGCACCGCGAGCATGAACCTGGTCAAGACCGGCTCGGTCGATCAAGGAGGCACGGGTCGCGTCGGCGACACCGTCACCTTCGCGTTCTCGATGCAGAACACCGGCACCGTGACCGTCAGCGGCATCACGTTCTCCGACCCGTTGGCCGGCCTCGGCGCGCTCCAGTACAGCTGGCCCGCGACCCCGGGAAGGCTCGCACCGGGCCAGACGGTCACCGCGACGGCGGGCTACCGGATCACCCAGGCCGACGTCGACGCGGGCAGCGTCGTGAACTCGGCCCGCGCCTCCGGAACGGACCCGGCCGGCCAGCCGCTGTCCAGCACCGGCGTGGCCAGCGTGCCGACCGCGACGAGCGCTCCCTCGATCGACGTGTCGAAGTCGCAGACCGTGGCGAACCCCAGCGGTCCGAACGGCACGATCGTCGCCGGCGACCGCGTGACGTTCACGTACAGCGTGACGAACACCGGCAACACGACGCTGACCGGCACGACGCTGAGCGACCCGCAGACCGGCCTGTCGTCGATCACGTACGACGGCACGAACGGCGCCACCACGATCACGCTGGCCCCGGGCCAGACGGCGACCGCCTCGGCGTCGTACCGCCTCTCGCAGGGCGACATCGACGCGGGCGGCATCTCGTCCGACGTGACGGCCCGCGGCACGGCCCCGAGCGGCCAGGTCGTCACCGACACGGACAGCGACAGCACGAACATCTCGGCCAACGGGGCCATGACGTTCACGAAGCGCGCGGCGTTCTCGGCCGGGCAGACCGGCGCGGTCGGCGACACCGTCAACTACACGTTCCAGGTGCGCAACAGCGGCAACGTCACGCTCAGCCTGCTCGAGATCACCGACCCGCTGACCCAGGCGGGAATGACGGCGATCACGTTCGGCACCTGGCCCGGCGAGGTCGGCAAACTGGCCCCCGGGCAGCGCGTCATGGCGAACTCGACCTACACGGTCGCGCAGAAGGACGTCGACGCCGGCTCGATCGCGAACACGGCGACGGCGCACGCCGTGACCCCGGCGGGCGCTCCGGTCTCGATCACCGCGTCCGCGACCATCCCGACGGTGGCCCAGGCCCCGCAGATCGGCCTCGTCAAGAGCGAGGTGTTCGCCACGGGCGGCACCGGTCGCGTCGGCGACACCGTGCTGCTCGGCTTCGACGTCACCAACACCGGCAACACGACCCTGACCGGCGTCACGCTCGTCGACGGCCAGCCCGGTCTCTCGGCGATCCGCTTCGACGCGTGGCCGGGCGGCACCACCGGCACCCTCGGCGTCGGCCAGACCGTGCACGCCACGGCGAGCTACGTGCTGACCCAGGCCGACGTCGACGCCGGCTTCGTCTCGAGCCGCGCCGACACGCGCGGCACGCCCAGCAACGGAGGCGCGGCCGTCGCGGCCAGCGACCGGCGCACGCTCGTCGTGCCCCCGGCCCCCGACTACACGTTCACGAAGACGAGCGCGGTCGGCGGCGCGAAGGGCGTCGGCGACACCATCACGTACACGTTCCGGCTGCAGAACACCGGCAACGTCACACTGCGCTTCATCCAGGTGAGCGACCCGTTGCCCGGCCTCGGCATGCTCGTCTACACGTGGCCCGGCGCCACGGGCGAGCTCGCTCCCGGAGCGGTCGCGACGGCGACGTCCACCTACACGATCCGTCAGTCGGACGTCGACGCGGGCGGCGTGGTCAACAACGCCCAGGCCGTCGCGAGCCCCCCGACGGGCGACCCGGTGACGAAGACGGCCGGTGCCACCTCGGCGACCGCCGCCCAGACCCCGGCCATCGGCATCGTCAAGACCGAGCGCCTCGACAACGGCGACCGCGGCGTCGCGGGCGACGAGGTCCAGTTCGGCTACACGATCACGAACACGGGCAACGTCACGCTCAGCGGCATCACCCTGAACGACGCCCAGCCCGGCCTCTCGGGCTTCACCTACGGCACCTGGCCCTCGGCCGACACGGCGTCGCTGGCACCCGGGCAGTCGGTCACCGCGACGGCGACCTACGTGCTGACCCAGGCCGACGTCGACGCGGGCGGTATCTCGTCCGGTGTGACGACGACGGGCACCCAGGTCAAGCAGGGTGCCCCGTCCGTCACCGTCGACGCCTCCGACACCGGTTCGGTGACGACCACGCGCGACAACGAGGTCACCGTCGCCAAGCGCGCCACCGCGCCGGGCGGCGGCACCCCCGACGCCGTGGCCGTGGGCGACGTGATCCGCTACGTCATCTCGACGACGAACACGGGCACCACGACGCTCACCCAGATCACGCTCGCCGACTCGCTGCCGGGTCTCGGCGACGTGACGTTCGGTGCCTACCCGACCACCCAGGGCACGCTGCTGCCGGGTGAGACCGTCGACGCGACGGCCGATTACACGGTCAGGCAGTCCGACGTCGACGCGGGCTCCGTCACCAACACGGCCACCGTCCGCGCGACGCCGCCGGCCGGCTCGGGCGACCCCGTCACCGACTCCGACAGCGTCACGGTCGTGGCCGCCACCGGCGTCCCGCAGATCCGGATCGACAAGCAGGAGGCGCTGGCCGCGGGCGCCACGGGCGTCGCGGGCGACACGGTGCGCTTCTCGTACACCGTCACCAACACCGGCAACGTCACCCTGACCGGCGTGACCGTCGTCGACGGCCAGCCCCGCGTCTCGGCCGCCGCGTTCGGTCCCTGGCCCGGCGGCACCCCCGGCACGCTCGCGCCCGGTCGCAGCGTCACGGCCACCGCGTCGTACACGCTGACCCAGGCCGACGTCGACGCGGGCCGCATCGGCTCGACCGCCACCACGCGCGGTCTGCCGCCGACCGGTGCGCGGGTCGCGGACACGTCCGACGGCTCCGTCGAGATCGCGCAGCGTCCGAGCCTCGCCGTCGACAAGGTCGGCACCATCGCGAACGGCGCCAGCGGCGTCGTCGGCGACCGCATCGACTACACGTTCGAGGTCGTCAACACCGGCAACGTCACCCTCAACCTGCTCAAGGTCGAGGACGCGCTCAAGGGCGTCGGCGCCGTCCGCTTCGGCGAGTGGCCCGGCCCCGTCGGCCAGATCGAGCCGGGCGAGAGCGTCATGGCGACGGCCTCGTACACGATCACGCAGGGCGACGTCGACTCCGGCGCGGTCATCAACCAGGCGATCGCGATCGCGACGCCGCCCTCGGGCGACCCGGTCACGGCGACCGACGTCAGCGTCGTCCCGCTCGCCCAGACCGTGCCGTCGATCCGCCTGCAGAAGACCGAGGCGCTGACCCCGGGTGCCGCCGGCGTCGCGGGCGACACCGTCGCGTTCTCGTACACGGTCACGAACACCGGCACCTCGACGCTCACGGGCGTCGGCGTCGTCGACGACCAGGCCGGGCTCTCCGCCATCGCCTACGGCACCTGGCCGACCGGCACGGCGGGCACGCTCGCGCCCGGCCAGTCCGTGACCGCGACGGCGACGTACGTGCTCACGCAGGCCGACGTCGACGCGGGCTCCGTCGCGTCGCCGGCCCGCACCTCCGGAACGGACCCGCAGGGTCTCGTCGTCTCCGACTCCGCGCAGGGCCGGGTCGCGTTGACCGCGCCGGCCGGCGTCTCGCTCGACAAGAACGGCGCCTACGCCTCCGGAGGCGCGGGTGCGGTGGGCGACACCGTCACGTACACGTTCGTGGTCGCCAACACCGGCCAGGTGACGGTCGCGGGCGTCACGGTCACCGACCCGCTGCCCGGCCTCGGCGCGCTCTCGTACGCCTGGCCCGGTGCCGCCGGCTCGCTCGCGCCCGGTCAGACCGTGACGGCGACGGCGACCTACACGGTCACGCAACAGGACGTCGACGCCGGCTCGATCGCGAACCTCGCGGACGTCCAGGCGACGCCGGCCCGCGGCGACACGGTGCGTGCGTCGGACGCGAACACCGTGCCGACGACCTCGGGTCGACCGACCGTCGGCATCACGAAGACCGCGGCGCTCGCGCCCGGCGCCGTCGGCAAGGCCGGCGACACCGTGCAGCTGTCGTACGTCGTCACGAACACGGGCAACCAGACGCTGACCGGCGTCTCGCTGGCCGACGAGCAGGTCGGCGCCACGGCTCCCGTCTTCGGGGCGTTCCCGAGCGGCACGGTCGGCCGGCTCAACCCCGGCCAGAGCGTCACGGCCACGACGACGTACGTGCTCACGCAGGGCGACGTCGACCGTCACGGCATCTCGTCGATCGCCACGACGACCGGCACGGGCCCCGGCGGCACGACCGTCCAGGCGTCCGCCACGGCCGGCGTCTCGATCGCCGAGGTCCGCGACATGTCGTTCAGCAAGCGCGGCGCGCTGTCCGCCGGGTCGACCGGTCAGGCGGGCCAGGGGCTCGACTACACGTTCCAGGTGCGCAACACCGGCAACGTGACGCTCAGCCTGCTCGACATCGACGACCAGCTGCCCGGTCTGTCCGACGTCACGTTCGACCGCTGGCCCGGCCAGATCGGCGTGCTGGCACCGGGCGAGCGCGTCATGGGGCGTGCCTCGTACACGATCAAGCAGGCCGACGTCGACGCGGGCTCCGTGCAGAACACGGCCACCGCCTCCGCCGTCTCTCCCGACGGCACCGTCGTCGAGCGCACCGCCACCACGGCCGTCGCGACGGCCGCGCAGGGTCCTCGCATCGGCATCGTCAAGGAGGCCGACCTGGCCGCCGGCAGCACGGGTCGCGCCGGTGACACGGTCGAGTACTCGTTCGTCGTGACGAACTCGGGCAACGTGACGCTCACGGGCATCACGCTCGGCGACGACCAGACCGCGCTGAGCGACATCCGCTTCGGCGCCTGGCCCGGCCAGACGGGGCAGCTCGCCCCCGGTCAGACCGTCTCGGCGACCGCGACGCACGTGCTGACGCAGGCCGACGTCGACCGCGGCTTCGTCATCTCGACGGCGACGACGACGGGCACCTCGCCCGCCCCGGTGCAGACCGTCCAGGCGTCCGACGAGAAGACCGTCGTGATCGTGCCGCAGTCGTCGCTGACGTTCGACAAGAGCGTCACCCCGACCTCGGGTGTCAAGGTCGGCGACACCCTGGCCTACACGTTCTCGATGACCAACACGGGCAGCACCACGCTGTCGGGCGTCGTGTTCGACGACCAGCTCGTCGGGCTCTCGCCGGTGACGGTCGCGACCTGGCCGAGCGGCACCGCCGGCGTGGTCTCGCCCGGCCAGACCGTCGTGGGCACCGCCACGTACACGGTCACGCAGAACGACGCCGACAGCGGCTCGATCGTGAACGCCGCGAGCGTCACGGCGAGCCCGCCGACGGGTGCCCCGCTCTCGCGGACCGACACGGCGACCGTGCAGGCCGCGCCGACGCAGGCCGCGATCGGCATCGTCAAGACCGCCGTGCTCGCGACCGGTGCGACGGGCGTCGCGGGCGACACCGTGAACTTCTCGTACCTGATCACGAACACGGGCACGTCGACGCTGACCGGGGTCACCGTGACCGACGCGCAGACCGGTGTCTCCGGCCTCGCGTTCGGCCCGTGGCCGAGCCCGGTCAACCGCCTGACGCCGGGCCAGAGCGTCACGGCCTCCGCGACGTACGTGCTCACGCAGGCCGACGTCGACGCCGGGTTCCAGTCGTCGCCGGCCCGCACCACGGCGACCTCCGCCGACGGCAGCTCCGTCTCGGACGACGCCTCCGACACCGTCGAGCTGCGCCGCGTCGCGGCCGCGACGTTCGACAAGGCGGCGGCGTACGTCGACGGTGCCGCGGGTCGCCTCGGCGACACCGTGCGCTACACCTTCGTCGTGGCCAACACGGGAACCGTGACGCTGACGGGTGTCGGCGTCACCGACCCGCTGCCCGGTCTCGGCGACATCGTCTTCGGCGCCTGGCCGGCGACCACCGGTGTGCTCGAGCCCGGTCAGAGGGTCTCGGCCACCGCCGACTACACGGTCACGCAGGGCGACGTCGACAGCGGCTCGATCGTCAACACGGCACGCCTCGACGCCTCCGGCCCCGCCGGCTCGGGCGACCCGGTCGTGCGCACCGACTCGGCGAGTCTCGCGACCGCGCAGACGGCCCCGGCGATCACGCTCGCGAAGAGCGAGCAGCTGGCGGCCGGTGCGACCGGTGTCGCGGGCGACACGGTCGTGCTGCGCTACACGGTCACGAACACCGGCGACACGACGCTGACCGGCGTCACGGTGAGCGACGACCAGGCGCGCGTCGGCGCGATGACCTACGGCGACTGGCCCGGCACGGCCGGCACGCTCGCCCCCGGTCAGAGCGTCACGGCGCAGACGACGTACGTGCTGACCCAGACCGACGTCGACCGCGGCTCCGTCACGTCGCGCGGCTCGGTCGTCGGCACGCCGCCCACCGGCACGGCCGTCACGGCGTCCGACGTGCAGGGCGTGACCCTGTCCGCCAGCTCGACGCTCGCACTCGAGAAGACCGGTGCGCTCGCGCCCGGTGACACCGGTGCACGCGGCGACCAGATCCTGTTCGGGTTCACCGTCACGAACACCGGCTCGGTGACCCTGTCGAACGTCGCGATCGCCGATCGACTCAACGGTGTCTCGGCCGTGCAGTTCGGCACCTGGCCGGGCGCCGAGGGTGTCCTCGCCCCGGGCCAGATCGTGACCGCCACGGCGACCTACACGATCACCCAGGCCGACGTGGACCGCACGCGGGTCACGAACCAGGCGACCGCCTCGGCGACGAACCCGTTCGGCGCCTCGATCACGGGCGACGCGCAGACCACGGTGCAGACCATCGCCTCCGGCCCGCGCATCGGCATCGTCAAGACGATCGCCCTCGCGCCGGGTGCGACGGGCGTCGCGGGTGACACCGTCGACTACACGTTCGACGTCACGAACACGGGCAACGTGTCCCTGACCGGGATCGGCGTCACCGACGCGCAGCAGGGCCTCGGCCCGGTCACCCCGGGCACGGGCGTCACGCTCGCCCCCGGCGAGACGCAGCGCTTCACGGCGACGTACACGCTGACCCAGGCCGACGTCGACGCGGGACGCCTGTCGAGCACGGCGACGACCACCGGCACCGCCCCCGACGGCCGCTCCGTGCAGGCGGACGACGCGCGCGCCCTCGTCATCGCTGCGGCACCCGCCCTGCGTCTCGACAAGTCGGCCCGCTACGCCGCCGGCGACACCGGTGCCGTGGGCGACACGGTCGAGTACACGTTCGTCCTGAGCAACACGGGCACCGTCACGCTGACCGACGTCGCCGTCGCCGACCCGCTGCCCGGTCTGTCGACCATCGCCTACGCCGGTGGCCGAACACTCGCGCCGAACAGCACGGTCGTCGCCACGGCGACGTACGTCCTGACCCAGGCCGACGTCGACGCGGGCTCCGTCGTGAACACGGCCAGCGCCTCCGGGACCCCGCCCACCGGCGCCCCGGCGAGCGCGAGCGCCAGCGCGTCGATCGCCACCGCGACGACCGTGCCCGCGATCGGCGTCACCAAGACGCAGGTGTTGGCCGACGGTGCGCGCGGTGTCGCGGGCGACACCGTCGCGTACACGTTCACCGTGACGAACACGGGCGACAGCACGCTGCGCGGCGTCACGGTGGCCGACGCCCAGGCCGGACTCGGCCCGGTCGTGTTCGGCCCGTGGCCCGGCCCGGTCGGCGAGCTCGCTCCCGGCCAGTCGGTCACCGCGACCGCGTCGTACACGCTCACCCAGGGCGACGTCGACGCCGCCGCGGCGGGCACCCCGCTGCAGTCGGTCGTGACCGCCACCGGTACCTCGCCGGCCGGCGCGGACGTCTCGGCCACCGCCTCCGGGTCCACGCCCCTCGCCGCGACAGCCGCACTCGTCGTGACGAAGTCGGGTGCCGTGGCCGACGGCCGGGCGGGCACGGCCGGAGACACCGTCACGTGGTCGTTCAGCCTGCGCAACACGGGCGACGTCACGCTGACCGGTGTCGCGCTGACCGACACCCTGCCGGGGCTCTCCGCCATCGCGTACGGCGTCTGGCCGACCGCCGACGGCCGCCTCGCCCCGGGCGAGACGGTCGCGGCGACGGCGACGTCGACGATCACGCAGGCCGACGTCGACGCGGGCTCCGTGATGAACACCGCCACCGCGAACGGCACCGACCCCCGAGGAGGCGCGGTGACGGACGACGCGCAGGCGACGGTCCGCACCGCCCCGGCCACGCCCGCCATCGCCGTCGAGAAGTCGCAGCAGCTCGTCCCCGGCGCCAGCGGCAAGGCCGGAGACGTCGTGACGTTCCGCTACGTCGTGCGGAACACCGGTTCGGTGACCCTCCGCAACGTCACCCTGATCGACCAGCAGCCCGGCATCTCCGCCATCACGTTCGGTGCCTGGCCCGGCGAGACCGGCGTGCTCGAGCCCGGTCAGAGCGTCACGGCGACGGCGACCTACGTGCTGACGCAGTCCGACGTCGACAACGGCATCGTGTCGTCCCCGGTCACCGCCGTGGGCCAGTCGCCCTCGGGCGGGTCGGTCGACGCCGTCGACACGGCCGCCGTCGTCCTGCCCGACTCGGGCTCGATCGCGCTGACCAAGACGGGTGAGATCGTCGCCCCGGGCACCGGAGCCGCCGGCGACACCGTGCGCTTCACCTTCGGTGTCGTCAACACGGGCGACGTGACGCTGAGCGGTGTCGCGATCGCCGACGAACTGCCGGGTCTGTCGGCGCTCACGTACGGCACGTGGCCCGCCGGCGAGGGCGTGCTCGCGCCGGGCGCGCGGGTCACCGCGAGCGCCGACTACACGCTCACCCAGGCGGACGTCGACACCGGGTACGTGACCAACACGGCCACCGTCACCGGTCGCACGCCCGCCGGCGAGCTGCGCGGCGACGCGGCGTCGACCACGGTGACCGTGGTGCCCCGTGCCTCCGTCGAGATCACGAAGACGGTCGCCTACGCGCCCGGTACCAACGGCAGAGTCGGAGATCGACTCGACTACGGTTTCATCGTGGTCAACACCGGAACAGTCACGCTCACCGGCGTCCGCGTCGAGGACGCGCTGCCCGGGCTGAGCGCCGTCACCTACGGTGCCTGGCCGACCGAGCCCGGCGTGCTCGCGCCCGGGCAGCGGGTCACCGCCTCGGCGACCTACACGGTCACCGCGGCCGACGTCGCCGCCGGCAAGGTCACCAACACCGCCACCGCGATCGCGGTCGGCAGCGACCCGGCACCGGTCCAGCCGGTCCGCGACGACCACACCGTCACCATCACCACCCATGTCCCGACACTGGCCTTCACCGGCTCGGACGCAGGCTCGCCCGCGCTCGCCGGTCTGCTGCTGCTCGTGTTCGGGTTCGGTCTGGCCCTCACCGGCCGGGGCCGCGCACGAAAGAGAGAACACTGATGAGCGTCCGCTCCCGCCTCGCCCTGATCACGATCGGGGCGGCACTCACCGCCACCGCCCTCGCCGGCTGCACGGGCGACGGCTCGACCGACGCCACGCCGACGCCCTCGGCGACGACGTCGACCGCCGAGACACCCGCGGTCACCGACATCACCGACAACCCGGGCTCGGCCGCCGACTTCACCGGCGCCCTCGCCGACACGAAGCAGACGACCTGCGAACTGTCCGGAGGCGCGTGGAACGTCGCAGGCACCGTCACCAACCCGACGGAGTCGGCCCAGCACTACCGCATCTACGTCTCGCTGAACAACGAGTCGCAGGAGACGCGCGGGCTGAAGCAGGTCGACGTCGAGAGCGTCGCCGCCGGAGCCACCGCCGACTGGTCGACGACCATCGAGACGGGCGAGAAGAACCTCAGCTGCGTGCTGCGCGTCGAGCGGTTCGCGGCCTGATCACGACCTGACGCAACCGACCGGGGAGGACGACAGCGGATTCGCAGAGGGAGGCGCCCATGACGGGGCCGAGAGCAGGGTACGGTGCAGCGCTCGACGCGCTGGCGTTCGGCGTGCCCCGGCTGCCGAGCGCGACCGTCAGCCGCCCCCGCCTGCTGCGTCTGCTCGATGAGGCGAGCGCCCCGCTCGTGCTGCTCCGCGGGCCTCAGGGCATCGGCAAGACCGTGCTGCTCACCGACTGGGCACGTCGCCGGGGCGCCGGTGAGCCGCCGCTCGTCTGGCTGACCCTCGACGGCGACCTCGACACGAGCCGGACCGGACTGCGGCGTGCGGTCGTGGCGGCGGTCGTCGACGCGGGGCTCGCACCGGACGCCGTGGCGTCCCCGGCGGCGGAGTCGCGGGCCGGTCTGGTGCGGTTCTTCCGGTCGCTCGGCCAGCCCCTCGTCGTCGTGCTCGACGGACTCGAGGCCGTCCAGGATCATTCCGCGATCGACGACCTGGAGGCGGTGCTGCGCGACGTGGACAGCGTGCGCTGCATCGCAGCCACCCGTCGTCAGGGGCCGCTGGAGGACCCGGGGTCGATGTCGCGGCTCGACACGATCGTCATCCCCGCCGCCCGACTCGTCTTCACGCTGCCCGAGACGGCCGCCGTGGTGTCGGGAGTCCTGCGGCGGCCCTGCCGCGAGGACCGTCTCGCCGGGCTGCAGGCCGCCACGGCCGGGCACCCCGGTGCCGTGGTGGCGGCCGCCCGCGCGACGGTGGCGAGGGGTGAAGCCGACCCGAGCCTCCTCGTCGACCGCGACGGGCAGTCGCTCGACGACGCGCTCGTGCGCAACGCCGTCGACTACGTCCGTGCCGTGCTCGTGGCCACGCTCGGGGACACGCCCGTGCTGGAGTTCCTGCGGCGGGTCTCCGTCGTCGGCCTGCTGCCGGCTCGGCTCGCGGCCCGCCTGGGTGGGGTCGACGACGCGACACCGCTGCTCGACACGGCTTGGCGAGAGGGCGCGGGGGTCTGGTTGACCGCGAGTCGCGGGGCGACCGGGGAGTTCCGGCTGTATCCGGTCATCCGCCAGGCGCTGGGCAGCGAGCTCGCCGCTGCGCGGCCGGCGCTGCACCGCGAACTGCTGCACACCGCCGCCACCTGGTCGCTCGAGAACGACCTGCCGCTCGTCGCCGTCGAATCGGCCGCCGCCCTGCTCGACATGCCGCTGCTGTCGACCGTGCTGCGCCGCTTCTGGACGCGGTTCTCGGGTCGGTACGCGAGCGAGCTCGTGCCGATCCTCGGACCGCTGCCCCGCCGCCGGACCTACCGGCACCCCGTCGTGCTCGCCATGACGGCCCTCGCCTATTCGAGCGTGCGCATGCACCAGGCCCGGGCTGCACAGGCCCACGAGGCCACGATCGCGGCGATCACGCCGCGCCTGGCCGGTCTGCCGCCGGCCGACCGGGTCTTCCTGCTCGCACTCGACGCGCAGGCCCGACGGCGCGTCGGCGACGTCGACGGAGCGATCGCCGCAGCCGATGCCGCCGCCGCCCTGCTGCCCTCCCTCTCGCCGGCCGAGCGCGACGAGCTCGGACCCGTCCTGCCGTTCATCCACGATCAGATCGGCGTGACGTACTTCTTCGGCGGGGACGACGAGCGGGCGCTGTCGTCGCTCGCCCTGTCGTACGCCGTGGCCGTCGGGCCCGACGCGCCCGCGCAGCAGTGGCACTCGCTCGGCCTGACCGCTCTGATCCATGCGCTGCTCGGCGACGTCACGATCGCGCGGACGCTCGTCGAGGGCGGGGCCCAGACCCGCGCGCCCGGAGGCATGGCCGTCGACGTCTCGCGAGCCGTGCTCGCCCTCGAGGACTTCCGGCCGGACGAGGCCCTGCGCCTGCTCGCCGACGTCGACCCCGTGCTCGGCTCCTACGAGCACTGGCCCGTGCTGCTCATGCTGCGCGCGAACGCGACGATCGCGCTCGGCCGGGCCACCGCGGCGGCGTACCTGCCCGAGTTCGAGGCGCAGGTCGTGCGGTTCCGGCTGCGGTCGCCCGCGATCGGCGTCATGACCGAGACCCTCGCCATCACCCGGGCCCGACTGCTGCTGGCCGTGGGACGGGTGAACCGAGCCGACTCCGAGCTCGAGCTGCTGCCGGGTGACTCGGTGTCGGTGGCCGTGCAGCGCGCCGCGGTGCACCTGCTGCGCGGGGACGCGCGCCGGGCGCACGACCACGTCGTCGCGGGTCTCCTGCACTCGCCGTTGACCCCGCGGGTGCGGAGCGAGCTGACCCTGATGCGCGCGGTCGTCGAGCAACGACTCGGCCGGACAGACGCCGCCCGCGTCACGTTCGCCGCGTTCGTCGACGGGCTCGTCGACACCGGTCTGCGCTCGGTGCTGCTGACCGTCCCGCGCGACGACCTGGAGGCGCTGGTCGACGAGGCCGCGTACGGCGGCGACACCCGCGCGCGCGACATGCTCGCGCCCGGCGCACACCTGGCCGCCGACCTGTCGGCCGAGGGGGACGGCGTCTCGCTGTCCGACCGCGAGGCCGTCGTGCTGCGGCGCCTCGCCAGCGACCTGAGCCTGCCCGAGGTCAGCCGCGAGCTGCACGTGTCCGTGAACACCGTGAAGACCCAGCTGCGGAGCATCTACCGCAAGCTCGGCGTCTCGGGTCGGCGCGAGGCGGTCGACGTCGCGCACAAGCGCGGGCTGATCGGGCTGTAGGGACTGCTGCGGCTGCGGCTGCGGCTGCGGCTGCGGTTGCGGCGGCGGCTGCTGCTGCTGCCGGTGTCGTGTGGCGTTTGCGGCATCGTGTGCCGTTCGTGCACGACACGACGTCGCGAACGCGACACGCTGCGACCTGTCGGCGCGACACCGTACGGTGGACGGATGACCAACGCGAACCTCCTCGGCGTGCCCGAGACCCTGTTGCCCGCCGAGCCCGAGGTGCTCGCCGATCTCGCCGCGAAACCCGTCGCCGATGTCGTCGTGGCGCACCCGACCTCGTCGCTCGCCTGGGCTCTGCTCGCGGACGAGGCGGAGGCGCGGGGTGCGCACCTGGAGTCGTACGCCTACGCTCGGGTCGGCTACCACCGCGGCCTCGACTCCCTGCGCAAGGCCGGGTGGCGCGGCCAGGGTCCCGTGCCGTGGTCGCACGAACCGAACCGCGGTGTGCTCCGCTCGCTGTACGCGCTCAAGCGTGCGGCGTCGGCGATCGGTGAGACGTCGGAGGTCGAGCGCCTCGGCGCCTTCCTGCGCGATGCCGACCCGGCTGCCCTCCCCGCGATCGAGTCCACCGACCCGAGCTAGCCCGCGTCCGCCCGCCCCTCTCCTCGAACGAAGTGTCGCTAGAGGTCGATGTTCGTCTCGAACATGCACCCGACGCGACACATCGTTTGAGGGACGGGAGTCCCTTCCGATCGATGTGTCGCTAGCGGTCGATGTTCGTCCTGAACATGCACCCGAGGCGACATATCGTTTGAGGGGGCGGGAGTCCCTTCCGATCGATGTGTCGCTAGCGGTCGATGTTCGTCTCGAACATGCACCCGACGCGACACATCGTTTGAGGGGACGGGAGCATGTTCGTCTCGAACATGCACCCGACGCGACACATCGTTTGAGGGGACGGGAGCTCCTTCCGATCGAAGTGTCGCTAGCGGTCAAAGTTCATCGTCAACATGCGCCCGACGCGACACATCGTTGGGGCGGAGGGGGATCAGCCGGCCGTGCTGAGGGGGCGGGGCGCCCCGATCCCACTGTCGGGCACGAGCGACGTCGCATCGAGATCGCACGGCGACAGCGGCGGGACGGCCGTGTGCGAGATGAGCGGGTGCACGGGGCGGGCGTCGGTCTCGTCGACGCTCATGAGCTCCTCGTGGAGCTTCTCGCCCGGCCGCAGCCCGGTGAAGACGATGTCGACGTCGCTGCCCGACATCGCGATCATCCGCTGTGCGACGTCCAGGATGCGCACGGGCTCGCCCATGTCGAGGATGAGAACCTCGGCCGGATCGCCGATGGCACCGGCCTGGATGACGAGCTGGCACGCCTCCGGGATGGTCATGAAGAAGCGCGTGGCATCGGGGTGCGTCACGGTGAGGGGGCGACCGGCCGCGATCAGCGCGCTGAACAGCGGGACCATCGAGCCGCGGCTGCCGAGCACGTTGCCGAAGCGCACGGAGAGGTAGCGGCGACCGGTGCGCCGCGCCCGGTCGGCGGTGAGACGTTCGGCCAGGCGCTTCGAGCGCCCGAGGACGCTCGTCGGTGCCGCCGCCTTGTCGGTCGAGATGTTCACGACCGTCTCGACACCGGCGCTCTCGCACGCGTCGAGCACGTTGAGGGTGCCCATGACATTGGTCTGCCAGGCCTCGCCCGGGTACTGCTCGAGCATCGGCAGGTGCTTCAACGCGGCCGCGTGGAACACGACGTCGGGGCGGCGATCGGCCATGATCTCGTGCAGGGCCGCGGCGTCGCGGATGTCGGCCAGCACGACGTCGGTCGTGTCGAGCAGCCCGTGGCCGCTGATCGAGACCTGGACGCCCTGGAGGGCCGTCTCGTCGCGATCGAGCAGGATGAGCTCCGCGGGATCGAGTCGCGAGATCTGGCGGCAGAGCTCGCTGCCGATCGACCCGCCGGCTCCCGTCACGAGCACGCGTCGACCGGTCAGGTACCCGGCGACCCGGCCGGGGTCGGTGTCGATGGGGCGCCGACCGATCAGGTCGTCGATCGACACGTCGCGCAGATCGCGGGGTCGCGCTCCGTGCTGGAGGACCTCGTCGAGAGGCGGCAGGACGAGCACACCCAGACCGGCCTCGGTGGCCCGGTCTCGGATGTCGCGCAGCAGTGCCGCGTCGGCTCGGGCGACGGCGACGACCACCACGGCGGCACCGGTCGCCGCGGCCGCGTCGGCCAACGCCGAGCGGTCGCCGAGCACGGGCACGCCGTGCACCCGCAGTCGACGGCGCGCGGGGTCGTCGTCGAGGATGCCCACGGGGATGATCGGCGAGCGCCGGTCAGCCTGCAACTGGGGGATGAGCAGATCGGCGGCTTCGCCCGCTCCGACGAGGAGGGCCCGCCGGGCGCCGACGTCGGGTCGACGCCGGGCCGTCACGACGACGCGCCAGAGGTATCGGGTCGCCCCCATCAGCACGAACGCGAGAGGTGTCGCGACGACGGCGAGGGACCAGTGCCAGTCGGCCCCCGGTGCGACCCACGAGGTGACCAGGTCGACGAGCGGGGTCGAGGCCAAGACGCCGACGCCCACGACGACCGCGAGCAGCACGCGGAACTCGGCCGTGCTGCCCCGGATGAAACGGCGGCGGTAGAGCCCGGCGCCGAGCCCGGCCGCCGCCTGCACCGGACCGGCCACGAGCAGGAAGCCGAGGAGGCTGTGCTCGCCCATCGAGGTCCCGTCGCGATCGAGCGCGAGGGCCGTGCCCCCAGCGATCAGCCAGCAGGCGAGGTCGATGACGAAGAGGACGAGCAGCCGGAGGTTCGACGCGGCGACCCGGCGGCCAGGGAAACCTGATGGGCCCGACGAGGCGGGGAGAGGGATCGAGGCGGTGACGGTCGGATGCACGGGCTGCTCCTGAGGGAGGGAGTCGGCGCGGGCTCCCCATCGGGGTCGATCGTGTCGGCAAGACGCCTCTACACCATTTCAGTGTAACATTTCACACTATGGAGGGCAAGGGATCGCCCTCCTCGACCCGGCGCCGGACCCGCGCGCCGAACCCGACCTCCCGACCCGGCCGTCAGCCGATCAGTGACGGGCGCAGATCGCGCAGGGTGCGCCTCCTCGTCATGCGCGTCGCGGCCAGCAGGCTCAGCAGCAGCGCACCCACCAGCCAGGCCGCCAGCACCCCGGCGTCCGCCCAGGCCGCCGACGGGCTGCCGCCGTACATCAGTTGGCGGATGCCGTCGGTCGCGTAGCTCATGGGCAGGGCGAAGTGCAGCGCGGCGAGCGGCCCGGGCAGGGTCTGCCAGGGGAACGTGCCGCCGGCGGTCACCAGCTGCACGACCATCAGGACGAGTCCCAAGAACTGCCCGACGCTGCCCAGCCAGACGTTCAACGTCATGATGATCGCGGCGAACGCGACGGAGGCGAGCGCCATCATGCCCACGAGTCCCCACGGGTGCACGACGCCGAAGCCGAGCGCGTTCGTGACGATCGCGTACAGCGCGATCATCTGCACGACTCCGAGCAGCGCGGGCGCGAGCCAGCCGGCCAGCGAGATCCGCACCGGTGCCTTCACGGCCGTGATCGCCCGCTTCGAGATCGGCTTGATGATGAGGAACAGCGCGTACATGCCGATCCAGGCCGCGAGGCTGATGAAGAACGGCGCGAGGCCGGCTCCGTACGTGCCCGCGCTCGTGAGCGCCTGGTCCTTGACGGCGACGGGGTCGGAGATCGCTCCGGCCTGGTCGTCACGCTGGGAGGCGGTGCTCACCGGGATCTCGCCGAGACCGGACTGCAGACCGTCGCGCAGCGTGGTCGTCCCGTCGTCGAGGGTGACGAGTCCGTCGCGCAGGGTGGTCGTCCCGGTGCTGAGCGTGTCCAGTCCGGAGGCGAGCGACGACGCCCCGGAGGCGGCGCTCGCGGCCCCCGAGGACAGTGTCGCCGAGCCCGCGGCCGCCTTCGAGATGCCGTCGGTCAGGGCGGGTGCCGACGCGCTCAGCTGTGCCGCGCCGGCCGAGACCTGGGCGGCACCCGTGGAGAGGGCCGAGACCTGGCCGTTCAGGCCCTGGATCTGGGTGTTGGCATTCGTGAGCGCGCCGGTCAGCGAGTCCGTCACCGGCTGGAAGGTCGCCTCGAGGTTCGCGATCTGCTCGTCGGTGTACCCCTGGGACTGCAGGGCCGCGCGGATCTGGGCCCGCGCCTCCTGCTGTTGTGCCGGGAGTGCGGCCGCCGCGGCGGCGCTCGTGGCCGCCGCCGACGAGACGCCGTCCGCGAGCTGCTTGTTGCCGTCGGCGACCTGGGCCGCTCCGGAGGCGAGGGTCGCGGCCTGGGTCGGCAGGTTCGTGGTGCTCGTCTTGAGCTGCTGCAGTCCGGTGTTCAGCGAGGATGCCCCGGACGACAGCTGCGAGGTGCCGTCGGCGAGCGTGTGCGCTCCGGTCGCGGCGTCGGAGGCGCCCGTCGAGAGCTGGTTCGCTCCCGCGACGGCGGACCCCGCGCCGGCGACGAGCTGGTTCGCCCCGTCGACCGCGCTGCCGAGGTTCGTGCGGATGTCGGCGAGGCCGACGAGGAGCCGGCTCGCGGCCTCCTTGCCGACCTGCTCGGTCACGGAGGCGCGGATGGTCTTGCCCGCCTGCTCGGCGATCGTCGACGACAGGTAGCCGTTCACGTCACTCGTCGCGAGGACGATCTGGGCGCGACGGGGGTCGCTGGTGTCCGCGCTCGTGAGATCCGCACTGAAGTCGCTCGGGATCGTGAACGAGAAGTCGTAGGTCTGATCGCGGAGGCCGGCCGACGCCTCCTTCGCGGACACGACGTGCCACTCGAAGTCCTTACCGTCGACGATCTGGTCGGTCACCCGGTCGCCGTAGTTCGTGGCCTTGCCGTCGATCGTCGTGCCCTGGTCTTGGTTGACGAGTGCGGCGGGCACCTTGTCGAGGTTCGCGTACGGGTCCTGGTTGGCCCAGAGGTAGAGGCCGCCGTAGAGCAGCGGCACACACATCAGGGCGACGAGGGCGAGACGGGCGAGCGGCGTCGAGGTGAGGCGCTGCAGCTCGGAACGGACGAGGGCGAGGATCTTCACAGTCGGTCGCTTTCGGGGGTCGGGGCGACTGCGGTGTCGTCGGAGGGGGTGAGGGTGGTGGTGATGGGTGCGGTTTCGGTCTTGTCGTCGTCGGCGTCGCCGCCCGCCTCGCGCCCGTAGTCGGGCATCGTCAGCTCGTCGATCGTGGTCGCCGTGGCGAGACTCGTGACGACGAGCACCGTGACGTCGCGTCGCACGAGGTCGTGCACGACGTCGAGCCAGCCGAGCACGTCGCCGCCGTGTCGCTCGGGCGACGTCAGCACGAGGCCGCGGACGCCGTCGCGCTGCAGGGCGAGCTCGCAGAGCAGTCGGGTGCGCGCCTCCGTCGGGAGGGCCTGGAGCCGCGTCTGCGTGTGCTCGGCGAGGCCGATCCGGTCGATGAACTCGCGGGCGGACCGTGCGTCGGCGCGGCGCCCCGCGAGGGCGAGCTCCTCGCGGACGACCTGCCGTACCCGCATCGACGGGAAGGGCTCGGCGACGGTCGGGGTGTCGACGAGAGCGAAGGAGGCGCGGATCACGTCGGACTCCTCCCTCCCGTCGATCGTCACGCGGCCGTGATCGGGGCTCATGCGCCCACCCGCGACGAGGGACGCGAGGGTCGGGGCGTTCTCCGTCTCGACCGCCACGAAGCCGGGGCGGTGGTGGTCGGCCGTGACGCTGATGGGAGGGAGGTCCGCCCCCGGGCCGTCGCCGATGCCGACGGAGTCGAGATGGAGTCTCATGAGGTGCCTTTCGGGGTGGCGTCTGCGTCGGCGGGGGTGGCGCCGGAGGTGGCGCCGGGGGTGGCGCCGGAGAGTTCGGGGGAGGTCTCGATCAGTCGGCCGGCCTCGCGCCAGTCGAGCCCGGCGACCGAGAGCACCGACAGCATCACGAGTCGATGCCCTTCGCGAGCGCTCAACGACCGGTGGGTCGATTCGGCCAGCACGGCCAGGGCGGCGTTCTCGACGAGGCGGGCGAGCGTCTCGACCGGGATGTCGTCCCGCACGCGTCCGGAGGCGGCACCGCGACGCAGCAGCGCCCTGATCGCCGAGCGGAGCGGGCGGAGCACCTCGGCGACCTCGCGACCGAGCGGGCCACGCACCGCGAGCAGGGCCATGTCGCGGCCGTTCTCGACCTCGGCCCAGATGCGTGCTGCCAAGGCTGCGAGCTCGACGAGAGGGTCGATGGCGGGCACGGCGGAGGCGGTGCCCGCGCGCAGTCGGACGAGGTCGACCGCCGCGCCGACACGGGCGGCACCGCGCAGGGTGACCTCGCGGACGAGGTCGTCGCGCGTGGCGAAGTGGCCGTAGACGGATCGGCGGGAGAGGCCGGCCTCGGCGGCGATCGCCTCGAGCGAGGCCGAGGTGTCGCGGCTCAACAGGCTCTGCGCGGCGGCGATGAGCGCGTCGCGGTTCGCGGCGGCATCGCGGCGCGGGGCGCGCACGGGTGCACTGTCTGTCGGGGCCATGCCGTCGAGTGTACGCCGAAGTTGCACACAAGTGTGCAACTTCTTTCGCGAGGCCCGCGCGCGGCTGCACGAGCGGGCGCTTCTGCGGGGTGCGGGAGCCTCTGATCCGCGAGTTCTGCCCGCTCGCGCGCGCCGCGCCTCCTCCACAGGGGCCGAGACGTCCACAGAAGGGGACGTACGGTCTCGGCGGGGCGCGCGCCTCCGGCACGGTGTCGTCATGCAGATGTCACCGCTTCCTCCCGAGCTCCAGCAGGGGCCGTTCTCCGTGCGCCGGGCGCGACTCGCCGGGGTCGGTGCCGGCACGCTCGCGGCCAAGCGGCTCGAGCGTCCGTTCCGGGGAGTGCGGTCGGTCTCGCCGCTCGACACGCTTCGCGGCCGGGCCGAGGCACTCGCCCTGCTCCTCCCCGACTCCGCGTGGTTCTCGCACACGACGGCACTCGGTCTCTGGGGTCTGCCGCTGCCCGGCCGCCTCTCGACGGCGACGGCCGATCTCCACGTGGGCGTGGCTGCCAGCGGGCGACCGCGGCACCCCGGTGTCGTGGCCCACCGCATGCCCGGCGATGCTGCCCACGTCGCGGGTATCGGCGGGCTCGCGGTGCTCGATCCGGTGCGAGCCTGGGCGCGCTCGGTTGACCTGCTGTCGCTCGACGAGCTGGTCGTCGTCGGCGACGCCGTGGCGGGCCGGTGGTCGCCCGACCCACGAGCTCACGAGATCCCCGTGTCACTCCTGGAAGAAGCCGAGGAGGCGCTGGCTGGCCGCCGAGGAGTCGCCAGGCTCCGCGAGTCACTGGCCTTGATCAGGCCGGGTGTCTGGTCGCCGCGCGGGACGCGAGCGGTTCGCCGACGAGGGGTGGCGCGTCATCTTCGTCAGCGACGACGACCTGTGGGCGCCCCACGATCGGGTGCTCCTCGCCCGCTTGCGGAAGCTGGTGGCGTGATGTCGACCTATTTTGTTGGGTTGCGCCACAAAGTACTTGCGGTAGTGGGGACGACCTGCGTAGAGTCGCCCTCGCAATCATCGAAGCGTTTAGACAGTGAGGTCCCGATGGCGACGATCCATGACGTGGCAGACGCCGCGGGCGTGTCGATCTCGACCGTGTCGTACGCGCTGTCGGGCAAGCGGTCCATCGCGTCGAGCACGCGCCAGCGCATCACCGAGGCCGTCGACCGACTCGGCTATCGCCCGAACGCCGGCGCCCGCATGTTGGCCGGCTCGCGCACGAACATCATCGCGCTGAGCGCGCCCAGTCGGCCCGATGCCCACCAGCCCACGCAGATGCGCTTCGTCACCGCCGTCGTCGAGGCCGCCCGCCTCCGCGATTACGACGTGCTGCTGCTCGCCACCGACGACGAGGTCTCGGGTATCCGCCGTGTCGCCACCAGCCGACTGGTCGACGGGGTCGTCGCCATGGGCGTCACCACCGTCGACGAGCGCGTCGACCTGGTCCGCGAGCTCGACCTGCCCGTGGGGTTCATCGGTATCCCG
This sequence comes from Frigoribacterium sp. 2-23, assembly GCF_049601585.1. Classification (GTDB taxonomy): domain Bacteria; phylum Actinomycetota; class Actinomycetes; order Actinomycetales; family Microbacteriaceae; genus Frigoribacterium. Next base: position 2,929,269 of record NZ_CP187126.1, on the reverse strand, counting down.
CGCGATGCCGCCGACCTGGCCTGTGTCGACCTCGACTTCGAGGGCGCGGCTCGGCAGTCGGCCGAGGCGCTCGCCGCCGCCGGGCACCGTGTCGTCGGCGTCATCGGCCACCCGGGGTCGTTCCTCGAGCGGGACACCGGGTTCATCCGGCGCTTCGACGACGCCTGGACGGCCGCGGCGGCCGATCTCGGTCTCGAGACCCGTATCGTCCCCGCCGACCTTCGCCGCGCCTCCGCGCAGCGCGCCTTCGACGAGCTGCGCGAGGCGCTGCCCTCGATGTCGGCGCTCGTACTGCACTGCAGCGAGCCCACCGCGGAGGCGGTCCTCCAGCGCATCCGTCAGCTCGGTCTCGAGATCCCACGGGACCTGTCCGTGCTCGCCGCCTGCGCGAGCTATCCGACCGACGAATTCGAGCCTCCGCTCGACACGATCCCGCTGCCCATCGACGAGATGTGCGCGCGCGCGGTCGATGCTGCCTTCGCGGCGATCGACGGCGAGCGTGCCCAGGGCGTCGACTACATCGCCCCCGTGCTCATCTCCCGAGGTTCGATCGCGGCCCCGGCCACTCCGCCCATGACTGCCTGACCCGCACCACCACAGACCCGCACCACCGCCGCACCACCACACCCGCACCACCGATCACACCCCACCACCGCCGACCGTGAATCGTCGAAGCGCTTCACCACAATCGAAACGCTTCGACGAAATGTCACGGGAGGCCTCTACAAGGAGGTAGACAGATGAACACAGCACGACGCATCGTCGCCGTCGGAGCGGCCCTCGCCGCGACGGCGGCCCTGCTCACGGGATGCTCCGCGAGCGGCGGGTCGTCCGACCCGAACACGCTCAAGCTCTGGCACTTCGAGGGCCAGGAGAGCGCCATGGGCATCGCCTGGAACGAGGCGATCAAGACGTTCGAGAAGGAGACGGGCGCCAAGGTCGAGTTCGAGGAGAAGAGCTTCGAGCAGATCCGTTCGACCGCGAGCCAGGTGCTCAACTCGAACGAGGCCCCCGACATCCTCGAATACAACAAGGGCAACGCGACCGCCGGCCTGCTCGCCAGCCAGGGCCTGCTGTCGAACATGAACGACGCCGTCGAGAAGTACGGCTGGGACAAAGACCTGGCGCCCTCGATCGCCACCACGTCGAAGTACGACGAGAACGGCATCATGGGCTCGGGCGACTGGTACGGCATCCCGAACTACGGCGAATACGTCGAGGTCTACTACAACAAGGACATGTTCGCGCAGTACGGCGTCGCCGTGCCGACGACCTACGACGAGTTCGAGGCCGCCCTGCAGACGTTCGTCGACAACGGCGTCACGCCGCTCGCCGAGGCCGGGGCCGAGTACCCGATCGGTCAGCTCTTCTACCAGCTGGCCCTGACCAAGGCCGACCGCTCGTTCATCGACGACTACCAGCTCTACAAGGGCGACGTCGACTGGCAGGGCCCCGAGCTGAGCTACGCCGCCGACACGCTCAAGGAGTACGTCGACAAGGGCTTCATCTCGAAGGACGTCACCGGCATCAAGGCCGAGGACATGGGCACGACCTGGATGAGCGGCAAGGCACCGATCATGGTCTCCGGATCATGGTGGTACGGCCGCGCCGTGACCGAGGCGACGAGCTTCGACTGGGGCACGTTCCTCTTCCCCGGCAGTGACTTCGCACCCGGCTCGGGCGGCAACCTCTGGGTCGTCCCCGAGAACGCCGCGAACAAAGACCTCGCGTACAAGTTCATCGACATCACGATGCGTCCCGAGATCCAGAACCTGATCGGCAACAACGGCGGTGTGCCCGTCAAGGCCGACGCCGCCGACATCACCGACCCCAAGAGTCAGGAACTGATCGCCAACTTCAACACCCTGCTCGACGACGACGGACTCGCGTACTACCCCGACTGGCCCACGCCGACCTTCTACGACCAGCTCGTGGCCGGCACGCAGGAGCTGATCAACGGTACGAAGAAGCCGAACGACGTCTTGACGCAGCTCGGCGACCAGTACCAGTCCGGCGTCGACGACATCACCGGCAAATAGATGACGGAGGCGCTGAAAGAGCGGGTGGGTCGGCGTACGACGCCGGCCCGCCCGGCCCGCCGCGGCCGCTCGACGAGCGTCGCCGACGAGAGCCTGCTGCCCGGAGCCGGGCGGCGCGGCTTCTGGCTCTATCTCATCCCCGGATTCGTCCTGTTCACCGTCATCATCCTGGTGCCGCTGATCTGGAACATCTACCTGAGCTTCACCGACTACCGGGGCATCCGCCCGCCGACCTGGGCGGGGCTCGACAACTGGCGCGAGCTGATGAGCGACGACCGCTTCTGGACGTCGTTCGTCAACAGCGTCTTCCTGATCATCGCGATGGTCGTCGTCCCGACCGTGCTCGGTCTGCTCCTGGCCGCCGTGCTCTTCGACCTCGTCGGTCGCAAGTTCGGTGGTCGCCTGGCGAGCTTCCTGCGGGCGACGTACTACCTGCCGCAGATCCTGCCCGTCGCCATCGCGGCGATCGTGATCGGCTGGATACTCCGGCCCGAGAACGGCGCGCTCAACACGGTCCTCGAGGCCGTGGGTCTCGGCGAGCTGCAACGCAACTGGCTCGGCAGCCCCGACACGGCTCTCCTCAGCATCATGGTCGTCATGGTCTGGGTGCAGCTCGGCTACCCGGTCGTCATCTTCATGGCGGCCCTGCAGCGGGTCGACCCCGAGCTCTACGAGGCGGCCGAACTCGACGGCGCCAACTGGTTCCAGCGCTTCAGCGCGATCACGGTCAGCATCATCCGACCCGAGATCTTCGTCGTCGTGCTCACCTGCACCATCGCGGCGCTCAAGGTGTTCGGCCCGATCTACGCGCTGACCCGCGGCGGCCCCGGCGATTCGACGATCGTGCCGAGCTACTACGCGTACAGCGAGTTCTTCCAGAGCCAGCAGGTCGGCTACGGAGCCACCATCGCGACGGCGCTGACGCTCGTCATCGTCGTCATCACGATCTTCTTCATCAAGGCCCAGAACCGGGTCGAGCGGCAAGAAAGAGAGCGCTGATCATGGCGACCACCCTCCTCCCGCCGGTGCGCGACGATCGTGCGCCGTCCTCGTCGGCCGACCCGCGCCTCCGGAAGCCCCAGAAGTACAAGGCACGCAAGAAGAAGCGCACCCCGGCCGACTGGATCATCCTGATCGCGGCCTGCCTCGTCGGGCTGCTGATCGCCGTGCCGTTCCTGCTCATCCTGGTCAACTCGTTCAAGTCGCCGCAGGACTACACGAACGGCGGGCCGCTCAGCCTGCCCGGCTCGCTCTACTTCGACGGCCTGGTCAACTTCTGGAACCGCGTGCAGTTCCCGGCGAAGCTCTGGAACAGCTTCTTCATCTCGGGTGTGGTGGCGCTGCTGGCCGTCACGATCTCGGTGCTGAACGCGTACGCGCTCGGCATCGGCCGGGTGCGCGGCCGCACGTGGATCATCGTGCTGTTCCTGCTCGCGAACATGCTGCCGCAGGAGGCCCTGCTCTACCCGCTGTACTTCATGTTCAAGCAGGTGGGTCTCTACGACAACGTGTGGAGCGTCATCATCGTCTTCACGGTGGTGCAGAGCGCGTTCGGCACGTATCTGTTGTCGAGTGTCTACGGGACGTTCCCGAAAGAGGTACTCGAGGCGGCCAGTCTCGACGGCGCCTCGCGCTGGCAGATCCTGTGGCGCATCATCGTGCCGATCAGCCGGCCGACGCTATCGGTGCTGATGATCTTCTTCTTCATCTGGACCTGGAACGAGTTCCTCATCCCGCTGACCTTCCTCGTCTCGAACGCCAACCAGACCGTCCCCGTCGCCATCACGGCGTTGCAGGGCGACCGTCTGATGGACGTGACGACGACCAGCGCGAGCGCTCTCCTCGGTCTCGTCCCGACCCTCGTGTTCTTCCTGATCTTCCAGCGCACGCTGACCCGCGGCATCACCGCCGGCGCCGTCAAGTGACCCGCGCTCCCGCACCGAAAGGCACCACCACATGAAGTTCACCGACGGCTTCTGGCAGACCCGCCCGGGTGTGACCAGCCTCTATGCCGCCGAGGCGTACGACGTCGACGCGGGCACGGACGCCCGCTCGCTCGTCGTCACCGCCCCCACCACCGTCATCGCCAAGCGCGGCGACGTGCTCAACCGTCCGACGCTCACGGTGACCCTCTCGTCGCCGATGGAGGGCGTGATCGGCGTCGAGGTCACGCACTTCGCCGGTGGCCGTGACGAGATCGGCTTCGACCTGGTCGGGGCCGAGGGCGGTAAAGCGGGGGTGGGCGAGATCGACCTGACCGGGCTCGTGCCGGCCCCGGCCCAGCCCGGCACCGTCGACGACCGAGGAGGCGCGACCCTGACCTCGGGTCCGCTCACGGCCCGCATCACCGCGGGTGCGCCCTTCGACCTCACGTTCGAGAGCGAGGGGCGGGTGCTCACCTCGAGTGGCCGCAAGTCGGTCGGCTACCACTCGGTCACGCCGGACGCGCAGCTCGACGGGGCGCCCATCGGCAACGCCCGCGGCGGAACCGCCCGTCACGTGGCACCGCACTACGTCTCGCAGCAGCTCGCACTCGGGGTCGGCGAGCTCGTCTACGGTCTCGGCGAGCGCTTCGGCCCGCTGGTCAAGAACGGGCAGACGGTCGATGTCTGGAACGCCGACGGCGGCACCTCGAGCGAGCAGGCCTACAAGAACGTCCCGTTCTACCTGACGAACCGCGGCTACGGCGTGCTCGTCGACCACCCCGGCCACGTGTCGTACGAGATCGGGTCGGAGGCCGTCGAGCGCGTGCAGTTCTCGGTCGCGGGCGAGTCGCTGACCTACTACGTGATCGCCGGACCGACGCCGGCGGACGTGCTCGACCGCTACACGCGGTTGACCGGGCGCCCCGCCCACGTGCCCGCCTGGTCGTACGGTCTCTGGCTGTCGACGTCGTTCACGACGGACTACGACGAGGCGACCGTCGCGAGCTTCGTCGACGAGATGGCCCGCCGTGACATGCCGGTGAGCGTCTTCCACTTCGACTGCTTCTGGATGCGCGAGTTCACGTGGTGCGACTTCGAGTGGGACCCGCGCGTGTTCCCCGACCCCGAGGGCATGCTGGCGCGCCTGCACGAGCGCGATCTGCGGATCTGCGTCTGGATCAACCCCTACATCGGCCAGCGCTCGAAGCTCTTCCGCGAGGCGGCCGACGCCGGGTACCTGGTCCGGAACCCCGACGGCACGATCTGGCAGTGGGACCTCTGGCAGGCGGGCATGGGGCTCGTGGACTTCACGAACCCCGACGCGACGCGGTGGTACCAGGACAAGCTGCGCGGTCTCCAGCGGCAGGGCGTCGACGCGTTCAAGACGGACTTCGGCGAGCGCATCCCGCTCGACGTGGTCTGGCACGACGGCTCCGACCCCGAGCGGATGCACAACTACTACACGCAGCTCTACAACGAGGCCGTCTTCGAGGTGCTTGAAGAGGAGCGCGGTGTCGGCGACGCCGTCGTCTTCGCCCGCTCGGCGACCACCGGCGGCCAGGCCCTGCCCGTGCACTGGGGTGGCGACTCGACGTCGACGTTCGAGTCGATGGCCGAGACGCTGCGCGGCGGTCTCTCGCTCGCGATGAGCGGCTTCTCGTTCTGGAGCCATGACATCGGCGGGTTCGAGGGCACCCCCGACGCCGACGTCTACAAACGCTGGACCGCCTTCGGTCTGCTGTCGAGCCACAGCCGGTTCCACGGCAGCAGCTCGTACCGGGTGCCGTGGGCGTTCGACGAGGAGGCCGTCGAGGTCACGCGCACGTTCACGAAGCTCAAGCTGTCGCTGATGCCGTACCTGTACCAAGCGGGGCTGACGGCGTCGGCGACCGGGCTCCCCGTCATGCGGCCGATGGCCCTCGCCTTCCCCGGCGACCGCACCGCGGCGTACGTCGACACGCAGTACCTGCTCGGCGACGATCTGCTCGTGGCGCCCGTGTTCTCGGCCGACGGTCGTGTCGACGTCTACCTGCCCGCGGGCCGCTGGACCGACTGGTTCAGCGGCGAGACCGTCGATGCCGGGGCGAGCGGGCTCTGGCGCACCGAGACGCACGGCATGCTGACGCTGCCGCTCTACGTGCGAGAGGGCGCCGTCATCCCCGTCGGCGGCCGCGACGACCGGCCCGACCACGACTACCTCGACGGCCTCACGCTCCGCGTCTACCCCGGGCCCGACGGCGACCGCCCGGTCACCGTCACGACGCCCGACGGCGCGTCGGAGACGTTCGTGGTCACGCGATCAGGAGGCACGGTGTCGGTCGCGCCCACCGCCTCCTCGGTCTCGGTCGTCGAGGTCTGACGGGGTCGGCCCGCCCGGTCTGGCGGGGGCTGCCTGGCCGACCCGGTCGGGCCCTCGCCGCCCGGCCGGGTCGGCGGCTGTAGCCTCGACCGAGGAGGCCGTGGTGACAGGTGAGCAACGCCCCGGTGAACGGGTGACGCCGACCTTCGACGTGCCGTCGGGCTCGGCCGCCGATCGCACGCTCGTGCCGGGCCGCGCCGCCGGGCCCGACCGCGGTGCCCGCCTCGACCGGGTGCGCCAGTCGAACCTCGCGACGGTGCTCGGCATCGTGCACACCGAGGGAGCGCGGTCGCGCTCGGGGCTGACCCAGGCGACCGGGCTGAACCGCTCGACCATCGCGGCACTCGTCGGCGAACTCGTCGAGCTCGGACTCGTCACCGAGACCGAGCCGGAGGGGCTGAACCGCGTCGGACGCCCCAGCCCCATCGTGGCGCCCGCCTCCCGTGTCGTCGCGTTCGCCGTCAACCCCGAGATCGACTCCGTCACCGTCGGGGTCGTCGGACTGGACGGCGTCGTCCGGCAGCGCGTCCGCCGCGAGACGGACGGTGTGCCGACCGCGCTCGAGGCCGCGGCGCTCGCCGCCGAGGTGGTCGCGGAGCTGCGTGCCGGACTCGATCCGACCGGCTTCGTCGTCGGGGTGGGGGTCGCCGTGCCGGGGCTGGTCCGGGCCGACGAGGGGCTCGTGCGGCTCGCACCGCATCTCGGCTGGGTCGACGAGCCGTTCGCCCGCCAACTGGCCGATGTCACCGGACTACCCACGCGCGCCCAGAACGACGCATCGCTCGGAGCGCTCGCCGAGGCGCGGTTCGGTGCCGGGCGCGGCGTTGACGACCTCGTGTACCTGAACGGTGGCGCGAGCGGTGTCGGCGGGGGAGTCCTGATCGACGGTCGGCCGTTCAGCGGCCGGGGCGGGTACGCCGGCGAGATCGGGCACACGCTCGTCAACTCGTCCGGGGTGCGCTGTCACTGCGGCGCGACCGGCTGCCTCGAGACGGAGGTCGGCCAGGCCGAACTGCTCGCCGTGACGGGGCTCGCCCGCTGGCAGGCCGACGAACTCGACGCCGCGCTGGTCGCGGCGCCCCTCGGGTCTCCGGTCGCCGTCGAGGTCGCGCGACAGGTCGATCAGCTGGCGATCGCCCTGCGCAACGTGGTGAACACGTTCGACCCCGAGCTGATCGTGCTCGGCGGGTTCCTCGGGTCGCTGTTCGGCGCCGCGCCCGAGCGTCTCGTCGCGGGTGTCACGGCGCAGGCTCTGCCGGGGTCGCGCGACGACGTCCGGATCGTCCGGGCCGCCCTCGGTCGAGACCGCCTCATGATCGGCGCCGCCGAGCGCGCGTTCGAGGCGTTGCTCGCCGACCCGGCGTCTGCGGTTCGCGGGGCGTAGCCGGGGCCCGGCGCCGCGCCTCCTCGCCCCCTGCGCGGGTTCGGCGCCACCCGCGGCAGTCTTCGCCTCGCGGCGGGCACCGATTCGGCATCCCGAATACATGCGCTGGCATGGAAATGCCGCCGACGCCGTGTCAGGGTGGAGGCAACGAAGGGGAGTAGCTCCCATCGTGTGCCGGCGGGCAGGCCCGGCGGCACACGAAGCGCGTACGTCGACATACTGGCCATCACGATGATCGGCCCGGCGTGCCACCCGTCCACCGCACATCGTGCACCGGGCAGGCGAGCGAGACCTTCGGCCCTCTCTGCGGCCGAAGCATCCCCCTGCCCTCCGGCGGTCGCTCGGTCGCGACCGACCGAAGGAGTCACCGTGCCCGGCCCTCTGCTGCGCCGCATCATCCTCTGCCTGGCGATCGCGTCACCCGCGATCGTCTTCCGCATCACGGGCTTTACGCCGAACCCCGTGCTCGACCTGGTCGTCTTCGGCGCTGCCGTCGTCGCGGCGTCGTTCCTGCTCGCGTGGGCCGCCGAGGCCGCCCAGAAGGACATCTCCGGAGCCCTCGCGATCGCGATCCTCGCCCTCATCGCGGTGCTGCCCGAGTACGCCGTCGACCTCTACTACGCGTTCCGGTCGGGCTACGACGAGTCGTACCTGCCCTTCGCCGCGGCCAACATGACCGGCTCGAACCGTCTGCTGCTCGGCTTCGGTTGGCCGCTGGTCGTGTTCGTCGGCATCTCCGTCGTGCGCCGCGTCGCGCGCGAGAAGGCGAAGGAGGCGCGGGCCGGCTCCGCGAGCCCGTCGCGTCTGCCCACGTTCCTGCAGTTGCCGCGTGACTCGCGTCTCGACATCGGCTTCTTGGCCCTCCTCGCGATCGTCGCGTTCGCGATCCCGCTGATGGGCTCGATCCCGATCTGGTTCGGTGCGCTGCTGATCCTCGTGTTCGTCGCGTACCTCTGGCGCGCCGGCCAGGTGCACGACGACGACGGCGAGGAGGAGTTCGTCGGCACCGCCGCGCACATCGCCCACATGCCGCAGACGCAGCGCCGCATCACGGTCATCGCGATGTTCGTGGTCAGCGCCGCGATCATCCTGAGCGCCGCCGAGCCGTTCGCGACCGCCCTCGTCGACTCGGGCACCGCGCTGGGGCTCGACAGCTACTTCCTGGTGCAGTGGCTGGCGCCGCTCGCCTCCGAGGCGCCGGAGTTCATCGTCGCCGTGCTGTTCGCGCTGCGCGGGCTCGGCGCGGCCGCGATCGGCACCCTGATCGCCTCAAAGATCAACCAGTGGAGCCTGCTCGTCGGATCGCTGCCGATCGCCCACGCGGTCGGCGGCGGCGGATCGGCGCTGCCCCTCGACGCACGCCAGGTCGAGGAGTTCGTCCTCACGGCGTCGCAGACCGTCATGGGAGTCGCGATCATCGTGGCGCTGAGGTTCCACCGGTGGTCGGCCATCGCGCTCGTCGCGATCTTCGCGGTGCAGTTCGTCGTGACCGACACGACCGGGCGGTACGTGCTCAGCGCGATCCAGATCGCCATCGCGATCGCGGCGCTCGTCGTGCACCGCCGGCACATCCTGCCGACGCTCGCCGCGCCGTTCCGACGCCCGTCGGCGTTCGCGGCGGCTGCCGACCCGGCCGACGCGCCCGCTGCTGTGGCGACTGCCGACCCGGCCCTGCGCCGCTAGCGCGCCGCCGTCCCGCGCCGCCGGCCCGCTCCGCTGCCGTCTCCTCTTCTCCGATCGAAGTGTCGCTATGGGCTGATGTCTGTCCCGAACATCAGCCCGATGGGTCACTTCGTTCAGAGGGTCCTCAACGAAGTGTCGCTAACGGTCGATGTTCAGCCCGAACATCGACCCGACGGGTCACTTCGTTCAGAGGGTCCTCGACGAAGTGTCGCTAACGGTCGATGTTCAGCCCGAACATCGACCCGACGGGTCACTTCGTTCAGGAGGCGCGGGTGCGCGGGCGGGCGGGCGTCACGCCGTGTGCGCGTGCGGCTCCGAGCTCGCCCAGACGGCGGCGGCCGCGGTGCCCGCCAGCTCGATCGTGTCGAGCGGGGTGTCGTGGGCGTCCGTGCGGACGACCGAGAGCGATCCGGCGTAATCGCGCCGTGCCTCCACCCGGACGTGCGCTCCGACCTTCAGGTCGAGTGAGGCGAGGTAGCGCAGCAGCTCCGGCTCGTCGTCGGAGACGCGGACCACGAACCCGCACTCCCCGGCCGTGAACTCGCCGAGTCGATGCGCGACCGGGCGGACGACGGTGCCGTCGCGGGCCGGGATCGGGTCGCCGTGCGGGTCGGCCGTGGGGTGCCCGAGCTCGTCGTCGAAGCGGTCGAGCAGCCGATCGCTGACGGCGTGCTCGAGGACCTCGGCTTCCTCGTGGACCTCGTCCCACGAGTAGCCGAGTCGTTCGACGAGGTACGTCTCGATCAGGCGGTGCCTCCGGACCATGCCGACCGCGATCTGCCGCCCGCGCTCGCTCAGGGCGATGCGGCGGTACGGCTCGTAGTCGATGTAGCCGTCACGTTCGAGCTTGCGCAGGTTGCCCGACACGGTCGAGGCGCCGACCCCGAGCGTCGCCGCGATCTCGTTCGTCGTGATGCCGCCGGGTTCGCCGTCGACGGCCCATTCGTCGGCCTTCCAGATGACCTTGAGGTAGTCCTCGGCCATGGTCGTACGGGTCTCGGGCATGCGTCGATTCTAGATCGGCCCCGCTCGCGGCCTCATCGTCGCAATGTGCGACCGTTCTGCGCGACACGCCGCCGTTCGGCCCACCCACACGGTCGCGAATTGCGAAAGAGTCGCACATTGCGAGGACGCCCCGGCTCGCGGCCCGGAGACGCCCCGGCCCGCCGCGCTACCGCGGCAGCGAGCCGAGCGCCTGCGCCTCGCGGTAGCGCTCGCCGATCGCCGGCTGCAGATCCGAGTCGAAGGAGGCGCTGGTCGACAACGCCCACGAGGGTCGCGTCCCCGACAGGGCCCAGGCGGCCTGGCGGGCGGCTCCGTCGGCGACGTACTCGCCGGGCGACGGCACGACGACCGGCACGTCGAACACCTGCGCGGCGACCGCCTGGACGGCCGGGTTGAGCGCCGCACCACCGATCAGTACGACCCGTCGGGCCTCGACGCCCTGGCCGATCACGGCGGCCGCCCCGTCGGCGAGGGCCGACAGCATGCCTTCGACGGCGGCGCGTGCGAGGTTCTCGCGGGTCGTCGATCCGAGCGTGAGCCCCGCCAGCGTCGCGGTCGCGTCGGGCAGGTTCGGAGTGCGCTCCCCGGCGAAGTACGGCACGAGCACGAGCCCGGCCGACCCCGGCTCGGCGGCCAGCGCGAGCCGCGCGAACTCGTCGTGGTCGACGCCGAGCAGGGCCCCGACGGACGACAGCACCCGTGCGGCGTTGAGCGTCGCGATGAGCGGCAGGAACCCGCCGGCCGCGTCCGCGAACCCCGCGACGGTGCCGCCCTCGTCGAACGTGGGTGCGTCGGTCACGGCGAACGCGGTGCCGCTCGTGCCGATGCTGATGACGACGTCGCCGATCGTGGCGTCGAGCCCGAGAGCGGCACCGGCGTTGTCGCCCGCCCCGGCACCGACGACGAGCCCCTCGGGGACGGGAGCGTGCGCGACGGTCGTGCCCGCCGCCTCCGCGGCTCCGACGACCCGTGGCAGCACGACCGCGCCCGACCCGGCACCAGAACCAGCACCGGCCCCAGCTCCAGCCCCGGCCGCCTCGCGCCCCGGTCGCCCGAGCGCGAGCTCGAACAGCTCGAGATCGTACGTGCCGTCGAGCGGGCTCCAGTACGACGTGCCGCTCGCGTCGCTGCGGTCGGTGACGAGGGCGTCCAGGTCGGGGCCGAGAGCCGAGGAGGCGCGGGGCCCGAACCCGAGGAGGCGCCAGGTCAGCCAGTCGTGCGGCAGCGCGACGGCCGCGACGCGGGCCGCGTTCTCGGGCTCGGCGTCGCGCAGCCAGCGCAGCTTGGTCGCCGTGAACGAGGCGACGGGCACGGAACCCGTGCGGCGGGCGTACTCGGCTGCGCCGATCTCGGAGACGAGGGCGCGGGCGGCGTCGGCGCTGCGGGTGTCGTTCCAGAGCAGGGCGTCGCGGACGACCTCCCCGTCGGCGTCGAGCGCGACGAGTCCGTGCTGTTGCGCGGCGACCGAGATGGCGGAGACGTCGTCGAGCCCTCCGGCGGCCGTGATCGCCTCGACGAGTGCGTCCCACCAGGCCGAGGGGGCGACCTCGGTGCCGTCGGGGTGCTTGGCCGTCCCCTGTCGGACGAGCTCGCCGGTGTCGGCGTCGCGCACGACGACCTTGCAGCTCTGGGTCGAGGAGTCGACTCCGGCGACGAGAGTGCGGGTGGGCTTCGGGTCAATCGTCACTTACGACTCCTCTTCGAGTAGAACGGCGAGCGCCTCCGACAGCGTACTGTCCACGATCAGGTGCGTGATGAACCCGGCGCGGCAGGCGGCCAGGACGGCGGGGGCGCGACCGGCCCCGTGCGCCACGGCGATGACCTGCGGGGTGCGCGCGAGCTGGTCGAAGCGCACGCCGATCAGGCGTTCGTCGAGGGGCGTGCTGACGGCGCGGCCCTCGGCGTCGAACAGCCGACCCGAGATCTCGCCCACGGCACCGGCGCTGTCGGCGGCCTCGCGATCGGCGTCGGAGACCTTCTCCCAGACGCTCGACTCCCCGCGTCGCCAGGCGCCGATCGCGACGACGGCCAGGTCGAGGGTGTCGGCCCGGTGCAGCGCCTCGGCGATCTCGGGCTGGCCCATCAGGTCGCGGGCGGTCGACGCCTTGTCGACGACGAGGGGCGCGTGGATCGGCAGCGTCGTGATCTCGGGGGAGGCGCCGAGGTTCGAGATGACCTGCGGCAGCGTGCCCGAGCCCGGCACCTGCAGGGCCCCGGCGAGCTGGACGAGGGTGCAGGTCGGCAGGTCGGGTAGGAACTTGGCGGCGAGGTCCATGGTGCGCGACCACGAGATGCCGACGGTCATGCCGCGACGGAGCGTCTGACGCAGCGCGCCCATCACGGCGGTGCCGACGCGTTCGGTCGCGTCGCGATCCGCGCCCCCGGCGCCGCCCCCGGGCTCGGCCACGTCGACGACCTGCACGCGGTCGACACCGAGTGCCTCGGCGAGGTCGTCGTCCCGCGACGGTCGGCGCGGGTCGCGGATCTCGATCGCGACGACGCCCTGATCGCGCGCCTGCCGCAGCATCTTCGCGACCTGGAACCGGCTCAGGTCGAACCGGGTGGCGATCTCCACCTTCGACAGGTCGTCGAGGTAGTAGGCGCGGGCCAGGTCGGCGAGCAGGATCCAGCGCTCGCGGTCGGGCGGGGAGGGTCGTCGATCCATGCTGTCGCTTTCTCGTGGTCGCCTCATCATGGCTCATCTGAGATGGGTTGCACATCTGTGGATGTGCTGGCAGACTCCTCTCATCTGAGTAGGCCTGCTCATATGAGCTACGCAACCCGCACCTCCTCGGATTCCCGTCGCACCCGATTACTGCACCGTTCACGACCAATGGAGGTCCCGTGAGATCAGTCAACCGAGCACGAAAGCTCACGATCGCGATGTCGGTGGGCGTCGTCGCCGCCCTCGGCCTCAGCGCCTGTGGCGGAGCAGGAGGCGGCGGCTCGTCCGCCGGCGGCTCCGACGAGGTCAACGTCCTGATGGTCAACAACCCGCAGATGGTCGATCTGCAGAAGCTGACCGCCGACTCGTTCACCAAGGACACCGGCATCAAGGTGAACTACACCGTGCTGCCCGAGAACGACGTCCGCGCCAAGATCAGCCAGGAGTTCTCGAGCCAGGCCGGTCAGTACGACGTCGCCAGCCTCAGCAACTACGAGGTGCCGAGCTACGCCAAGAACGGCTGGCTGACCAGCCTCGACGACACCGTCGCGAAGTCGAGTGACTTCGACCAGAGTGACATCCTCGCGCCGATGACGAAGGCTCTGACCGGCGAGGACGGCAAGCTCTACGCCGAGCCGTTCTACGGTGAGTCGTCCTTCTTGATGTACCGCAAGGACGTGTTCGCGGCCAAGGGCCTGACCATGCCCGACAAGCCGACCTGGCAGCAGGTCGCCGACCTCGCCGCCCAGGTCGACGGTGCCGAGCCGGGCATGAAGGGCATCTGCCTGCGCGGCCAGCCGGGCTGGGGCCAGATCTTCGCCCCGCTGACGACCCTCGTCAACACGTTCGGCGGCACCTGGTTCGACAAGAACTGGGACGCCGAGGTGGACAGCCCCGAGTTCACCGAGGCGGTCGACTTCTACGTGAAGCTCGTCCAGGACCACGGCGAGTCCGGTGCCCCGCAGGCCGGCTTCACCGAGTGCCTGAACAACCTGCAGCAGGGCAAGGTGGCCATGTGGTACGACGCCACGAGCGCCGCCGGCAGCCTTGAGGCCGACGACTCGCCCGTCAAGGGCGACATCGGCTACGTCGCGGCTCCGGTCGTCAAGACCGACAGCTCGGGCTGGCTGTACACGTGGGCCTGGGGCATCCAGAAGGCCGGCAAGAACCAGGACGCGGCCGCGAAGTTCGTCGAGTGGGCTTCGAGCAAGGAGTACGAGGAGCTCGTCGCCGACAAGATCGGCTGGTCGAGCGTGCCCGCCGGCAAGCGCTCCAGCACGTACCAGAACGCCGACTACCAGAAGGCGGCTGCTCCGTTCTACGCGCAGACCGAGCAGGCGATCTCGAGTGTCGACCCCGACAACCCGGGTCTCCAGCCCCGACCGGCCCCGGGCATCCAGTTCGTCGCCGTCCCCGAGTTCGCCGACATGGCGACGCAGGTCTCCCAGGACGTGAGCGCGGCGATCGCCGGCAAGCAGAGCGTCCAGGAGGCGCTGAGCAAGGGTCAAGGACTGGCCGAGAAGGTCAGCCAGAAGTACCAGAAGTAGTCATGACCGCAACCGTCGAAGCGCCGGCTCCGCACGAGCCCCGGCCCGCGGCCCCGGGCTTCCGCACTCCTCGCAAGGATGCGGCAGCCCTGGCCCGGGCCGGGGCGTGGGCCCGCCGGGCGCCCCTGCTGCCCGCCCTGATCTTCGTGATCGCCGTCACCCAGGTGCCGTTCGTCATCACGATCATCGTCTCGTTCATCAGCTGGAACTCGCTCTACCCGAACGACGTCGCCTTCGGCGGCTTCTCGAACTACGTCAACGTCTTCACCGACGCCAACATGCGCATGTCGGTGCTCACGACGATCGTCCTGACCGTCGTCGTCGTGCTCGTCAGCCTCGTGCTCGGACTCGTCGTCGCGCTGCTGCTCGACCGGCAGTTCGTGGGGCGCGGCATCGTCCGCACCATCATGATCGCGCCGTTCCTGGTCGTGCCCGTCGCGGCGGCGCTCGTCTGGAAGCACGCGCTGTTCAACCCCGAGTACGGCCTCTTCAACGGCGCGCTCACCTGGTTCTTCGGGCTGTTCGGCGCCGACGCGCCCCAGCCGGACTGGATCACCGACAACCCGCTGATGGCCGTCGAGGCGGCGCTCATCTGGCAGTGGACGCCGTTCATGATGCTGATCCTGCTGGCGGGCCTGCAGAGCCGCCCGCTCGACGTCATCGAGGCGGCCCGGGTCGACGGCGCGAGCACATGGCAGGTGTTCCGCTTCATGACCCTGCCGCACATGCGTCGCTACCTCGAGCTCGCCGCCCTGCTCGGCTCGATCTACATCGTGCAGAACTTCGACGCGGTCTTCACGATCACGTCGGGCGGTCTCGGCACGGCCAACCTGCCGTACACGATCTACCAGCAGTTCTTCCAGGCGCACGACTACGGGGCGGCCTCCGCCGCCGGTGTGGTCGTCGTCATCGGCACCATCGCCATCGCGACGTTCGCCCTGCGCAGCGTCTCGAGCCTGCTCAAGGAGGAGAACCGATGACGGCTCCCACGACCACCGCGCCCCGCACCCCGGGCGGCGCGACCACGACCGGGGACGGACGGCGACGCACCCGGCCGACCCGCGCCTCCTCGGCACCGGGGGTCTCGGCCGGCCGCACCGGCGGCGGGCGGGCACGCGGTGCCCTGCTCGGCCTCGTCGCCTGGGTGGTGGGGCTGCTGTTCTTCGCCCCCGTCGCCTGGATGGTGCTGACCAGCCTGCACAGCGAGACGTCGGCGGCCACCAACCCGCCGTCGGTGTTCGCGCCGCTGACCCTCGACGGCTACGCCAACTTCTTCGGCGCCAACTCGGGTGCGAGCCCGTGGCCGCCGCTGATCAACAGCGCGTCGGCGAGCATCGTCTCGACCCTGCTCGTGCTGTGCCTGGCGTTGCCCGCCGCGTACGCCCTGAGCATCCGGCCGGTGAAGAAGTGGTCCGACGTGATGTTCTTCTTCCTGTCGACCAAGATGCTGCCGATGGTCGCCGGCCTGTTGCCGATCTACCTGATCGCCAAGCAGGTCGGAGCGCTCGACAGCGTCGGGCTGCTGATCGTGCTCTACACGTCGATGAACCTGCCGATCGCGGTGTGGATGCTGAGGTCGTTCCTGAGCGAGATCCCGGTCGAGATCCTCGAGGCCGCGGCGCTCGACGGCGCGAACCTGCTGTCGATCTTCCGTCGCGTGATCGTGCCGATCTCCGGCCCCGGCCTCGCCGCCACCGCGCTGATCTGCTTCATCTTCAGCTGGAACGAACTGCTCTTCGCGAGTGTGCTCACCGGCACGCAGGCGATCACGGCGCCCGTCTTCCTGACCGGGTTCGTCACCAGCCAGGGGCTCTTCCTGGCCAAGGTGTGCGCCGCGGCCGTCGCCGTGTCGTTCCCGGTGCTCGTGGCCGGGTTCGCCGCCCAGGACAAGCTCGTCCAGGGACTCTCGCTCGGCGCCGTGAAGTAGATCGCGCCTCCTCCTCTCTCATCTCGACCTGTTCAACGGAGAACTCATGACCGACACCGAAGCACCCCGCACCGAGGCGCCCGCCGCCGCACCGATCGCCCTCTCGCCCGACTCCCTCGACGCGCTCGCCGCGGCCGGGGTCACCGTCCCCTCGTACGACCGCTCCACGCTCACCGCCGGCATCGTGCACTTCGGCGTCGGCGGGTTCCACCGCGCGCACCAGGCGATGGTCATGGACCGCCTCTTCGCCGAGGGCAGGGCGCTCGACTTCGCGATCTGCGGGGTCGGCGTGCTCGAGCAGGACCGCAAGATGAAGGAGGTGATGGACGCCCAGGGCGGGCTCTACACGCTCGTGCTGAAGCACGCCGACGGAACGCGGGAGGCGCGGGTCATCGGCAGCATCGTGGACTACCTGCTCGCGGTCGACGACCCCGACGGGGTGATCGAGCGGATGGCGTCACCGGCCACGAAGATCGTCTCGCTCACCGTCACCGAGGGTGGCTACAACTTCCATCACGTCACGGGGGAATTCGACGAGTCGAACCCCGCCGTGCAGGCCGACCTCGCCGCGGTGGCCGCCGGTGACCTGCCGCACACGACCTTCGGACTCGTGACGGCGGCCCTGCAGCGCCGACGCGAGCGCGGCATCGAGCCGTTCACCGTGATGTCGTGCGACAACATCCCGGGCAACGGCCACGTGGCGAAGAAGATGTTCAGCGCGTACGCCGAGCTCATCGACCCGTCGTTCGCGACGTGGATGCGCGAGACCGTCGCCTTCCCGAACAGCATGGTGGACCGCATCACACCGGTCACGAGCGACGACGACCGGGCCGAGGTGCGCGACCGGCTGGGCATCGCCGACGCGTGGCCGGTCGTGGCCGAGCCGTTCTTCCAGTGGGTGCTCGAGGACGATTTCCCGCTCGGCCGCCCGCCGTACGAGGACGCCGACGTGCAGATGGTCGACGACGTCGAGCCGTACGAGTTCATGAAACTCCGCCTGCTCAACGCGAGCCACCAGGGGCTCTGCTACTTCGGCTACCTGTCGGGGTACCGCTACGCCCACGAGGCGACGGGCGACCCGGCGATCGCGTCCTTCTTGCGCAAGTACATGGACCTCGAGGCGACCCCGACGCTCGCCCCCGTGCCCGGCATCGACCTCGACGACTACAAGGCGACGCTGATCGAGCGGTTCCAGAACCCCGAGGTGCGCGACACCCTGGCGCGGCTCTGCGCCGAGTCGAGCGACCGCATCCCGAAGTGGCTGCTGCCCGTCGTCCGCGAGAACCTCGCGTCGGGCGGCGAGATCACCCGGTCGGCCGCGATCGTGGCGAGCTGGGCCCGCTATGCCGAGGGCGTCGACGAGGAAGGCGCCGAGATCACCGTCGTCGACCGCGTCGCCGACCGTGTGACCGCCACCGCGCGCACGCAGCACGAGCACCCGACCGCCTTCATCGAGGACCGCGAGCTCTTCGGCGACCTCGTCGACGACCCGCGCTTCGTCGAGGCGTACCTGGCCGCGCTCGACTCGCTGCACGAGCACGGAGCGCACGTCACGGTGCAGCGGCTGGCGTAGCCGACGCGACCCGAGGAGGCACGGTGCCGGTCCGCGAGACCGGTACCGTGCCTCCTGCGCTCGCGGCGCCAACCGGCCGCCCGGTCACGTGACCGACCCGGTCTGTAGACTTAGGTGCACCTGTGTCCGGGTGCGTTCCCCGATCGCGAGGAGACCACCATGCCCGCAGTAGTCATCATCGGTGCCCAGTGGGGCGACGAAGGCAAGGGCAAGGCGACCGACCTGCTCGGCAGCCGCATCGACTACGTCGTGAAGTTCAACGGCGGAAACAACGCGGGTCACACCGTCGTGATCGGCGACCAGAAGTACGCGCTGCACCTGCTGCCGTCCGGCATCCTGTCGCCCGGCGTCACCCCCGTCATCGGCAACGGCGTCGTCGTCGACATCGAGGTGCTGTTCGACGAGCTGGACGCGCTGATCGCGCGCGGCGTCGACGTCTCGCGACTCAAGGTCAGCGCCAACGCGCACGTCATCACGCACTACCACCGCACGCTCGACAAGGTGACCGAGCGATTCCTCGGCAAGCGCCAGATCGGCACGACCGGTCGCGGCATCGGCCCGACGTACGCCGACAAGATCAACCGCGTCGGCATCCGCATCCAGGACATCTTCGACGAGAACATCCTGCGGCAGAAGGTCGAGGCGGCCCTCGACCAGAAGAACCACCTGCTGGTCAAGATCTACAACCGGCGTGCCATCGAGGTCGACGAGGTCGTCGAATCGCTGCTGTCGTACGCCGAGCGGCTGAAGCCGATGGTGGCCGACACCGCGCTCGAGATCTACCAGGCGCTCGAGGACGACAAGACGGTGCTGTTCGAGGCCGGCCAGGCCACCATGCTCGACGTCGACCACGGCACGTACCCGTTCGTCACGTCGTCGTCGGCGACCGCGGGTGGTGCGTCGACCGGCTCGGGCATCGGGCCGGGTCGCATCGAGCGCGTCATCGGCATCGTCAAGGCGTACACGACGCGGGTCGGGGCGGGGCCGTTCCCGACCGAGCTGTTCGACGCGTCGGGCGAGTTCCTCCGTGCCAACGGGTTCGAGTTCGGCACCACGACCGGCCGCCCGCGCCGCTGTGGCTGGTACGACGCCCCGATCGCGCGCTACTCGGCCCGCATCAACGGCGTGACCGACTTCGTGCTGACGAAGCTCGACGTGCTCACCGGTCTCGAGACCATCCCCGTCTGCGTCGCGTACGACGTCGACGGTGTCCGCCACGACGAGGTGCCCGTCTCGCAGAGCGACTTCCACCACGCGACCCCGATCTACGAGGAGTTCCCCGGCTGGTCCGAGGACATCACCGGTGCCCGCGAGTTCTCGGACCTGCCGAAGGCCGCGCAGGACTACGTCCTCGCCGTCGAGGCGATGAGCGGCGCCCGCATCTCGGCGATCGGCGTCGGCCCCGGCCGCGACGCCATCGTCGTGCGGCACGACCTGCTCGGCTGACGCGAGGCGGGCCGGCACCCGCCTCGCGTGCCGGCACCGGGCCTCCGGCGTCACAGAGCGATCAGCTGCGCGTTGCGCGCCTCGATCGCCTCGGCGGTGTCGGGGAAGATCAACGGCAGGGCGAACGTCTCGGTCTCCGTCTGGATCGTCTCGGCCGTCGGCCGGAAGCTCCGCTCGTATTCGGCGAACGCGGCCTCGATGTCGCCCCCGGTCGTGACGAAGGCGTCGTGCAGCGCGGTCGCTCCCAGGATCGCGACGGAACCGCCCATGCCGGCCGCCGGTGACGGGCAGTACGCGGCATCGCCGACGAGCGCGACCCGGCCCGACGACCAGCGCGGCAGCCGGTTCTGACTGAGCTTGTCGAAGTAGAAGTTGCCGGCCGTGAGTGCCTTCTCGATGATCTCCGCGGAGAACGGTTCGCCGGCGTCGGCGAAGTGCTGCCGGATGAGCTGCTTCTGCGCGTCGACGTCGTGGTAGTCGTAGGCGATTTCGTGGTCGGAGTGGAAGACGAGGGCGATGTCGGTCGTCGCGTCGTAGGAGTTCAGCAGCAGCGTCCTGCCGGGAGTGTTCTGGATGCGTGACGTCCAGGGGGTGATGAGCGCGCCGTCGACGACCGTGACCGACGTGTAGTGGTGCAGGAAGTGGCTGTGTTCCGCTTCCGGGCCGAAGCGGAGGCGGCGCACGCCGGAATGGTTGCCGTCGCAGCCGAGCACCATCGCGAACTCGCGGGCGGCCCCGACCCGGAACTCGGCACGGACCCCGTCGGCGGTGTCGGTCAGCGCGGTGATGGAGTCGCCGAAGACGATCTCGGCGGTGTCCCGGACCTCGGCGTAGAGGATGGCCAGGAGGTCGTCGCGATGGATCTCGACGTCGTCGTGGCGGTGGGCCTCGTACTCGTCGATCGTGATCGTCTCGGCCGTGGGCTCGGGTTCCATCGTCGCGATGGTCGTGCCGTCGGCATGGGCGAAGGCCGTCCTGCGGGCGGGGAGCACCCTGTCTCGGACGGCCTGCAGGAGGCCGAGTCGGCCGACGATCGCCAGGGTGTCGCTCTTGAGATCGACCGGTGTGCCGCCCGTGCGGAGACCCGTGGCCCTCTCGACGATCATGACCTGGTACCCCAGGCGCTGCATCCAGATGGCCGTCGTCAATCCGGCGAAACTCGCGCCCGAGATCAGGACTCGTCTCGCTCCGCGCGCTGTCGTGGTGTCCATGGTGTGCCTCTCTCGATGTCGTTTCGTTATTCGTGGGGTAACCCCACGAATCGGAGGCTAGCACGAACGTGGGGTAACCCCAACGAATATGACAGGATGGGCGTCGTGACCGAGACGATGGGGCGCCGAGAGCGCAAGAAGCGCGAGATCCGCGAGCGGATAGCGAACGCCGCGGCCCGGCTCTTCGCGGAGCAGGGCTACGACGCCGTCTCGATGGTCGCCGTCGCCGTCGCCGCGGGCGTCGCCGAGCAGACCGTGTACAACCACTTCCCGACGAAGCCGGATCTCGTCCTCGACCTCGCCGACGAGATGCTCGAGAGTGCCCGCCGCGCGGTCGCCGACCGGGGCCCGCTAGCGACGCCCGCCGACGCGCTGCGGCTCGTGGTGCACGGCGACATCGACCATTTCGTCACCGAGGACCCGCTGCTCGCCCGAGGCGAGTACCCCGCCCAATCCGTCGAGAGCGAGGTGCTGCGTCGGTACGCGTTGCACTTCCGCGACGAGCAGGCCGAGGCGCTGGCGGAGGTGATCCGCGACACCGACCCCGAGCTCAATCCGCTCGTCGTCCGCGCTCACGCGAGCGCGCTCGTCACCGTGCTCCAGGCGATCACCGATCGGGTCGGAGCGGCGATCCTGTCGGGAAGCGATCTCGACTCGGTGACCGAAGCACTCCACCGAGACGCCGACGTCGCCCTCGCCGATGCCGCGGCGAACTTCCGTGCCGCCAAGGCGAGAGCCGCCGAGGCGAGAGCCGCCGAGGCGAGAGCCGCCGAGGTCGCCCCGTGACCGCCCGACGCGCCGGGCTCACTGAAGAAGTGCGGAGATCGACGCCGCCAGTTCTCGGGCCGCGTGCTCGACGTTGTCGGCCTGCTCCCGCGTCGAGCCCACCGTCCCCGTGAGACAGGCCGCCCCGGCCACCGCGCCGCTCGCGTCGCGGATGGGCGCCGAGGTCGACACGAGCCCCGACTCGGCGATTCCCTGGATCGTGAGCACGCCGTCCCTCTCGACCTGACGCATCCGGTCGTAGAGTTCGGCGAGCTCGAGGGGGGTGTGTCGGCGGCTCAACAACGGGCTCAGATCGGACGGGGAGAATTCCATGACGAGGGTGGGCCCACCGTCGGACCCGATGACGGGGTGCGGTCGGCCACGCCACGGGAGCATCACCAGGCCTCCGTCGGTGCTTCCGAGTTCTTCGACGATCGTGAAGCTGCGAATGCCCCGCAGCACGGTGATGAAGCCATAGGTGCCCGAGCGACGCGCCGCATCCGCCACGAGCTGACGGCCACCGTCGACGAGGACGGGTGCCGTCGCCGCTCGATGCCACGCGTGCACCCCCCAGCGCAGATGCTGCCGGGGGTCGCCCGGGTCGGCGGTCACCACACCGGCGAAACGACATGATTCGAGGATGCGCTGGGCGCGATCGGGGCGCAGCCGAACGGCACGGGCCGATCCCGCTACCGTGTCCGCGCCCTCGGCGAGGTGTTCGAGGAGGAGCGCAGCCGCTTCGAGGGCCGAGGGGGCCGCGTCGCCGACCCGCGCCGACCCGACGGCCGACGTGTCCGCCGGCGTCGACGTTTCGGCCGACATCGGCGTGAGCCGAGGGGCCGAATGGGCCGACAGCAAGGGCTCGATATTGCGTCGGGCGACCTCGACGGCTCGCCGTGCTCGAGGGACACCGCGGGCCGCCCTGTTGATCGGCAGGCGGATCGACACGGCGGCGACGTGCTCGCCCGCGTCGTTCAAGACGGGCGACGCGACTTCCAAGGTCCGCCCCACCACCGATTGGACGAGCCTGTCGGCGCTAGGACGGGAGCCGTCTGATCCGGGATGACCACTCCGGGCGCCGGGCCCGCCCGCGGCGACCGCGACCGCGCTGGCGGGGTCGACGAGCTCGCCCACGTCAGCGCTGGCATGCAGTGTCCACTCGGAGCCGACGGAGCCGACGACGCGCACGTCGTCGCCGGAGCGGGCTGCGATGCACGCCGTCTCCCCGGTGACCTGGGCTGCCACCGTCAACGCATAGCGAACTGCCCGGGCGGACGGTGCGGCCGCACGTCCCGACAGGCGGATGGCCCGTCGGCCGAGGCGATAGCTGCCGTAGTCCCGCCCCCGCTCGAGCAGCCCGACAGCCACGAGTTCCGTGCACAAGCGCGAGCTGCTGCTCAGCGACAGGCGAAGGGCGGACGCGATCTCACCCGTCTTCATCGGCGCGGTCGGATCGACCCGCTCAGCGACGAATCGGACCGCTCGGATGCCCAGGACGACGCGTTCGGTCATCGCGTCAGTCGCAAAGCATACCCGTCCGAATTGCGCATGATGCGGAGTGTAACAGCAGGTAAACACGTGCCCGCCATAGTTGCCGCACCTCGCCACCGGGCCATCCGGACGCGGGGAGAGACAGCGCCCCACCCCTACGCCCTGCCATCTCACGCCTTTGAGGAGTCATCCCGATGAACATCCCCACCGCCCCTGCTCGACGCCTCGCCATCGCCCTCGCCGCAGGGCTCGGCGCCGTCGGCCTCCTCGCCGGCTGTGCGTCCGGCACGACCGGATCCGATGCCGCCGCCGACCCGACCTCGGCCGAGACCATCGGCACCGACTCGATCGCCGGGACGTTCGACCAGGCCGCCGCCGACCTCCTACCCTCCGACATCGCCGATGCGGGCACGATCGTGTCGACCGGCGGTCCCGGCTACTCACCGCACTTCCTGCTCGCCGACGACGGCAAGACGCTCGTCGGCAACGACGTCGAGCTGCTCCGTGCCGTCGGTGACGTGCTCGGCGTCGAGATCGAGTATCAGGCGATCGGCTTCGACGCCATCATCCCGTCGCTCCAGTCGGGTCGCGTCGACATGGCGAACGCCGCCATGAGCATCACCGACGAACGCCTCGCCGCCGTCGACTTCGTCAGCTACTTCGCCGGCGGCACGTCGCTCATCGTGCCGACCGGCAATCCGCTGAAGATCGACCTCGACTCGATGTGCGGCCGCCGCATCGCCGTCCAGCAGGGCACGGTCTACAACGACAACTACCTGCCGGTGTTCGATCAGGCCTGTGTCGACGCCGGCGAGGACCCGATCGAGATCTCGGTGTTCCCGACCCAGCCCGATGCGACGCTCGCCCTCACCTCGGGTCGCGCCGACGCGAGCATGTCCGACTACGGCCCCCTGTCGTACGTGGCGGACCGATCCGGAGGCACGTTGGAGGTCCTGCAGGAGACCTACGACCCCAGCACCTGGGGATTCGCCTTCCCGCAGGGGTCGGACGAGCTCGAGGCCGCCGTCTCGGCGGCCGTGAACGTGCTCATCGCCGACGGCACGTACGGCGAGATCCTCGAGAAGTGGGGCGTCACGAGCGGCGCCATCGACGAGTCCGAGGTGTTCACCGATGACAAGGCTTGACACCGGACCCGTGACGTCCGACCGGCACGACACGGCCTCCGAGGTCCCGGCCCGCATCGTCCCGGTGCGGCGCTGGGGGCAGTGGGTCGTCACCGCCCTCGTGCTGCTGGTGGTCGTGGCGATCGCCGTCTCGCTCGTCACGAACCCGCGCTACCAGTGGGGTCTCGTCTTCGGCTACTTCCTCAACGCACAGCTGCTCGACGGTCTCGTCACGACCGTGTGGCTGACGGTGATCGCGATGGTCATCGGCGTCGTGATCGGCGTCGTCATGGCCGTCTTCCGTGAGTCGGACAACCCCGTCGTGTCGACGGCGGCCACCGGGTACGTCGCGTTCTTCCGGGGCACCCCGCTGCTCGTGCAACTCATCTTCTGGTTCAACCTCGCGGCGCTCTACCCGGTGGTCGCCCTCGGCGTCCCGTTCGGTCCCACCCTCTGGAGCGAGAGCACGAACGTCCTGATCACGCCGTTCATGGCCGCCGTTCTCGGTCTCGGTCTGAACGAGGGCGCGTACATGTCGGAGATCGTGCGGGCCGGCCTGCAGTCGGTCGACCGCGGACAGACCGACGCGGCCAACGCGCTCGGCATGCGCAAGTCGCTGACGTTCCGCCGTATCGTGCTGCCCCAGGCGATGCGGGTCATCATTCCCCCGACCGGCAACGAGACGATCTCGATGCTCAAGACGACGTCGATCGTCAGCGTCATCGCGATCCCCGAGCTCCTCTGGCAGGCCCAGGCGATCTACTCCCGCACGTACCAGGTCATCCCCCTCCTCATCACGGTCAGTCTCTGGTACCTCCTGATCACCACCGTGCTCAGCCTCGGGCAGGTGCAGCTCGAACGGCACTTCGGCCGCGGTGACACGAGGGGTCCGCAGCGCGGTGTCTGGGCCGCCATCGCCCGGGGGGTCGTGCCCCGTCATGACGCCCGCACCCGAGTCGCCGCGACCGCGGCGCCGACGCCGACGAAGGGTTCGCGATCATGACCACGACGACACCGGTGCCCCGCACCACCACCACGGAGCAGCCGGCGATGGTGGAGGCGCGAGGCGTGCACAAGCACTACGGCGCCAACCACGTGGTGCGGGGCATCGACATGACGGTCCGCCAGGGAGAGGTGACGTGCCTGCTCGGCCCCTCGGGTTCCGGCAAGAGCACGTTCCTGCGCTGCATCAACCACCTCGAGAAGATCGACGGCGGCACGATCAGCGTCGGCGGTGAGCTGGTCGGCTATCGCCGGCAGGGTGATCGTCTGCACGAATTGCGCGATTCCGAGATCGCTCGCCGACGCAGCGAGATCGGCATGGTGTTCCAGCAATTCAACCTGTTCCCGCACATGACGGTGCTCGAGAACCTGGTCGAGGCGCCGATCCGTGTACGGGGTGAGAAGACCGGCCCGGCCCGGCAGCGTGCCCGCGAGCTGCTCGACCGCGTCGGGCTGGCCGACAAAGAGGGTGCCTACCCACGTCAGCTGTCCGGCGGTCAACAGCAGCGCGTGGCCATCGCCCGCGCCCTGGCGATGCGGCCGCGATTGATGCTGTTCGACGAGCCCACCTCGGCGCTCGACCCCGAGCTCGTCGGCGAGGTGCTCGACGTGATGCGCGGGCTCGCCGCCGATGGCATGACGATGGTCGTCGTCACCCACGAGATCGGCTTCGCGCGCGAGGTCGCCGACACGGTCACCTTCATGGACGGGGGCGTCGTCGTCGAGAGCGGCCCGTCGGCGGAAGTCCTCGGCGCGCCACGGCACGAGCGCACGCGCGCCTTCCTCGCGAAGGTGCTCTGAGCGGGCCGTCCCCCGACGAGTCGGCGTGCCGCCGAACACACGAAAAACGAACCACGAACAGAGAGAGCTGGTCCACCACATGGAGACATTCGACGTAGCGGTCGTCGGCCTGGGCGCGCTCGGCAGCGCCGCCGCCTACCATCTGGCCCGCAAGGGCGTCAGCGTCGTCGCGTTCGAGCAGTACGAGCTGGGCCACGTCCGCGGCGCCTCGCACGACACCTCGCGCATCATCCGGACGTCGTACGGCGTCACCGACTACGTGCGCCTCGCCCAGTCGGCGTATCGCGACTGGGCCGAATTCGAGGAGGTCGCCGGGGAGCGCTTCACGACGATCACGGGCGGGCTCGTGTTCTTCCCCGACGACGGCCCCTACGAGATCGACTCGTTCGTCACGAGCCTCACGGAGGCGGGCGTCCCCTTCGAGCAGCTCACGAACGTCGAGGTGCACGACCGCTGGCCGCAGTTCACGTTGCCCGCCGATGTCCGGGCCATCTGGACGCCCGACTCGGGCATCGTGCACGCGTCGCGCTCCGTCTCCGCGTTCCAGATGCAGGCGCGGGCCCACGGTGCCGTGCTCCGCGACCGCACCCCGGTCGAGAGTCTCGTACCGAGACCGGACGGCGTCGTCGTGACGACCGCCTCCGGCGACGTGCTCGCCCGCAAGGTCGTGGTCGCGGCGGACGCGTGGACCAACCGCCTCCTCGAACCCCTCGGCGCGGCCATCCCGCTCGTCACCATGCAGGAGCAGGTCACCTACTTCAAGCCGTCGGACGTCGACGCCTTCGACCGGGAGGTCTTCCCCGTGTGGATCTGGGAGGACGAACAGTGCTTCTACGGCTTCCCCACGTTCGGGGAGCCCACCGTGAAGGCGGCTCGGGACATGTCCGAGAACCTCATGACGCCCGACGAGCGCACCTTCGTGCCGTCGGACCTACTGCTCGCCGAGCTCACGGGCTTCATGGGCGCGACGATCCCCGGCAGCGGCGACGTCCTGCGCACGGTCACCTGCCAATACGCGCTCACGCCCGATCGCCGCTTCATCATCAGTCCCCTCGAGCAGCACCCCGATGTCATCGTGGCCCTCGGCGCCGGCCACGCCTTCAAGTTCACGCCGGCGATCGGACGTGTGCTCGCCGAACTGGCTGTCGACGGCGAGACGACGGACGACATCTCGGCGTTCGGCATCGCCCCGCGCATCCCGGCGAGCGTCGGGATCGGCCCCGCGGGGACGAACGCCGCGTCGGGTTCCGCCGCCGGCCTCCCGGTGGTGAACTGATGCGGTTCGTGAGTGTCCGCGACATGGCGGCGTGGATCGGCGAGACCGGGCCCGAGACGATCATCGCCGGTCTCGTCGACGCCCTCGAGGTCGACTTCGGCCGCTGGGAGTCATTCGAACGCGAACCCCGGGTCGCAAGCCACTCGGCGCTCGGCGTCATCGAGCTCATGCCGACCAGCGACGGCGAGCTCTACGCGTTCAAGTACGTGAACGGGCACCCGTCGAATCCGAGCCGCGGGTTCCAGACGGTCACCGCCTTCGGGGTGCTCTCCGACGTCGAGACGGGCTACCCGCTCTTCCTCGCGGAGATGACGCTTCTGACCGCCCTGCGCACCGCCGCGACGTCGGGGTTGGCCGCACGGTGGCTCGCGCGACCCGACAGCAGTCGCATGGCGATGATCGGCGCGGGTTCGCAGGCCGAGTTCCAGGCGCTGGCGTTCCGGTCGCAACTCGGCATCCGCGAGCTCCGTCTCTTCGACACCGACCGCGCCGCCGCCGAGAGGACGGCCCGCAACCTGCGCCCGCTCGGGTTCGACGTCACCGTCGAGTCGTCGGCGGCAGACGCCGCCCGCGACGCGGACGTCATCACCACGTGCACGGCCGACAAGGCCAACGCCGTCGTACTCAGGGCGGCCGACGTGCGGCCCGGCACCCACGTGAACGCGATCGGCGGTGACTGTCCCGGCAAGACCGAGCTGGAACTCGCCCTCGTTCGTGACAGCCGCGTCTTCATCGAGTACGAAGCGCAGACGCGCATCGAAGGCGAGATCCAGGTACTGCCGGCCGGCTCACCCGTGACCGAGCTCTGGACCGTCATCACCGGTACCGCGCCCGGTCGACTGTCGACCGACGAGATCACGGTGTTCGACTCGGTCGGCTTCGCCGTCGAGGACTTCACGGCCCTGCGCTACGCACGCGACGCCACCGCGAGCACCCGGTTCAGCGCGCCGATCGACCTCGTCGCCGAACCGGACGACCCGAAAGACCTGTTCGGCATGGTCGGCGCGCCGGTGCCCGTCGCATGAGCCCGTCGATCGTGTTGCGGAACGCCCGTCTGCTCGGTGGCGACGACCTCGTCGATATCTCCGTCGTCGAGGGGCGTGTCGCCGCGCTGTCCCCGGCGGGGGAGGTCGATCACGGTCGGGTCGAGGCTCTCGATCTCGACGCACGCATCGTGACGCCGGGTCTCTGGGATGAGCATCTCCACTTCACGCAGTGGACGACCACCCGGTCGCGCCTCGACCTCGCGGGCACGACGAGCGCGGACGACGTGCTGCGCCGGGTGCGCGACGAGCTCGCCCGAGCCGGTCGCGCCGAGACCGAGTTCCTGACGGGCTACGGCTACCGCGACGGCACGTGGTCGTCCCCGACGACCCTCCGCGCCCTCGACGAGGTGGCCGGGGACACGCCCGTCGTCCTGATCAACGGCGACCTGCACAGCGCCTGGTTGAACGGGGCGGCCGCCTCTCGGGTCGGCGTCGACCTCGACGAGACGGGTGTCGTCAGCGAGTCGCGGTGGTTCGACGCGAGCCAGCGCGTCGCCGCGGCCCTGCCTCCGACGACCGCGATGTTCCGCGAGGCGGCCGAGGCGGCCGCCCGCCGGGGCATCGTCGGGGTGGTCGAGTTCGAGAACGCCGACAACCTCGCGCACTGGCCGGATCGCGTGGCCGCGGGCGTCGACGCGGTGCGCGTCGAGGCGTCGGTCTGGCCGGTACGGCTCGACGACGCCATCGCGCGCGGGCTGCGCACCGGCGACCGCCTCGATCCGACGGGCCTCGTGACGATGGGCCGCCTCAAGGTCGTCGTCGACGGGTCGCTCAACACCCGCACCGCTCTCTGCTGGGAGCCTTACCCCGGCGCGCAGCACGACGGCGCCGGGCACGGTCACGGCGTCGCCACGGTGACGCCGGCCGAGCTCCGCACCCTGCTGACCCGCGCCTCCTCGGCGGGGATCGACGCCTCGGTGCACGCGATCGGCGACCGGGCGAACAGCGAGGTCGTCGACGTGTTCGCCGACCTCGGGCTCGGCGGCGTCATCGAGCACGCGCAGCTCGTCCGCGCCGACGACTTCGCCCGCTTCGCCGAGTTGGGTCTCGTCGCCAGCGTCCAGCCCGAGCACGCCATGGACGACCGCGACGTCGCCGACCGCCACTGGCACGGCCGCACCGACCGGGCGTTCGCGTTCGGGTCATTGCACGAGGCGGGCGTGACCCTGCGGTTCGGCTCGGACGCCCCCGTGGCCGTCCTCGATCCGTGGGTCGCGATCTCGGCCGCGACGAGCCGCAGCCGAGACGGTCGAGTGCCGTGGCACCCCGAGCAGCGCGTGCCGCTCGACGTGGCGCTCGCCGCCAGCATGCGGGGCCGGATCCGGCCGGTCGTGGGCGACATCGCCGACCTCGCGGTGCTCGACGCCGACCCGTACCGACTCACCGCCGACGAACTGCGCGAGATGCCCGTCGCGGCGACGCTGCTCGGGGGACGCTTCACCTGGAACGCCCTGTGAGGCGAGGGGACGAGGAGGCGCGGCGTGCGTGAGGCCGCGGAGTACGCCTTCGACGACGGGGCACGCATCCGCGAGCTGATCGAGCAGAATCCGTGGGCGACGCTCGTCAGTGCCACCCCCACCGGCGTCGTGGTCTCGCACTATCCGTTCCTGGTCGAGGAGGACGACGGCGGGCTCGTCCTGCTCAGTCACGTCGGTCGACCCGATGAGCGTGCGCACCGGCTCGGCAGCACGGAGGTCGCCGTCGTCTTCGCCGGCCCCTCGGGTTATGTCTCGCCGTCCTGGTACGGGATCTCGCCTGCCGTGCCGACCTGGAACTTCGCGGTCGTGCACGCGTACGGCGTCCCGGAGATCCTCTCCGACGGAGACAACCTCGACGTGCTCGGCCGCCTCGTCGACCACTTCGAGGAGCGCCTGCCCGACCCGGTCCGGATGCGCGGCACCTTCGAGAACTCCGCCTACGCCGACCGCATCGTGCACGGCACCGTGGGGTTCCGGATGCGGGTCACCCGGATACAGGCCAAGGACAAGATGAGTCAGGACAAGCCCGCCGAGGTGGTCGACCGCATCGTCGCGGCACTGCGTCGGCCTGGGCCGTACCAGAACCCGCGACTCGCGGCCCGCATGGCGGGCGTGCACCGTCTCGATCGGTAGCTCGCCGCCCCGCCGCCCGCCGCCCGCCGAACCTCGTTCTGGCCAATGAACCTCGTTGTAACGCGGTTCGTTGGCCAGAACGAGGTTCCGAAGGCACCGACGCCGACGCACCGGCAGCTCACACGACGCTGAACCCCTCGGGGAGCGCGGCCCGCCCCGTCAACGCGAGCAGCACCTCCTCGCCGTGTCCGCGCCCCGCGGCCGTGCACGCGGCGAGCGTCACGGCCTCGGCGAGGGCGGCGGACGGCAGCGTGTGCGGCAGCCCCGTGGCGCGCGACAGGTCGATGGTGTGCACGACGAGCTCGAAGACGCGGGTGCGCAAGTACTCGTCAAGGGCGATGCCCATGCCGCCGATCGACACGACGCGGTTGCGCGGCTGGGCGGCGAGCAGCTCCCGGGCGTGGGCGAGTGCGGCCCGGATGCGCGGCACGGCCTCGTCACCCAGCCAGACCCCGGCCTCGACCCCGCGCGCGGCGACCTGGTCGTCGCTGCCGAGCGTCTCCGCGATCGCCGTGTAGTAGTGCACGGCCGACGGGATGGTGATGTCGCCGGGCTCGTCGTGCGCGAGGTAGTTCTCGACCGTCAGGATCGCTCGGGCCGTGTGCCCGACGAGACTCCGCACCGTCCAGACACCGAGACCCGGCTGCTCCCACTGGTCGGGGCGGATGCGCGACACGAGGTCGGCGAAGGAGTCAGCCGACTGGCTGAACAAGGCGGCGCTGCTCATGCGCTCATCGTGGCATCCGCCGACGCGAAAACGACGAACCGACGTGATTAACCACGTCGGTTCGTCGTTTTCGGCGCGTGTCCCGCCGGCAAGCCCTACTGGGCCGCGCGGTGGCGGCTGCGTCGGCCGACGATCCGCAGGGTGACGCCGGCGACCGTCAGGGCACCGCCGAGGGCGATGAGAGGCAGGAAGTCCTCCGACCCCGTGTAGGCCAGCCCCGAGGAGGCGGTGGTCGTCACCGCAGGACGGGTCGCGGTCGCCGAGATCGGCACCGACGTCGTCGCGGCGAGCGTCGGCACGGACGCCGGGTCGGCCGGGTCGGCCGGGTCGACGACGGTGGCCGGCACGACGGGCGTGCTCGGCGTCACCGGCGTCACGGGCGTCGTCGGGGTGGTCGGCGTCGACGGCGTGACGACCGCGAAGCGCAGCGCCCGCGACGAGCCGTAGCGCACCACGGTCCCCAGCGAGTCGATCAGCTTCGTGTCCGCGACGGCCGTGTACTCACCGTCGGCGAGGCGCGCACTGACGCTCCACGTGCCATCGGCGCCGACATGCGTGTTGTGGTCCATGCCGATGACGACCGTCGACGGGGTGCCGAACAGGCTCGAGTCGGTCGGCTCCTGACCGTTCAGGTCCGCGGTCGGCACGATGCCGACGAAGAGGCGCGAGCCGGCCATGCCGGTGCCCGACACGGTGACGACGCCGTCGGCCGAGCGCACGGCCGTCGTGACGGTCGGCGTCGGCATGACGGCCGGTGCCGGCGGCAGCGAGAAGTCGCGGACGACCGACTGGTAGTCGTCGCCCGAGTACGCCTCGATGCGGATGCTCTGCGTCTCGGCGGCCTCGCTCCAGAAGATCACGCGCACGGACCAGGCGCCGTCGGAGTTCGCCGTCGCCGTCGCCATCCACTGACCGGTCGACGTCGGACCGAGGTCGACGAGTCCGATCGTCGCACCTGGCTCGGCGGTGCCCGAGAAGTCGAGCGTGCGGCCCGAGACGGTCGTGCCCTGCACCGGATTGCCGACGATCAGCGGCGCGACGGCCGCCTTCTCGGCGACCGGTGCCGGAGCATCGGCCGACTCCGAGGAGGCGCGGGCCGAGTCATCGACGGACGCCGACGAGGCAGGCGCCTGCGTCGTCGACTCGGCCGGAGCCTCCGTCGCCGTGGCGGTCTCGGCGGGGGCGCTCGCCGGAGCCGCGTTCGATGGGGCAGGCGCGGGAGCCGGGGCCGCCGCAGCAGCCGGAGCTGCCGCAGGAGCCGCCGCAGCAGGCGCGGCCGCAGCCGGGGCGGCTGCAGCCGGGGCGGCTGCAGCCGGAGCAGCGGCGGCCGGAGCCGGCGCGCTCTCCGACGCGGGCGCCGCCGGTGCGGCCGAGGCGGCCGTGCCGTCCGGCGCAGTCGTGCCCTCGTCGGCGAGGGCAGGGGTGGCGGCCACGATGGCTCCACCGAGGGCAAGGGTCATAACGGCGGGCACGACGAACGTGCGGCGCCATGAAGGGTTCATGGTCACGGGTTCGGGTCTTTCGGGTTCGGGTAAGCGCGACGACCTGAACCTGATCCGCATTCGGGTGCGAGTCGGGCGTGCGAGGGGTAAGCGCGGGTCGCCGTACGATCCGTACCGTAACCCGGCCGGGTGGCCCCTGGCTAGGGGGCAACGCGCCCGGGTGGATGGTTTTCGGGTGGGCCACCGGGTGACGTCTCGTGTCCTCCACAGGGGGGACAGGTGGGACGGGCTGGGAAGATGGTCGCGTGAGCGCCCTCAGACCCCCCTTCGAGCCCTTGGTCGGCCGCCTCGTCACGCTGCAGCCGCTGACCCGCGAGCAGCTCCCCGAGCTCTTCGAGGCCATCGGTCGACCCGAGGTCTTCGCCGGCGGCTGGGGTGGCGGCCCGGCGGGTTATCGGCCCGATTACGTCGACTGGGCCGCGTTCATGAACGACTACCTCGCGTGGGACACGGCTCTCGTGTACGGCGTGCGTCTCACCGGGGCCGACTCATCGGCGCCCTTCGCCGGGCGTCTGGTCGGGACGACCACCCTGGGCGACCTCGATCTCGAGAACGAGTCGGCGCACATCGGCTGGACCGCCTACGCCCCCGAGGTCTGGGGCGCAGGAGTCAACGTCGAGACGAAGCTCCTGCTGCTCGGCTCCGCGTTCGACAACGGCTTCGGTCGAGTCAAGCTGCAGGCCGACAACCTCAACGAGCGGTCGCGGGCCGCCATCCTCAAGCTCGGCGCCACCTTCGAGGGGGTGCTGCGTCGGATGCAGCGCCGGGCCGACGGCACCTGGCGCGACACCGCCGTGTACTCGATCCTCGCCGACGAGTGGCCGGCCGTGCGGGCAGGGCTCGACGCGCGTCTGGCTGCCCATCAGGATTCGTCCAGACTCTAGGTATCGACTGAGCACATGACTTTGGAGATCACCTACACCGCCATCGCCCACGCCACCGGCGGCGGGCGCGACGGTCACGTCCGCAGCGAAGACGACCGCCTCGACTTCGACACCCGTCCGCCGAAGGAACTCGGCGGCTCCGGTGAGGGCACCAACCCCGAGCAGCTGTTCGCCGCGGGTTACGCCGCATGCTTCCTGAGCGCGATGCACGGCGTCGGCCGCTCGCTCGGTCTCGACACGAAAGACAGCAGCGTCTCGGCGAGCGTCGGCATCGGCTCGAACGGCGAGGGCGGCTACGGTCTCGCCGTCGAGCTCGACATCTACACGCCGAACGTCGAGGCCGGCCGTCGCCAAGAGCTGGCCGACGCCGCCCACCACGTCTGCCCGTATTCGAACGCCACGCGCGGCAACGTCGAGGTCACCCTCACGTTGGTCGACTGACCACCCGCCACGAACTCCAAGGAGGCGCGTCCTGCGATCGCAGGGCGCGCCTCCTTCTGTCTTCTGGTCCCGCGCCCTCCGCGGCAGCCGCACGCCGCTAGTAGGCTCGCCGAATGGCACTGGACAGTCCTCTCGGAGAGAGCAGCCCCCTCAGCCCGACCGACCGTGCGGCGATCGAGGAGCTCGCCGCCATCCGGCAGAGCATCGACAACATCGATGCCGCGCTCGTGCACATGCTCGCCGAGCGCTTCAAGTTCACGCAGTCGGTCGGTCACCTCAAGGCGGCGGCTGGCATGCCCGCCAGCGACCCCGAGCGCGAGCGCATCCAGATCCAACGACTGCGGCAACTCGCCGTCGAGTCGCACCTCGACCCGGCGTTCGCGGAGAAGTTCCTGAACTTCATCGTCGGCGAGGTCATCCACCACCACGAACGCATCGCCAGCGGCGTGGACAAGGCCTGACGCCGACGTGAGCACGCCAGACCCCGATCTCTCGCAGACCGCCGTCCCGCTCGTCGGCACCCCCGCCGGCACCTCGTCCGCGCCTCCCGAACGCCTCTACATCGGCTCGTACACGGCGAGCAGCGGTGGCCACGGCACGGGCGTGACGGTGCTCGAGCGTGCCGGTGTCGGCGCGAAGTGGCAGGCGGCCCAGGTCGTCGAGGCCGACGACCCGTCCTTCCTGGTCCTGACCGAGGGGGCCCTGCACGCGGTGTCCGAGACGACGGAGGGGCGGGTCCTGTCGTACACGCTGTCCGGCGGTCTGCTGTCGGCCGCGTCCAGCGCGGCGACCGGTGGTTCCGCGCCGTGTCACATCATGGTCGACCCGGCCTCGGGCGCCCTCGTCGTGTCGAACTACGTGGGCGGCACCGTGGGCGTGCTCCGCTCGGACGCCATCGATCCGAGTCGGATCACACGCACCGTCGCCCTGCCGCACGGGCGCGGCCCCGTGCTCGACCGCCAGGAGCGACCACACGCCCACCAGGTCAGCGCGACGCCGACCGGCTCCCTGATCGCGAGCGATCTCGGCAGCGACCGCCTCGTCGAGTTCGTCGTCGACCCCGTCTCGCTCGACCCGACCGTCGTCGCGACGCACCCGTTGCCGTCCGGCTCCGGCCCGCGTCACGTCGCCTGGCTCGGCGACCGGCTGATCGTCGTGGGCGAGCTGGACGCGCGCCTGCACGTCCTCCGTCGGGACGACGAGGGTCGCCTCGTGCTCGACCACTCGGTCGAGGTCTTCGAGGGCTCGGCGTCCACGCAGGGCGTGTTCCCGTCGCACCTCGCCGTCGACAACGGCCGGGTGTACGTCGCGACCCGAGGGCGCGACACGATCTCGGTGCTGACTCCCGACGACGCCGACGGGCGCCTGCGCGTCGTCGGCGAGGCGTCGTGCGGCGGCACCTGGCCGCGGCACTTCGCGATCACGCCGGGCGTGCTGTACTGCGCGAACCAGGGCTCGGACACCGTGGCCGTGCTGCCGCTCGACCCCGAGACCGGCGTGCCGGGCGAGCCGCTCGACGTCTTCGCGCTGGGCAGTCCCGCCTGCATCGTCGCCGCCTGAGCGTCTGAGCGCCTGAGCGCCTGAGCGCCTGGGCGCCTGGGCGCCTGGGCGCCTGACGGCCTGACGGGCGGCGCGTCAGAGCCGACGCAACAGGGCGACGATCTCGTCGATCGACGCCTCCGACTGGGCGCCCGACCCCGCCCCGAGCGAGAACGGCTGCGGGGTGAAATAGAGGCCGTCCGAGACGAGGCTGATCACGCGCGCCACGACGGGGTCGCCGACCTCGGCGAGCACGACGTCGTACCAGCGCGACTGCATCGCGACGAGGGCCTCGCCGGCGCGGGGGTGCCGGCCGCTCGCCGCCAGATTGCTCACGGCCGAGATGCAGCGCACGAGCGGGTCGTCGTCGGGGAAGGCCGACGGGGACGACGACCGGATGAAGTAGTCGACGACACCCTCGGGCGCCGACGTCATGCGAGCGACGTCGTCGTCGAGCAGCGCGGCCAGCCGCTCGAGCAGGCCGTCGACCAGCGCCTCTTTGGTGGGGAAGTGGTACAGCAACCCGCCCTTCGAGACGCCCGCGGCGGCGGCGACGGCGTCGAACGTCGCGGTGCGCTCGCCGTCGTCGACGACGAGATTCTCGAACGTGTCGAGCATCTTCTCGCGGGCTGACGGGCGCGGACTCATTCTGATACTGTACCGTCCAGACGGTTTACTGTACCGTCTGGACGGTTTTCGTCCGTCGAGGCACCGCACCGCACCGCCGACGCGTCCTCGCACCGCACCTCCCGCGCCTCCGCCTCACCCGCCTCGAAAGCAGTCAGTCATGTCCGGCACGCCCACCCAGCGCCCCGCGCGTCCCTCCCGCACCGTCGCCGCGATCCCGGCCCGCGCCGGGCGCCGCGAGTGGGCGGCCCTCGTCGTGCTGATGCTCCCGGTGCTGCTCGTGTCGGTCGACAACACGGTGCTGAGCTTCGCCCTGCCCGAGATCTCGACCGCCCTGCGTCCGTCCGCGGCGTCGCAGCTCTGGATCGTCGACAGCTACTCGCTCGTGCTCGCCGGCCTGCTCGTCGCGATGGGCGCGATGGGCGACCGCTTCGGTCGTCGCAAGCTGCTGTTGATCGGCGCGACCGGCTTCGCCCTCGTCTCGGTGGCCGCCGCGTTCGCGCCCAGCGCCGAGGTCCTCATCGCCTGCCGTGCGGTGCTCGGCTTCTTCGGCGCCATGATCATGCCGGCCACGCTGTCGCTGCTGCGCAGCACCTTCCTCGACCGGGCGCAGCGCCGCCTCGCCATCGCCATCTGGGCGAGCGCGTTCGCGGGCGGCTCGGCGCTCGGGCCGATCGTCGGAGGCGTGCTGCTCGAGCACTTCGCCTGGGGCAGCGTCTTCCTGATCGCCGCGCCGGTGCTGGCCCCGCTGCTGATCGCCGCCCCCTTGCTGCTGCGCGAGAGCCGCGACCCCGACCCGGGCCCCGCCGACCCCCTGTCGGTGCTGCTCTCCCTCGCGACCATGGCGCCCATCGTCGCGGCGATCAAGTTCGTGGCGACCGACGGCTTCTCCGTGCTGCCCGTCGTGCTCGTCGTCGTCGGCGGCACGAGCGGCTGGCTCTTCGTCCGCCGTCAGCTGCGGCGGGAGCGTCCGCTGCTCGACGTGCGGCTCTTCACGAACGCCGTCTTCGCGGGCTCGGTGCTGATCAACCTGCTCGCCGTCGTGTCGCTCGTCGGGTTCCTGTTCTTCACGACGCAGCACCTCCAACTGGTCGTCGGGCTGAGCCCGTTCGACGCCGCCCTGACGCTGGTGCCGGGTCTCGCCGTGATGGTGGTCGCCGGTCTCGTCGTGGTGCCGATCGTGCGGCACGTCCGGCCCCGCGTGATCGTGGCCGTCGGGCTCGCGGCCGCGGGCCTCGGCTACGCCTCGATCGGCGTCGTCGGCACACATGCCTCGGTCGCCGTCTTCGTCGTCGCCTTCGCCCTCGTCGGCCTCGGTGTCGGAGCCGCCGAGACGATCTCGAACGACCTCATCATCGCCGCCGTCCCGCCCGCCCGCGCGGGTGCCGCTTCGGCGGTGTCCGAGACGGCCTACGAGGTGGGTGCGGTGCTCGGCACCGCGGTGCTGGGCAGCATGCTGACCGCCACGTACCGCGCCTCGCTGGTCGTGCCCGACGGTGTCTCGCCCGAGAGCGCCGACGCGGCCCGCGAGACCCTGGGAGGCGCGGTGTCCGAGGCCGCGTCCCTCCCGTCCCCGCTCGGGGCCGATCTCTTCGCCGCGGCAGCGGCCGCGTTCGACCAGGGGCTGGTCGTCACGGCCGCCGCGGGCACGGTGCTGATGGTGGCGGCCATCGTGATCTCCCTCGTCTGCCTGCGCCGCGCCTCCGCGGGGTCCGGGCACGACGAGTGACGGTCCGGTGACGGCACGGGTGGGGCCGGAGGCGCGAGTACAGTAGGCGGGGTCCCGTTCGTACCCCAGACAGGAGCTCCATGTCGCGCACCGTCAGACTCGCTGCCATCCCCGGTGACGGGATCGGGCCCGAGGTGGTGGCCGAGGCGCTGCGGGTGCTCGACGCGGCCGCGGGTGCCGATGCGACGTTCGACGTCACGACGTTCTCGCTCGGCGCGGCCCGCTATCTCGAGACCGGCGACATCCTGACGGACGCCGATCTCTCGGCCGTCGCCTCGCACGACGCGATCCTGCTCGGTGCCGTCGGCGGCGACCCGCGCGACCCGCGTCTCGCCGGGGGCATCATCGAGCGCGGTCTGCTGCTCAAGCTGCGCTTCGCGCTCGACCACTTCGTCAACCTGCGGCCGACCCAGGTCTACCCCGGTGTCCCGTCGCCGCTGGCCGACCCCGGCGCCGTCGACTTCGTCGTCGTCCGCGAGGGCACCGAGGGGCCGTACGTCGGCAACGGCGGCGCCCTGCGGGTCGGCACCCCGCACGAGATCGCCAACGAGGTCAGCGTGAACACGGCCTTCGGCGTCGAGCGCGTCGTCCGGTTCGGGTTCGACAAGGCCCGCGGTCGTCGCAAGAAGCTGACGCTCGTCCACAAGACCAACGTGCTCGTCTTCTCGGGCAGCCTCTGGCAGCGCACGGTCGACGCGGTCGCCGCCGAGTACCCCGACGTCGAGGTCGACTACCAGCACGTCGACGCTGCGACCATCCACCTCGTCGTGAACCCGTCGCGCTTCGACGTGATCGTGACCGACAACCTGTTCGGCGACATCCTCACCGATCTCGCGGGCGCGATCAGCGGCGGCATCGGCCTCGCCGCCTCGGGCAACATCAACCCCACCGGGGCGTTCCCGAGCATGTTCGAGCCCGTGCACGGCTCGGCGCCCGACATCGCCGGCCAGCAGAAGGCCGACCCCACCGCGGCGATCCTCTCGGTGGCCCTCCTGCTCGACCACCTCGGCCTGCCCGAGGCCGCCGCCCGCGTCACGACCGCGGTCGAGGCCGACATCGCCGACCGCGCCGCCGGCGTCGCGAACGCACGCCGCACCTCCGAGATCGGAGCGGACATCGCAGAACGTGTCCGCGCGCTGACCCCGGCCCCCACGGCCTGACCCGGCCCGCACCACGGG
Source organism: Frigoribacterium sp. 2-23 (assembly GCF_049601585.1). Lineage (GTDB taxonomy): Bacteria > Actinomycetota > Actinomycetes > Actinomycetales > Microbacteriaceae > Frigoribacterium. Next base: position 2,890,262 of record NZ_CP187126.1, on the reverse strand, counting down.
CAGCGCCGCACGACCGGCAGGCCCCTCCCGAACGCACAGCACCGCCTGACCCGCCGAAGAGAGCGACATGACCACTGCAGACAGCGACACCGCTGCGACCACCGAGTTCGGACTCGCGTTCGAGCTGACCCCGTCCGATTCCGCCCGGGCCGACGCCGAGCGCGACCAGATCCTGTCCGATCCGGGCTTCGGCAAGCACTTCACCGACCACATGGTCTCGATCGAGTGGACGCTCGACGAGGGCTGGCACGAGGCGTCGGTCCACCCCTACGGCCCGCTCCAGCTCGACCCGGCCGCGTCGGTGTTGCACTACGCCCAGGAGATCTTCGAGGGCATGAAGGCCTACCGTCACGCCGACGGCTCGGTCTGGACGTTCCGCCCCGACGCGAACGCCCGACGGTTGCAGCGCTCCGCGCGCCGGCTCGCCCTGCCCGAGCTCGCGACGGAGGACTTCGTCGAGTCCATCCGGCAGCTCGTCCGCGTCGACCAGGCGTGGGTGCCGTCCGCGCCCGAGACGAGCCTGTACCTGCGTCCGTTCATGATCGCGACCGAGAGCTTCCTCGGCGTGCGGGCCGCCCAACGGGTCGCCTACCACGTCATCGCGAGCCCGGCCGGTGCGTACTTCACGGGTGGCGTCTCGCCCGTGTCCATCTGGCTGACGACGACCTACGCCCGCGCGGGCAAGGGCGGCACCGGTGCCGCCAAGACAGGCGGCAACTACGCCGCGTCGCTGCTGCCGCAGCAGGAGGCCTACGCCAACGGCTGCCAGCAGGTGCTGTTCCTCGACTCGTCCGAGAGCTCGTACATCGAGGAGCTCGGCGGTATGAACGTCGTGCTGGTCTACAAGGACGGCACCCTCGTGACCCCCGACAGCGACTCGATCCTCGAGGGCATCACCCGCGACTCGATCCTCGAGCTGGCCGAGGCTCGCGGCCACCGCGTCGAACGCCGTCGGGTGACACTCGACGAGTGGCGGGACGGTGTCGCGAACGGCGACATCGTCGAGGTGTTCGCCTGCGGTACCGCAGCTGTCGTCGTGCCGATCGCCGAGCTGAAGGGCGAGGGCCTACACATCGGCTCGCCTGCGGCCGAGGGCGGTCCGCTCACGATGTCGCTCCGTGAAGAATTGACCGACATCCAGTACGGTCGCCGCCCCGATGTGCACGGATGGATGACGAGGCTCGACGCATGAAGATCGCCCGATTCGCCACACCCGGTGAAGACCCCCGCTACGGCATCGTCGACGAGCGCGAGCTGATCGTGCTGGCCGGTGACCCGATGTACCAGGGCTACGAGACCACCGGTGAGCGGGTGTCGCTCCGTCAGGCCAAGATCCTCGCGCCGGTCATCCCGCGTTCGAAGGTCGTCGGTGTCGGCCTGAACTACCAGGACCACGCCGACGAGCTGGGTCAGACCCCGCCGGAGGTGCCGATCCTGTTCCTGAAGCCGAATACGACGGTCATCGGGTTCGGCGACTCGATCCAGCTGCCGCCCGACATCGGAGAGGTCCACTTCGAGGGCGAGCTCGCGATCGTGATCGGCTCGATCGCCAAGCGCGTCAAGGCGGAGGACTACCAGGACGTCGTCTTCGGCTACACCGTCGCGAACGACGTGACCGCCCGCGACGTGCAGAACAACGACGGCCAGTGGACCCGAGCCAAGGGCTACGACACGTTCCTGCCGCTGGGCCCGTACATCGAGAACGAGCTCGACTGGACCGACATCACGATCGAGACCCGCGTCGACGGCGAGGTCAAGCAGCGCGAGTCGACGCTGCAGATGATCCACAAGATCCCCGAGCTGATCGAGTACGTCACCGACGTGTTCACGCTGCTGCCGGGGGATGTCATCCTCACCGGGACGCCCGCCGGCGTCGGTCCCTTCACGTCGGGGCAGACCGTCGAGGTCGCGATCTCGGGCATCGGCTCGTTGATCAACCCGGCCCGTAACCGGGTCTGACCCGTCCCGTGACGTCGCCCGGCGCCTCCGTCGCATCCACCCGGATGCCCTCGTGGCTGCCGGGCATCGTCGTGGCGGCCGTCGCCCTCGGCCTCGCGTGGCTGGTGCACACGCTCGTGCCGGGCATCCCGATCCTCACCGCCTGCGTCGTCCTCGGGATCGCGGTGGCCCAGATCCGTCCGGCACGATCGTCCCTGGACGGGGTGCTCAAGCCCGGGCTCAGCCTGGCGAGCAAGCGCTTGCTGCGATTGGGCGTCGTGGTCCTCGGCCTGAAGCTGAGCCTCGTCGATCTGGCCGGGCTCGGGTGGCAGACCGTCCTGGTGGTGATCGGCATCCTCGCCCTGACGTTCGGCGTGACGTATGCGCTCGGTCGGTGGGCGCGCCTCCCCGGGGACCAGCCCTTGCTGCTGGCGGCCGGCTTCTCGATCTGCGGGGCATCCGCGATCGGTGCCATGAGCGCCGTCACCCGTGATCGTGGCAAGGACGCCGCCACGCCGGTCGCGCTCGTCACCCTGTTCGGCACCGCCGCCATCGCGGTGCTGCCGCTCGCCGGGGGAGCCCTCGGCCTCAGCGATCTGCAGTTCGGTGCGTGGGTGGGGGCGAGTGTGCACGATGTCGGTCAGGTGGTCGCGACGGCCCAGACCGCCGGCGCCGCCGCGCTCGGCATCGCCGTCCTCGTCAAGCTGACGCGCGTGGTGATGCTCGCGCCCATCGTCGCGATCACGTCGGCGGTCATCCGCCGCAGCGGTCCCGTCGAGGGTGCGAGTCGGCCGCCGATCCTGCCGCTGTTCGTCGCCGGGTTCCTCGTCGCAGTCGTCGTGCGCACCGTGCTGCCGATTCCGGAGGCGGTGCTCACGTCGGCGGACACCGTCCAGACGGTCCTCCTCGGCCTGGCCCTCTTCGGTCTCGGGACGGGCATCCGACTGGAGAAGCTCGTCCGGGCGGGAGGCCGAGCGGTCCTCGTCGGCCTGGCGGCGTGGGTCTTCATCGCCGCGATCTCCTACGCCGCGGTCGTCGTCCTGCCGCTCACGCGCTGATGACTCGGCCCCTCCTGGCTGAAAAGCCCGGAAACTCAAGGATGTCAAGCGCGACACGCCCGGGATGCATGGCATTTTGGACGACCTCGCCGAGGTGTGTGTAAAGTACTTACTTGTCACCCCAAAGGTGCGGCGGAGCGAAGCTCCTCCGGCCTCAAGCGGGACCGACTTCCAAGTCCTCGAGTTGCTTCACCGCCTCGGACCAAGCAAGTTGCAGCACCAGCCAAGATGATGTAACGTTGTGGCTCGTTCCAATCGGAGCGAAAGTCACGGCCTAACATCTAAGCGGCTCGTGCAAGGGTTTCATTTCTGCTCCAGACGAAGATCTTTCTAAGGTCGGGATCTGGGTGCGTTTGGTCCTTGAGAACTCAACAGCGTGCACATTGTCAAATGCCAAATTATACCCTGGCATTGCAGCCTTTTTGGTTGTGGTGTTTAGGTTTCTTTGAGATTGACGGACAATAACAATCGTCAGATTGTTTTGTTCTTTAGTCAGCATCAAATTCACAAGTCATGCCCTATTCCGGGTGTGCTTGTTTTTTCTTTTACGGAGAGTTTGATCCTGGCTCAGGACGAACGCTGGCGGCGTGCTTAACACATGCAAGTCGAACGATGATCTCCAGCTTGCTGGGGGGATTAGTGGCGAACGGGTGAGTAACACGTGAGTAACCTGCCCTTGACTCTGGGATAAGCGCTGGAAACGGCGTCTAATACCGGATATGACCTTCAACCGCATGGTTTGTTGGTGGAAAGAATTTCGGTCAAGGATGGACTCGCGGCCTATCAGGTAGTTGGTGAGGTAATGGCTCACCAAGCCTACGACGGGTAGCCGGCCTGAGAGGGTGACCGGCCACACTGGGACTGAGACACGGCCCAGACTCCTACGGGAGGCAGCAGTGGGGAATATTGCACAATGGGCGCAAGCCTGATGCAGCAACGCCGCGTGAGGGATGACGGCCTTCGGGTTGTAAACCTCTTTTAGTAGGGAAGAAGCGAAAGTGACGGTACCTGCAGAAAAAGCACCGGCTAACTACGTGCCAGCAGCCGCGGTAATACGTAGGGTGCAAGCGTTGTCCGGAATTATTGGGCGTAAAGAGCTCGTAGGCGGTTTGTCGCGTCTGCTGTGAAATCTGGGGGCTCAACCCCCAGCCTGCAGTGGGTACGGGCAGACTAGAGTGCGGTAGGGGAGATTGGAATTCCTGGTGTAGCGGTGGAATGCGCAGATATCAGGAGGAACACCGATGGCGAAGGCAGATCTCTGGGCCGTTACTGACGCTGAGGAGCGAAAGCGTGGGGAGCGAACAGGATTAGATACCCTGGTAGTCCACGCCGTAAACGTTGGGAACTAGATGTGGGGGCCATTCCACGGTCTCCGTGTCGCAGCTAACGCATTAAGTTCCCCGCCTGGGGAGTACGGCCGCAAGGCTAAAACTCAAAGGAATTGACGGGGGCCCGCACAAGCGGCGGAGCATGCGGATTAATTCGATGCAACGCGAAGAACCTTACCAAGGCTTGACATATACCGGAAACGGCCAGAGATGGTCGCCCCGCAAGGTCGGTATACAGGTGGTGCATGGTTGTCGTCAGCTCGTGTCGTGAGATGTTGGGTTAAGTCCCGCAACGAGCGCAACCCTCGTTCTATGTTGCCAGCACGTTATGGTGGGAACTCATAGGAGACTGCCGGGGTCAACTCGGAGGAAGGTGGGGATGACGTCAAATCATCATGCCCCTTATGTCTTGGGCTTCACGCATGCTACAATGGCCGGTACAAAGGGCTGCGATACCGTAAGGTGGAGCGAATCCCAAAAAGCCGGTCTCAGTTCGGATTGAGGTCTGCAACTCGACCTCATGAAGTCGGAGTCGCTAGTAATCGCAGATCAGCAACGCTGCGGTGAATACGTTCCCGGGCCTTGTACACACCGCCCGTCAAGTCATGAAAGTCGGTAACACCCGAAGCCAGTGGCCCAACCGTAAGGGGGGAGCTGTCGAAGGTGGGATCGGTGATTAGGACTAAGTCGTAACAAGGTAGCCGTACCGGAAGGTGCGGCTGGATCACCTCCTTTCTAAGGAGCATGTACCAGCCGGTCTGTATACAGCCGGATTCACTGGTCAAGTCAGTTCCGAAGCGAATGTCTTCGGCTGGCGCTCATGGGTGGAACATTGACGATGGCTCTCATACGAGGGTCTTGTGCTTAGTACGTCTTCTTCGGGAGTCTGGAACGGTGTGAGGTCTGGTGGTGGGGGCATGCACGCTGTTGGGTCCTGAGGGACCAAACCTGCCGCACTTTGGTGTGGTGGTGTTTCCTCTGGGCCACGATCTGCTGGTTTTGTGCCGGTTAGGTTGTGGTGCCGCCCGTATTTTGAGAACTACACAGTGGACGCGAGCATCTTAGTCGCAAACGAGTTCATGCCTTTCGGGGTGTGGGGGTTGTTTGTGATACTAAGTGCAATTTCTTAGACCAACCCGCTCCTTCGGGGGTGTGGTTGGCGAATGAGATAACACTGACGCCGTTGACCTTCGGGTTGGCGGCAACTTTGTGGTCAAGTTTCTAAGAGCAAACGGTGGATGCCTTGGCATCTGGAGCCGAAGAAGGACGTAGAAATCTGCGATAAGCCTCGGGGAGCTGATAATCGAGCCCTGATCCGAGGATCTCCGAATGGGGAAACCCCGCCAGGCGTTTTGACCTGGTGACTCCCGCCTGAATATATAGGGCGGGTAGAGGGAACGTGGGGAAGTGAAACATCTCAGTACCCACAGGAAGAGAAAACAACAGTGATTCCGTGAGTAGTGGCGAGCGAAATCGGATGAGGCTAAACCGGTCATGTGTGATAGACGGCGGTCGTTGCATGGTCGGGGTTGTGGGACCCGTTGTCCTGTTCTGCCGGACAGGAGCAGTTACAGCGCAGTATAGGCGAACCGGTTTGAATGCCGGGTCATAGAGGGTGCGAACCCCGTAGCCGAAATGCTGGCGCTGGCTGAATGGGTATCCCAAGTAGCTCGGGGCCCGAGAAATCCCGTGTGAATCTGTCAGGACCACCTGATAAGCCTAAATACTCCCAGATGACCGATAGCGGACAAGTACCGTGAGGGAAAGGTGAAAAGTACCCCGGGAGGGGAGTGAAATAGTACCTGAAACCGTTTGCTTACAAACCGTTGGAGCCTCCTTGTAGGGGTGACAGCGTGCCTTTTGAAGAATGAGCCTGCGAGTTAGCGATATGTGGCGAGGTTAACCCGTGTGGGGTAGCCGTAGCGAAAGCGAGTCTTAAGAGGGCGATACAGTCGCATGTCCTAGACCCGAAGCGAAGTGATCTATCCATGGCCAGGTTGAAGCGACGGTAAGACGTCGTGGAGGACCGAACCCACTTCAGTTGAAAATGGAGGGGATGAGCTGTGGATAGGGGTGAAAGGCCAATCAAACTTCGTGATAGCTGGTTCTCTCCGAAATGCATTTAGGTGCAGCGTTGCGTGTTTCTTGCCGGAGGTAGAGCTACTGGATGGCCGATGGGGCCCAAAAGCTTACTGACGTCAGCCAAACTCCGAATGCCGGTAAGTGAGAGCGCAGCAGTGAGACGGTGGGGGATAAGCTTCATCGTCGAGAGGGAAACAACCCAGACTACCAACTAAGGTCCCTAAGCGTGTGCTAAGTGGGAAAGGATGTGGAGTTGCATAGACAACCAGGAGGTTGGCTTAGAAGCAGCCACCCTTGAAAGAGTGCGTAATAGCTCACTGGTCAAGTGATTCCGCGCCGACAATGTAACGGGGCTCAAGCACACCACCGAAGTTGTAGATTTCGTATTATAGACAAGCCTTCGTGGTTCAGTCGTACGGAGTGGTAGGAGAGCGTCGTGTGGCCAGTGAAGCGGCGGAGTGATCCAGCCGTGGAGGCCACACGAGTGAGAATGCAGGCATGAGTAGCGAAAGACGGGTGAGAAACCCGTCCTCCGAAAGACCAAGGGTTCCAGGGCCAGGTTAATCCGCCCTGGGTAAGTCGGGACCTAAGGCGAGGCCGACAGGCGTAGTCGATGGACAACGGGTTGATATTCCCGTACCGGCGAAGAACCGCCCAAGCTAATCCAGTGGTGCTAAGAGTCCTAACCCGGCTGAGTTGATCCCTTCGGGGTGACGCCGGCCGGTCTAACGCTCGACCCCATGCTGGTGCGGTTAGCGTATTAACAGGTGTGACGCAGGAAGGTAGCTGAGCCAGGCGATGGTATCCGTAAGGTGAACCTGGTGTAAGGATGTAGGGCTGACGATAGGCAAATCCGTCGTCAATGCGCCTGAGATCCGATGCGTACCCCGATTGGGGGAAATCAGTGATCCTATGCTGCCGAGAAAAGCATCGACGCGAGGTTCAAGCCGCCCGTACCCCAAACCGACTCAGGTGGTCAGGTAGAGAATACCAAGGAGATCGAGAGAATCGTGGTTAAGGAACTCGGCAAAATGCCCCCGTAACTTCGGGAGAAGGGGGGCCGGAACCGTGAACGGATTTACTCCGGGAGCGGGAAAGGCCGCAGAGACCAGTGGGAAGCGACTGTTTACTAAAAACACAGGTCCGTGCCAAGTCGCAAGACGATGTATACGGACTGACGCCTGCCCGGTGCTGGAAGGTTAAGAGGAAGGGTTAGCGCAAGCGAAGCTCAGAATTTAAGCCCCAGTAAACGGCGGTGGTAACTATAACCATCCTAAGGTAGCGAAATTCCTTGTCGGGTAAGTTCCGACCTGCACGAATGGCGTAACGACTTCCCAGCTGTCTCAACCGCGAACTCGGCGAAATTGCACTACGAGTAAAGATGCTCGTTACGCGCAGCAGGACGGAAAGACCCCGTGACCTTTACTACAGCTTGGTATTGGTGTTCGGAGTGGCTTGTGTAGGATAGGTGGGAGACTGTGAAGCTCGGACGCTAGTTCGGGTGGAGTCATTGTTGAAATACCACTCTGGTCACTTTGGATATCTAACTACGAACCGTGATCCGGTTCTGGGACAGTGCCTGGTGGGTAGTTTAACTGGGGCGGTTGCCTCCCAAAGAGTAACGGAGGCGCCCAAAGGTTCCCTCAACCTGGTTGGCAATCAGGTGTCGAGTGTAAGTGCACAAGGGAGCTTGACTGTGAGACTGACAAGTCGAGCAGGGACGAAAGTCGGGACTAGTGATCCGGCAGTGGCTTGTGGAAGCGCTGTCGCTCAACGGATAAAAGGTACCTCGGGGATAACAGGCTGATCTTGCCCAAGAGTCCATATCGACGGCATGGTTTGGCACCTCGATGTCGGCTCGTCGCATCCTGGGGCTGGAGTAGGTCCCAAGGGTTGGGCTGTTCGCCCATTAAAGCGGTACGCGAGCTGGGTTTAGAACGTCGTGAGACAGTTCGGTCCCTATCCGCTGCGCGCGTAGGAAATTTGAGAAGATCTATCCCTAGTACGAGAGGACCGGGATGGACGAACCTCTGGTGTGTCAGTTGTCCTGCCAAGGGCACCGCTGATTAGCTACGTTCGGAACGGATAACCGCTGAAAGCATCTAAGCGGGAAGCCGGCTTCGAGATGAGATTTCCATACCCCTTGTGGGTGAGAGGCTCCCAGCTAGACTACTGGGTTGATAGGCCGGATGTGGAAGTGGGGACTAACGACCCACGGAGCTGACCGGTACTAATAAGCCGATAACTTGACAACACTCTTCCCCGGTAGCGGAGGAAGAAAGATTGCTACGCGTCCACTATGTGGTTCCCGAAATACGGTCGGGATACCAAACAATTTCATACTGATGGTATGGAACATGATCTTCACCACCACCAACCCCCAGGGTTGTGTGGGTGTGTGGTTAATGTTTCGGCGGCCATAGCGAGAGGGAAACGCCCGGTCACATTCCGAACCCGGAAGCTAAGACTCTCAGCGCCGATGGTACTGCAAGGGGGACCTTGTGGGAGAGTAGGACACCGCCGGACTCCTATTGAGTCTCACACAGAGACAGTGCGTCGTAAGACACACACCGAATGGCCCCTCCACAGGAGGGGCCATTCGTGTTTAACGACTACGCGCCTCCTGGTCGGTCGCCGCGCGCCGGTAGGATTGGCGGTGATGTCAGCACCCTTCTCCAGTGCCACGGGCTCCGACGTTCGCGTCCGATTCTGCCCGTCGCCTACCGGTACGCCCCACGTCGGGCTCATTCGTACTGCCCTGTTCAACTGGGCCTACGCTCGTCACAACGGCGGCAAGCTCGTCTTCCGTATCGAAGACACCGACGCCAATCGCGACAGCGAAGAGAGCTACGAGCAGCTGCTCGACGCGTTCCGTTGGTTGAAGCTCGACTGGGACGAGGGTGTCGACGTCGGCGGGCCGCACGCGCCGTACCGCCAGTCGTTGCGTCACGACATCTACAACGACCTCATCGCCCGCCTCGTCGAGCGAGGGCTGCTCTACGAGAGCTTCGCGACGGGCGAGGAGATCGAGGCGCGCAACATCGCCAACGGTCGCGACCCGAAGCAGGGTTACGACAACTTCGAGCGTGACCTGACGGACGAGCAGCGGGCCGCCTTCCGGGCCGAGGGTCGCCAGCCGGCCCTGCGTCTGCGCGTGCCCGATCGCGACCTCAGCTTCGACGACCTCGTGCGTGGTGAGATCACCTTCCCCGCCGGGTCGTTCACGGACTTCGTCGTCGTGCGCCCGAACGGTGTGCCGCTGTACACGTTCGTCAACCCGGTCGACGACGCCCTGATGGGGATCACGCACGTGCTGCGGGGCGAGGACCTGCTGTCGTCCACACCGCGGCAGATCGCGCTCTACGAGGCGCTCGTCGAGCTCGGCGTCACGACGTTCATCCCGCGCTTCGGGCACCTGCCCTCCGTGCTCGGCGACGGCAACAAGAAGCTGTCGAAGCGCGACCCGGAGTCGAACCTCTTCCACCACCGCGACCGCGGCTTCATCCCGGAAGGGCTCGTCAACTACCTGGCGCTGCTCGGCTGGTCGCTGTCGCACGATCGCGACGTCTTCAGCACGGACGAGATGGTCGCGGCGTTCGACGTCGTCGACGTCAACCCCAACCCCGCTCGCTTCGACCTCAAGAAGGCGGAGGCGCTGAACGGCGACCACATCCGCCTGCTGTCCGTCGAGGACTTTACGGAGCGCCTGGTGCCGTATCTCGACGGTGTCGTCGAGAACCCGCCCACCGCCTCCCAGGCTGCCGTGCTGGCGCAGGCCGCCCCGCTCGTTCAGGAGCGCATGCAGCTGCTGGGCGAGGCGAAGGGCATGCTCGCGTTCCTGTTCACGGATGACGATGCGCTCGTGTACGACGACGATGCACTCGGCACACTGGGGGACACGAGTGCGGACGTGCTCCGTGCCTCCTTGGCTGCTCTCGCCGGTCTCGACGACTGGAACCACGCCGCGATCCAGGACGCATTGAAGGCGGCGCTCGTCGACGGCATGGGGCTGAAGCCGCGTGTCGCCTACGGACCGCTGCGGGTCGCCCTGTCGGGTCGCCGGGTCAGCCCGCCGCTGTTCGAATCGATGGAGATCCTGGGGCGCGAGTCGACCCTGGCCCGCCTCGACCGGCTCGCCGCGACGCGATGAGCGCCGAGTACGACGTCGCGATCGTCGGGGCCGGCCCCGCGGGTCTCAGCGCCGCGCTCAACCTGGTGCGCGCCCGCAGGCGTGTGCTGCTGGTCGACAGCAACCGTCCCCGCAACTCGGCGACACTGCTGTCGCACGGCTTCGTCACGCGGGACGGCATCTCGCCGCTCGAGCTGCGGAAGCTCGGGCGCGAGGAGTTCCTGGGCTACGACGAGGCCGAGCACTGGCAGACGCTCGTGACGTCGGTGACGGCAGCCGAGGACGGGTTCCGTCTCGACTGCTCGTACCGTGGGGAGGACAGGTCGGCGACGGCCGGTGTCGTGCTGGTCACGACCGGGCTGCAAGAGAAACTGCCGGCGATCCCGTCGTTGCGGGCGTACTACGGCACGTTCATCCACAGTTGCATCGAGTGCGACGCCTACGACAAGCGCGATCAGCCGCTCGCCGTCATCGGCGAGCACCCCGACCTGGCCGAGCGTGCGTTGCTGCTGTCGCAGTGGACCGACGACCTCGTCGCGTTCACGAACGGCGCCGACGTCGTCACGCCGGCCGAGGAGGAGCACCTGGGCCGCCGCGGTATCCGGGTGGAGCGTCGGGCCATCCAGGACGTCGTGGGCGATCGCGAGGGTCTGCGGGGCGTCACGTTGGTCGACGGCGAGACGATCGAGCGCTCGGGCGGCTTCGTGCGGCCGGCGTGGTCGGGCGAGCTGGGCTACGTCGCGCCGCTGGGCGGCGAGTTGGACGGCGACGGGTTGCTGGTCGTCGACGGGCACGGGCGCACCTCGGTCGCGGGCTTGTACGCCGCGGGGGAGTCGACGGCTCCCGGGCCGCAGCAGCTGATCGTGGCGGCCGGCTCGGGCGCGCGGGTGGCGGCCACCATCAACCGCGATCTGGTCGGTGGCCTCGCCGAGCTCGGAGATGCTGTACAGTAGACGTCGGTTCAGAAATGAATCCGTGATGACTGTTCGTCTAACGACTGTCATCATTGGGGTATGGTGTAATTGGCAACACGACTGATTCTGGTTCAGTTGTTCTTGGTTCGAGTCCAGGTACCCCAGCCATCGTGCGGTTGTCGCACTCCAGCTCCTCGCCCTCCGGCGGGGAGTTTTTTCGTGCCCGGCCCGAGCCACGGCGCACTGAGCGACCGCTTGCGCGCGTAGCCCTCCGCAATTTGCGACCGTTTGGCGACGGGCGGCCGATTTGAGCGGCGTGTCTCGGCGCTTTCGCGCGAAACGGTCGCATCTTCGCGGCACGAGCGCGCGCCGGCGCGCGAAACGGTCGCGAATTTGCGACTGAATGCGCTCGGGGGTGGCGGCCGGCGGGCGCCCGGTCAGAGGCGCGGGTCGACCGGCTCCGACTCGAGGGCGAGCACGCCGAAGACGGCCTGGTGCACCCGCCAGAGCGGCTCCTCGGCGACGAAGCGTTCGACCGCCTCGACGCCGAGCGCGTACTCGCGCAGCGCCATCGATCGCTTGTGCCCGACATCGCGGTCGCGCAGTCGCGCCAGGTTCTCCGGGTCGCGGTAGTCGGGACCGTAGATGATGCGCAGGTACTCGGCGCCGCGCACCTTGATGCCCGGCTGCGCCAACGCGCGGGAGCCGCGCACGAGACCCGCGACCGGTTTCACGACCATGCCCTCGCCACCGGCGGCGGTGAGCTCCTCCCACCACGTCGTCGCGGCGGCCTCCGACTCGGCCGAGGCCAGCTCGACCTCGACGTGCCGGGTGCGCCGGATGAACTCGGCGTCGGCCTCGGCCAGCCGGTCGGCGATGCCGAGGTGCCAGCGGTGGTCGGCGGCCAGGTGGCTCGCCCCCGTCGACGCCAGCAGCTGGAACGGGGCGAGCTGCACGCCGTCGAGACCCGAGACGGGTGCGCTGTAGCGGCGGTACGCATCGCGGTAGGCCTCGGCGTTCGCGGCGCGCGTCGTCGTGCGCTCCAGGAGCCCGGCCACGTCGACACCCCGGTCGGCGGCGACCTGCAGGGAGCGGACGGCCGCCGGCAGCGCCGCCGTGGCCGCCGCCGCGACCGTGGCGTACTGCTCTCGGATCATCGGCCCGGCCTTGAGCGACCAGGGCAGGAGCTCGGCATCGAACAGCAGCCAGGACGCGTCGAGCTCGGCCCACAGGCCGGCCGCCTCCGCCGCGCGGTCGAGCCGCTCGAGGAAGACGTCGGTCGTCGCGTCGTCGAAGAACGGCCGGCCGGTGCGGGTGTGCACGGCCCCGCGCCATCCGGCGGGGGCGCCGAACCGCTCGGGATCGCGGGTGACGAGCACGACGGCGCGCGACCCCATGTGCTTCTCCTCGCAGATCACCCGCTCGACGCCCTCGCGCCAGTACGACGCGAACGCCTCGGCCGGGTGTTCGAGCAGGTCGGGCAGGCTCGACACGTGCGGCGGGCTCATCGTCGGCGGCAGGTAGACGAGTCGACGCGGGTCGGTCGCGAACCGGCTCATCACCTCGAGGGCCCCGGCCGCGTTGTCCTCGCGGATGCCGACGCTGCCGAACGCCCGCGTCGTGACGACCTGCTTGCCGAGGACGTCGTCGATGCGAAGGAGGCTCGGGTCGCGAGACAGGGACGGGTCGCCGACACCTCCTTGGCCGGTTCCACCCAGCGGCACGACGGGCTCGTACCAGACCTGTTCGGCGGGGACGGAGACGACCTGCTTCTCGGGGTAGCGCAGCGCACTCAGCTTGCCGCCGAACACGACGCCGGTGTCGAGGCACATGGTGCCGTTGACCCACTCCGCCTCGAGCGTCGGAACATGGCCGTACAGCACGGTGGCCGCACCCCGGTAGTCCTCAGCCCAGGGCAACCGGACCGGCAGCCCGAACTCGTCGGTCTCGCCGGTCGTGTCGCCGAACAGGGCGAAGGCGCGGACGCGACCGGACGTACGCCCGTGGTACTTCTCGATGAGGCCGGCGTGGGCGACCACGAGGCGTCCGTCGTCGAGGACGAGGTGCGACACGAGCCCGCGGCAGAACTCGCGCACCTCGGCCGTGAACTCGTCCGACTCACCCGACAGCTGGGCGAGGCTCTCGGCGAGCCCATGACTGGCCTGCACCTTCTTGCCCTCGAGGGCGCGGACGAGCTTCGCCTCGTGGTTGCCCGGCACGGCGAGGGCGTGACCGGCGGCGACCATGCCCATGGCGAGACGGAGGACGCCGGGGGTGTCCGGCCCGCGGTCGACCAGGTCGCCGAGGAAGATCGCGCGGCGGCCCTCCGGGTGCACGGCGTCGACCGGACGGCCCTCGCCGTCGCGCCGGAGCTCGTAGCCGAGCGTGGTCAGCAGGGTCTCGAGTTCGGACCGGCAGCCGTGCACGTCGCCGATGGCGTCGAAGGGGCCGGTCTCGCTCCGCCGGTCGTTGAGCAAGGGCTCGCGGACGAACTCGGCCTCGGCGATCTCGTCCAGCCCCGACAGCACGTGTACTCGACGGAATCCCTCCTTGCCGAGGTACTTGAGCGAGCGCCGCAGCTGATCGTGCTGCCGCTTGACGACGGACGCGCCGAAGGTACGATCCGTCCGCGAGGCGTTGCGCTCGACGCAGACGCTCTGCGGCACGTCGAGCACGACCGCGACGGGGAGGACGTCGTGCTCGCGAGCGAGGGCGATGAACGAGCGCCGGGCGTCCGGCTGCACGTTGGTCGCGTCGATCACGGTCAGCAGGCCCGCGTCGAGGCGCTTGCCCGCGACGACGCGCAGCGCCTCGAACGCGGCCGGCGTCGCCGCCTGGTCGTTCTCGTCGTTCGACACCAGGCCGCGGAAGAAGTCGCTCGAGAGCGTCTCGAACGGGCCGAAGTGGGTCGCTGCGAATGTCGACTTGCCCGACCCGGAGGCGCCGATCAGAAGGACGAGGGACAGCTCGGGGAGTGTCAGGCGAGTCATCGGTCGGTCGTCTTTCGGAACAGGGCGAGCTGGGTGGGGGAGCCGAGGCGCGGGTCGACCTCGCCGACCGCGCGGTACTCGACACGATAGGAGTGCCGCTCGGCGACGCCGTCCGCCCAGGCGGCGAACTGCTCGCGCGACCACTCGAACCGGTGGTCGGCGTGGCGGAACGCGCCCTCGGGGAGCGCTTCGTAGAGCACGTTGTAGTCGGAGTTCGGCGTGGTCACGATGACTGCGCCCGGCGCGGCCGCCCCGAAGACGGAGGCCTCGAGGGCCGGCAGTCGTTCTTCGTCGACGTGTTCGACGACCTCCATCAGGACGATCGCGTCGAGACCCGACAGGCGGTCGTCCTGGTACGTCACCGACGACTGCAGCAGGCGCACGCGCTCTCGCTGACGATCGCCCGCCTCGCGCAGGTTGAGGACGCGCTCGGCCTTGGCGAGCTCGCCGCCCGACACGTCCGTGCCGATGATCGTGGTGTACGCGGAGTCGGTGACGAGCCGGCGCAGCAGGGCGCCCTCGCCGCAGCCGACGTCGGCCACCGACCGCGCGCCGAGGTCGCGCAGGGCGGTGAGCACCGCCTCCGCCCGCTGCGCACCCAGCCGCGGCGTCCGGGGCTCGGCCGGGGTCGCGTCTCGCTCGGCAGGCAGGAGGTCGTCGACGTCGTCGAGCCGCGCCTCCTTCGCCATCAGGCCCGTGGCCTCGTCGACCATCGAGCGCTGGTGCGCGAGATAGCGACGCGTGATCAGGTCGCGCTCGGGGTGCTCGGCCAGCCAGCCCTCGCCGGCCCGCATCAGCTTGCCGACCTCGTCGTCCGAGACCCAGTAGTGCTTGGCGTCGTCGAGGACGGGCAGCAGCACGTAGAGGTGGCGCAGCGCGTCGCTCAACCGGACGTCTCCCTGCAGGGCGAGGTCGACGTAGGGCGAGTCACCCCACTCGGGGAAGGCGGGATCGAGCGGGATCGCCGTCTCGGTGACCGCCCAGCCGAGGGGCTCGAACAGGCGCGTGACGAGCCCGGCGGTGTCGCGGCCGCGCGCCGGCACGGCGGCGACCGTGATCTCGAGCGGCAGGGGAGCTGCGGCCAGCTCGGGGAACGACTCGCTCGTACCCCGCATCGCGGTGCGGAACACCTGCCCGAGCGCCACGGCGACCATGGACGAGGAGGCGTAGGGCCGGTCGTTCACGTAGCGCGCGAGGGTCGCCGCATCGCCTCCGCGGAAGCGCTTGTCGCGCACGAGACCGACCGGGTCGACCTCGAGGAGGAGCGCGACGGTGCAGCGCTCGTCGGAGACCTCGGGGTAGAAGACGTGGGCCGTGCCGACGCTCAGGGTGAAGGCCTGCGCGCGATCGGGGTGCTTCCGGAGGAGATGGCTCAGGTCGGACGCCGAGGGCGCGGTCGAGGTGAGGGTGACGAGCACGCGGCTCCTTCGGTCGGCTGGCTGGCTGGCGGTAGCCGATCAGCCTAGCGGCCGAAGGAGGCGCGGTGCGGGCTACTCCGCGATGACCGCCCCGAAGCGGGCCGGGAGCGTCGCGCCGTGCGTGGACCGCAGCTCGTCGAGCGAGACCGTGTAGAGGTCTTGCACCTCGAGCCCGGGGGCCTGTGCGTCGGTCACGCCGATGCGCAGCACGGGATAGCCGCGACCCTCGCAGAGCCCCTGGAACTTCACGTCGTCCTCGCGCGGCACCGACACCAGCATGCGGCCGGTGGACTCGCTGAACAGGGCGGTCGCGGCGTCGACGCCGTCCCGTTCCATCAGCTCGCCGAGCCAGACCCGCGCGCCGACGCCGAAGCGCATGACCGATTCGGCCAGTGCCTGGGCCAGGCCGCCGTCGCTGAGGTCGTGAGCCGACGCGATCAGCGACTGGTCGCCTCCGGCCGAGATCAGCGCCGCGAGACGACGCTCGGCGTCGAGGTCGACCGCCGGCGGCAGACCGCCGAGGTGACCGTGCACGGTGCCGGCCCACGCCGAGCCGTCGAGCTCGAGCGCGGTCGTGCCGAGCAGGTAGATGTTGTCGCCCTCGTCCTGCCACCCCGACGGGATGCGCTTCGCGACGTCGTCGATCACGCCGAGCACGCCGATGACGGGCGTCGGGAAGATGGGCGCCGTGCCGGTCTGGTTGTAGAACGAGACGTTGCCGCCCGTGACCGGGATCTCCATCTCGAGACACGCGTCGGACAGGGCCTCGACGGTCTGCGAGAACTGCCACATGACTTCGGGGTTCTCGGGGCTGCCGAAGTTGAGGCAATCCGTCACGGCGACCGGCGTCGCTCCGGTCGCGGCGACGTTGCGATACGCCTCGGCCAGGGCCAGTCGGGCACCCTGCGCGGGGTCGAGCTGGCAGTACCGGCCGTTGGCGTCCGTCGCGAGCGCGAAGCCGAGCCCGCTCTCTTCGTCGACGCGGATCATGCCGCCGTCGTCGGGGAAGCTCAGCGCCGTGTTGCCGAGCACGTACGTGTCGTACTGGTTCGTGATCCAGCTCTTGTCGGCCATGTTCGCCGAGCCGAGCAGCTGCAGTGCCTGCGCGCGCAGCTCGTCGCCGGAGTCGGGACGCGCGAGGCCCGCGGCGCCGTCGGCCTGCAGGGCGTCGATCCAGGTCGGGTAGGCGACCGGGCGCTCGTAGACGGGGCCGTCGACGGCGACGGTGCGCGGCTCGACGTTGACGATCTCCTCGCCGTGCCAGTTGATGACGAGACGACCCGTGTCGGTGACCTCGCCGAGGACGCTCGTCTCGACGTCCCACTTCGCGGTGACGGCGAGGAACGCGTCGAGCTTCGACGGCTCGACGACGGCCATCATGCGCTCCTGGCTCTCGCTCATCAGGATCTCTTCGGCCGTCAGCGACGGGTCGCGCAGCAGCACGCGGTCGAGCTCGATGAACATGCCGCCGTCGCCGTTCGAGGCGAGCTCCGACGTGGCGCAGCTGATGCCGGCGGCCCCGAGGTCTTGGATGCCCTCGACGAGCTCGTCGCGGAACAACTCGAGGCAGCACTCGATGAGCACCTTTTCGGCGAACGGGTCGCCGACCTGGACGGCGGGACGCTTCGTGGGGCCACCGGCCGAGAACGTGTCGGACGCGAGGATGGAGGCGCCGCCGATGCCGTCGCCTCCGGTGCGGGCACCGAACAGCACGACCTTGTTGCCGGCTCCCTTGGCGTTCGCCAGGTGCAGGTCTTCGTGGCGCAGGACACCGACGCTCAGCACGTTGACGAGCGGGTTGCCCTGGTAGACGGCGTCGAAGTAGGTCTCGCCGCCGATGTTCGGCAGGCCGAGGCAGTTCGCGTAGAAGCTGATTCCGCCGACGACGCCGTCGACGACGCGAGCCGTGTCGGGTGCGTCGATGTCGCCGAAGCGCAGCTGGTCCATGACGGCGACCGGGCGCGCGCCCATCGAGATGATGTCGCGGACGATGCCGCCGACACCCGTCGCGGCGCCCTGGAACGGCTCGATGTAGCTGGGGTGGTTGTGGCTCTCGCCCTTGAACGTGACGGCCCAGCCGCCACCGACGTCGACGACGCCGGCGTTCTCGCCCATGCCGACCATGAGGTTCTTCTTCATCGCCGGGGAGACCTTCTGGCCGAACTGGCGCAGGTAGATCTTGCTCGACTTGTAGGAGCAGTGCTCGCTCCACATGACGGAGTACATCGCCAGCTCGCCGCTCGTGGGGCGGCGGCCGAGGATCTCGCGGATCTTCGCGTACTCGTCGGCCTTGAGCCCGAGCGCCTCGAAGGGCTGCTCGCGGTCGGGCGTCGCGGCGGCGTTGGCCACCGTGTCGGGCACGTGCTCGGTCGGCCGGACGTCGATCTGCTCGGCGGACGGGATCGCGGTGTTGTCGGAGCTCACAGGGCCAGCGCTTTCTGGATGACGGACGTGAAGAAGGTGAGGCCGTCGACGCCGCTCGACATGGCGGCGGGGGTGTCGGGGCCGAAGCCGGGCTCGACGGCGTGCTCGGGGTGCGGCATGAGGCCGACGACGTTGCCGCGCTCGTTCGAGACGCCGGCGATGTCGTCCATCGACCCGTTCGGGTTGACCCCGACGTAGCGGAAGGCGACCTGGCCCTGACCCTCGATGCGCTTGATCGTCTCGGCGTCGGCGATGAATCGGCCGTCGGCGTTCTTCAGCGGGATCGTGATCTCTTGACCGGCGGTGAAGCCGTTCGTCCAGTCGGTCGACGCGTTCTCGACGCGCAGGCGCTGGTCACGGCGGATGAACTGCTGATGCGCGTTGCGGGTGTGCGCACCCGGGATGAGCCGCGCCTCCGCCAGCATCTGGAACCCGTTGCAGATGCCGAGCACGGGGACGCCCTTGTTCGCGGCGTCGACGACCTCGGTCATGATCGGGGCGAAGGAGGCGATGGCACCGGCGCGCAGGTAGTCGCCGTAGCTGAAACCACCGGGCAGGATGATCGCATCGACCCCCTGCAGGTCGTGGTCGCCGTGCCAGAGGGCGACGGGCTCGCCGCCGGCGATGCGGACGGCGCGCTGGGCGTCGCGGTCGTCGAGCGACCCCGGGAAGGTGATGACCCCGACGCGCATCAGGCGGTCGGCGCGTCGTCGAAGACCGTGATCGACACGACGTCCTCGATCACGGAGTTCGAGAACATGTCGTCGGCCAGGCGCGAGACGTCGGCGAGCACCGCGTCCGTCACCTCGCCTTCGACCGTGACCTCGAAACGCTTGCCGATGCGGACGTCGGTCAGCGCGGCGCCGTTCGTGGCGGGATCGGACAGACCGAGACGGGCCAGGGCGCCGGCGACGGCCTTGCCCTGGGGGTCGAGCAGTTCAGCCTTGGGCATGACCTCGACGACGATTGTGGGCACGGGAACTCCTGCGAGAAGGCGTCAGCGGATGGACGCGGTCAGTCTACCGGCAGCGGTCGCGCGGGCTGCGGGGCACGGCTTCGGGGGCGGCTCGGGGCAGGCCCGAGGGAGGCGCGGGAGCCGAGGAGGCGGCGGTCGCGATTGACAGCCCGGCCCGAGGTTCTTCCCAGCGCAATCATTGGATGCCACCGGAGCATGGTCTCAGCGGTTGGAGTTACAGGTCTTGTGATCGGGCCTTCCACCGCTCATCGGTCGTAGGGTTCCTGATCCGCCCGAGACCGTCTGATGCCCGGCCGTTTCCCCCAGCGGCCGGGCATCACCCTTGTCGGGTGCCGGCACCGGCACCGGCACCGGCACCGGCACCGTCAGACGGAGCGCGTCGGCCTGCTGCGCCCGAGCAGCCAGATCGCCGCGAGCATGCCGACGGCCCCGGCGATCGCGTTCACGACGTCGAGCCCGTGCTGCATGACGGCGAACGAGGGCCCGATGACGAGGACGGCCGCGACCGCGATCACACCGCCCGATGGTCGTCGGCGCCCCGGGGCGTCGGTGCGCGGGGGCCGCTCGAGGCGGGCCGCACCGAGGGACACCAACCCGACCAGCGCCAGGACGACGACCGTCACGGGGATGCGCGTCCACCACCACGTGCTCGACGCGGGGGCCGGCAGGGGCGCGCCGACGAGCAGCATCACACCGATGAGCGCCACCAGCAGAGGGACGTGCCAGAGATACACCGTCATGCCGCGGCTGCCGACGACGAAGACGAACGCGCGGGCGCCGCGCGTCTCCATCAGTCGGGACAGCAGCGGGTGGACGAGTGTCAGGACGCAGATCTGGGCGATGCCCAGCACGATGAGGGGCACGGTGGGCGGGTTGAGCCCGGCGAGTTGATCGGTCGGCCACGGCCCGATCGAGGTCAACGGGACGAGCGACGCGTAGGCGAGAGCGGCCACCAGCACGAGCACGAGGCGCGGCGGACGGCGGAACCAGCCGGAGGCATACGCGAATCCGAGCTGTTGCACGAACAGCCAGACGAAGAGCAGATTGACGAGCCCGACCTCGGTCACGCCCGTCGCGTAGCGCACCGCGTCGACGAGCACGGCGCCGATCGCCAGCCCGGCGAACGTGGCGAGAGGACGGGTCGCGTGCAGCCTCGCCATGACGGGGACGCAGACCTGGGTGATGCCGTACGCGGCGACGAACCAGAGCGGTGACCCGACGCCGATGGCGACCGCGTCGAGCAGGCCGGGGTCGACTCCGATGGCCCGCGCGACGACGAGCGCCAGCGCGAGCACGACGAACACGGCGCTCGCCGGGCGGGCGAGGCGCAGCAGGCGCCCCCGGATGTAGTCGCCCGCGTCACCCCCTCGCCGCCTCGTGCTCGCCCACGCGGTCGCGCTCGCGAATCCGCCCACGACGAAGAAGAGGGGCATGACCTGCCCGGCCCAGGTGACCAGCGGGAACCACGACTGCTCCTGCGCCGGCCGCGTCACGACGAGCGAGCCGTCGTCGGCGAACCCGACCCCGACCATGACGACGTGGATGACCACCACGAGCAGAACGCAGCAGACGCGTGCAAGGTCGACGACGAGATCGCGACGGGACAGGTCGGGCATCGACGCCGGTGGGGGTGTCGGCCTCGCCGCCCCGGGGCTGGTGATCGTGCTCATAGGACGACCGTAGACAGGTCGGCACACCGATGTGCGATATCCCCACCGAGGCGCGGCGTAATCCTCCCTGGGGAGGAGTCGTCACGGGTCGGCCAAGATGGTGTCATGAGCAACGATGCCTCCTCCGTCAGCCCGATCGACGGCGACGCCACCCCCGTGGTCGTCGTCGGCTCCGTGAACCTCGACCTCGTCGCCCGCGTCCGCGACTTCCCTCGCCCCGGCGAGACCGTCCTCGGCTCCGACTACGAGGAGGCGCCGGGCGGCAAGGGCCTGAACCAGGCGTTGGGTTCGGCCCGCCACGCGCGGACGGCTCTCGTCGCCGCGGTCGGCGACGATCCGGTCGCCGACACGGTGATCGCGTACGCCGCGACCCACGAGGTCGACGTCTCGGGCGTGCACCGTGCCTCCGGACTCACGGGTCGTGCGCTCATCGCCGTGGCCCCGGACGGGGAGAACGTCATCATCGTGTCGCCCCTCGCCAACGAGGCGCTGACGCCGGAGATCGTCACGGCGCAGCTCGACCGCCTCCGCCCGGCCGTGGTGCTCGCCCAGTACGAGGTCGCGGAGCAGGCGCTGCTCGCCGCGGCCCGGTGGTGCAGTGCGAACACGGCCCGGTTCGTGTTCAACGCGAGCCCGGTGCGGGCCATCGGCGCCGAGCTGCTGGCCGCGTGCGACCCCGTCGTCGTGAACCAGGCCGAGGGGCTGGCGCTGCTCCGCGAGGCCGAGGCGGCACGACCGGTCGGGACACCGGGCTCGCGCTCGGCCGTCCGCGAGGGAGCCGCCTGGCGGCCGGCGGACGTCGCACAGCGCCTGCTCGACGTGTCGACCTCCGTCGTCGTGACGGCCGGTGGCGGCGGCGCCTACGTCGCCGATGTCGACGGTGTGCACCACGTCGCCGCGTCGGCGCGGGTCATCGCGCTCGACTCGACGGGCGCCGGCGACGAGTTCGCGGGCGTGCTCGCCGCGGCCCTGTCGGCGGGGTCGTCCCTGCGCGACGCCGCCGAGGCCGCGAACGACGCGGCCGGCCGCCTGGTGCAGATCCCTCGCGCGGAGCGGTGACGACGGCGCACGGCGGCCCGGTGCGGCCGCCTGCCACGACGACGAGGAGGCACGGGGTGGCGACCGTCCCGTGCCTCCTCATCGTCCCTGAGCCGGTCTGTCGACTCGGCCGTCATCGACTCACGGTCTCGCTGCTCACGGGGTGACGACGTGCGGCGACGAGACCGCGCCGCGGAGCAGCACCGTCGGGGCGCCGCCCGTCGCGGCGTACTTCAGCAGCCCGGTCGACGTGGCGACGTAGACCGCGTTGTCGGAGCCGACCGAGATGCTGCCCTGCGCGCCGTTGTCCGGCACGGTGTAGCCCGAGACGGGGACGGTCGTGGCCGTGCCGTCGAGCGCGTAGCGGGTCAGCGTCGTGGCCCGGTGGTCGGGTACGCAGGGGTGCGGGCCCGCGAGGGACGGCGCGGCGCACCAGGACGCGGTCTCGAAGAGCGAGAAGCCCTGGGGGCCGAGGGCTCCGGCCTCGTAGGACAGGTGCGTCCCGATCGGCGTCACCGTGCCGTCGAGGGCGATCTTCTCGTAGAAGCGGTTGCCGCTCGCCCCGGAGTTGATCGAGTAGTGGTAGATCGCGCCGCGCGAGTCGACCTCGGGGGTGTCGATCGTCGCCTGGTAGCCGGAACCGATGGCACGGACGTTCGGCGTACCGCCGCCGGGCGGGAACGTCGTGACCTGCTCGGTGCCGAAGCCGCCGCTGAACGCGAGGACCGAACCGTCGGGCGCGACGACGACGTCGTCCGTGCCGGTCGGCAGCGAGGCCACCACCCCGGTGGGTCGCGAGTCGAGCGGGTAGCGCACGACCTGGTCGCCGAACCGCAGGTAGCCGTTGCCCTCGGCGTCGAGTTGCGGGTCCGTCCCGCCGGGCGCATCCGTGATCACGGGGAACGACGCCGAACCCGAGGCCGGGTATTCGCGGACGACACCGGCCGCGGCGTCGTACGTGAACACGTCGCCGGCCCGGTCGATGACATAGCCGTCCTCGACCGGGGCGACCGTCGTGGCCGCGCCTCCGGTCGTCCTGACCTTCACGACGGAGCCGCCTCGGACGGCGAAGACGAAGACGGGGCGCGCGCCGGGTTTCGTCGGAGACGTGCGCGCGGCGGTGGACGACGCTGCCTGACCGGACGCCGTGGGCGGGGCTGCGAGAGCGGGTGATCCGCCGAGGGCCGCGAGGGCCACGGCGGTGGCGATCGTGGCGGTCGCGGCGAGGAGGGGACGGCGCATGGGGTTCTCCTGACTGTCGGCTGATCGGCGCGCCTTCGCGTCGAATGACCGGACGGTACTGCCGATCGGCGATGTCCCCCAAGAGGGGGACCGGGTGGTCTCCCGTGCCGCCGGGTGGTCTGTGCATCACCTCCGTATGACCCGTGTTGTTTTGAATGGGTCAAGGGAAGGCGCTAAGGTCGCATCATGACCACGACCGCACCGAACGAGACCCCGCACGAGGCCGTGCTGCGGGACTCGTTGCTGCACGATTCCGTGCTGCGCGACGTGGGCCTGCGGGTCACCGGCCCTCGTGTGGCGGTGCTGCGGGCCCTTGGGTCGTCGTCCCATCTGTCGGCCGATGCGATCTTCGCCCGGGTCTCCGTCGAGTTGCCCGGCACCTCGGTGCAGGCCGTCTATGGCGTCCTCGCGGCGCTGACCGGCGCCGGTCTGCTGCGCCGCATCGAGCCCGCCGGCTCATCGGCGCTCTACGAGCGCCGCATCGGCGACAACCACCACCACATCGTCTGCTCGGTCTGCGGCAACGTCGCCGACGTCGACTGCGTCGTCGGTGAGGCTCCATGCCTCACGCCGTCGCACGACGCGGGGTATCTCGTGCAGAGCGCCGAGGTGACGTTCTGGGGGCTCTGCCCGACGTGCCGGGACGCCGACGACGAGGCCCTGGCCGAGTCGATGCCGGCTCGCGCCTCCTGAGCGGCCCTTCTTCCCTTTCTTTCCCGTCCCACCGCACAACCCGCTTCACAAAGGAGTCACCGTGACCGACCAGAAGAAGATCACGACCACCGAGTCGGGGGCGCCCGCCGCCAGCGACGCGCATTCGCAGTCCGTCGGCCCCGACGGCGCGATCGTGCTGCACGACCACCGCCTCGTCGAGAAGCTGGCGCAGTTCAACCGCGAGAAGGTGCCCGAGCGCATCGTCCACGCTAAGGGCGGCGGCGCGTTCGGCACGTTCACCACCACGGGCGACGTGTCGCAGTACACCCGTGCCGCACTGTTCCAGCCCGGTGTCAGCACCGAGATGCTGGCCCGCTTCTCGACCGTGGCCGGCGAGCAGGGCAGCCCCGACACGTGGCGCGACCCGCGTGGTTTCGCGCTGAAGTTCTACACGAGCGAGGGCAACTATGACCTCGTCGGCAACAACACGCCCGTGTTCTTCATCCGCGATGGCATCAAGTTCCCCGACTTCATCCACTCCCAGAAGCGCCTGCCGGGCTCGCACCTGCGCGACCACAACATGCAGTGGGACTTCTGGACGCTCTCGCCCGAGTCGGCCCACCAGGTCACCTGGCTGATGGGCGACCGCGGTCTGCCCGCCTCGTGGCGGATGATGGACGGCTTCGGCTCGCACACTTATCAGTGGATCAACGCGGCCGGTGAGCGCTTCTGGGTCAAGTACCACTTCAAGACGAACCAGGGCAACGAGATCCTCACGCAGGCCGACGCCGACCGCATCGCGGGCGAGGACGCCGACTTCCACATCCGCGACCTGTCCGAGGCGATCGACCGCGAGGAGTTCCCGACCTGGACGCTCTCGGTGCAGGTCATGCCGTACGCCGACGCCGCGACCTACCGCTTCAACCCGTTCGACCTGACGAAGGTGTGGCCGCACGCGGACTACCCGCTCATCGAGGTCGGCACGATGGAGCTCAACCGCAACCCCGAGAACTACTTCGCGCAGATCGAGCAGGCGACCTTCGCGCCGTCGAACTTCGTGCCCGGTATCGCGACCAGCCCCGACAAGATGCTGCTCGCGCGCATCTTCAGCTACGCCGACGCGCACCGCTACCGCGTGGGCACGAACCACGCGCAGCTGCCGGTCAACCTGCCCAAGACCGAGGTGAACTCGTACTCGAAGGACGGCGCCGCGCGCTACCACTTCTCGTCGGCCACCACGCCGGTCTACGCCCCGAACTCGGTGGGTGGGGCCGTGGCCTCGCCCGAGGCGGCCGGTGACACCGGCGGCTGGGAGAACGACGGTGAGCTCACCCGCTCGGCCGTCACCCTGCACGCCGAGGACGACGACTTCGGTCAGGCCGGGGCGCTGTACCGCGACGTCCTCGACGACGAGCAGCGTGACCGCATGGTGGCGAACATCGTCGGACACGTGTCGAAGGTCACCGTGCCCGAGTTGCTGCCGCGCATCTTCGAGTATTGGACGAACGTCGACGCCGACCTCGGCGCCCGCGTGGCCGCCGGCGTGCAGCCGTCGGCGCCCGGCTCGAACGAGGACCCGGCGACGGTCGGAGTCCTGCAGTAGCAAGAGGCGATGCCTCGAGGAGGCGCGGTGTCCGTTCGGCGGGCACCGCGCCTCCTTCGCGTTTCGGGGTTTTCGCGGGGCGATCAGACGAGCTGCGAGTTCCAGTGCAGGTCGCCGTCGGGCCAGGAGGCGCGGGCGGAGGACGCACGCGTCAGCCAGCCGGAGTCCTCGCTGACCCGCAGCCCTGCTCCGTCGGCGCTCGCGGCCGAGAAGTGCCCCGTGCGGGCGCCGCCCGTGACCGACTCGAGCGGCAGCCAGCCGGCCCGCGTGAAGAAGCCGGTCACCGACTCCGGGGCGAGCACCACGCCGGGGTGGCCGCCGAGCAGGGCGAGCGCCTCGTCGACCGCGGCGAGCAGACGCGTGCCCTCGCCCATGCCCTGGAGGATCGGCGAGACCGCGACGAGGCCGACGGACGTGACGAGTCGCTCGGTGTCGCCGACGCGGACGAACACGCGTCGGAGCCCGGCATGGGCGACGACGACGTCACCGGAGCGGGCGACGACGCGGAGCTCGGGCTGGAGGCCGAGCCAGCTGCGTCCCCCGAGGAACCAGTGGTCGTGGTCGGGCAGTGCCCGGCCGAGCATGGCCCCGATCGCCTCGTGGTCGTCGAGCGTGAGATCGCCCTCGCGCTCGAGCGAGATCTGCGGGCGGTACTCGGGCGGGGGAGGGGCGTCCTGATCCGGCATCACCTCACCGTAGGCGCGCGGGGCGGGGCGCGGTCAGGTTGGGTTCGCGGTGGGGCCCCGCGGAAGCGCTCGGGCCCACAGCGGTCAGCCTCGGGCGGTCACGTGGATCTGGTTGAGCCAGCGCGCTGGAGCTCAGGGCGATGCGGAGCATCGCCGCGACGCCAGCGCCGAGGGCCCTGGCGCTCGGGCCCACAGCGGTCAGCCTCGGGCGGTCACGTGGATCTGGTTGAGCCAGCGCGCTGGAGCTCAGGGCGATGCGGAGCATCGCCGCGACGCCAGCGCCGAGCGCCCTGGCGCTCGGGCTCACGGCGGTCAGCCTCGGGCGGTCACGTGGATCTGGTTGAGCCAGGGATCGTCGAACGCGACCGTGCGGCCGTCGTCGCGGGTGCGCACGCCGTAGTGGCCCAGGCGCTCGCCGAGGGCACCGAGGTCGTCGGCGGTCGGCACCTCGATGCGGACGAGCCCGAGCCCGAGGGCGAGCTGGCGGCGGCCGGCTCCGGCGCTCCGCCAGGTGTTCATGGCCATGTGGTGGTGGTAGCCGCCGGCGCTGACGAACAGGGCCTGCGGGCCGAAACGGGTCGTCGCCTCGAAGCCCAGCTGCTGCACGTAGAACCGGTGCGCCGCCTCGACGTCGCCCACGCTGAGGTGGACGTGGCCGACGGTCGCGGGGCGTCCCGCGGTGCCGGCCAGCGCCTCCTCGGTGATGGCGGACTGCAAGAACGCGTTCGGGTCGAGCGCGAGGGTTGCCATGTCGATCTGGCCGTGTGTCCACGACCACTCCGTGCGGTCGCGATCCCAGTAGAGCTCGATGCCGTTGCCCTCGGGGTCGTCGAAGTAGAACGCCTTGCTGACGAGGTGATCGGCACTGCCGGTGAACGACTGCGGATACCGGCTCGCGACGGAGTACACGGCCGCCGCGAGGTCGGCCTCGGTCTCGAACAGGATCGCGGTGTGGAACAGCCCTGCCTCCCGCGGCCCCGCATGGCGGAGTTCGGGGGCGTGCTGCAGGATCACGATCGGGGTTGCTCCGCGGCCGAGGACGGCCTGAGCGCCCCCGGCAGCGGTCGGATCGGTCGCGAGCACGGTCAGCGTGACGGCATCGCGGTAGTACGCGGTCATCGCGTCGAGGTCGGCGACGCGCAAGGTGACGGCGCCCATGCCGGTGTCGGCGGCGAGCAGGTCGGCCGTGCGTGCGCTGTCATTCGAGGTGGTCATGCGGGTCTCCTCCGGGCTCACGACACCATATCGATGACGTGTCACCGAAACAACGACCAGGCCGCGGTGGATATTCCGGCGCGTCGCGTTGACCGACTACGACGTGAGTCTGTCGATCAGCTCGCGGTAGCGCGCCGAGGTCGTCGCCACGATCTCGTCGGGCAGCACCGGGGGCTCGCCCGTCTTGTCCCAGTTCGCGGACAGCCAGTCACGGACGATCTGCTTGTCGAAGCTCTCGGTGCGCCCGGTCTCGGCGTAGACCGAGGCCTCCCAGAAGCGGCTGCTGTCGCTCGTCAGCACCTCGTCGCCGAGTGTCAGCTCGCCGGTGCCGCGGTCGGCCCCGAACTCGAGCTTCGTGTCGGCGAGGATCACACCGCGGGCTTCGGCCACCGAGGAGGCGCGGTTGTAGATCTCGAGGGACGCATCGCGCAGGGCCGTGGCCACGTCGGCCCCGACCAGCTCGACGGTGCGCTCGAACGAGATGTTCTCGTCGTGCTCGCCGAGCGGTGCCTTGTAGGCGGGCGTGTAGATCGGCTCGGGCAGCCGGTCACCGTCGTGCAGCCCCTCGGGGAGCGCGATGCCGCACACGGTGCCGTGTTGCTGATACTCGAGCCAACCGCTGCCGACGAGGTAGCCGCGCACGACGCACTCGATCGGGTACATGTCGAGGGGCGTGACCAGCATCGCCCGGTCGCGCACCTGGCTGGGGATGGTGATCGGCGCCGTGGTCGGGTCGAGGAGGTGGTTCGGCACCTCGACGAGCTGGGCGAACCACCAGAGGCTCAGCTGGGTGAGCAGCGCGCCCTTGCCCGGGATACCCGGCTCGAGCACGTGGTCGTACGCGCTCACGCGGTCGCTCGCGACGACGAGCACAGCCGACGCCGTGTCGAGGTCGGCGGTCGGCCGGGCGGCGGGTGACGAGCCGTCGGCCTCGTGCTCCGCGGTCTCGGGGTCGGGCACGTACAGATCGCGCACCTTGCCCGAGTAGACGTGACGCCAGCCCGGCAGTACGGGCGCCGACGTCATCGCGCGACCCGCTCGGCGATGTCGTGGCGGTACTGGCCGCCGTCGAGCCCGATCTTCGACAGGGCCTCGTAGGCCCGGCCCCGCGCCTCGGCGAAGTCGGAGCCCTCGGCGACGACGCTGAGCACGCGGCCGCCGGTCGCCACGAGGGCATCGTCGAGCTTCGCCGTCGCGGCGTGGGCGATGTGCACACCGGCGACCGCCAGGGCGTCGTCGAGCCCCGAGAGCGGTCGCCCGCTGATCGCGGCCTCGGGGTAGCCCTCGCTCGCGAGCACGACCGTCACGGCCGCCGTCGGCGAGAACCGCGGCGACTCGAAATTGCCGAGCGCACCCGTCGCCGCGGCGTGCAGCAGCCCGCTGAGCGGGGTCAGCAGTCGGGGCAGCACGACCTGGGTCTCGGGGTCGCCGAAGCGTGCGTTGAACTCGATCACGCGGATGCCCTGCTCGGTCAGCACGAGACCGGCGTAGAGCAGGCCGATGAACGGCGTGCCCTCGGTCTCGAGCTGGCGCACGGTGGGCACGGCGACGGTGTCGAGCACCTCGTCGATGAAGTCCTTCTCGCTGCCGAACCGGTCGGCGAGCCAGGGCAGCGGCGAGTACGCGCCCATGCCGCCCGTGTTCGGGCCGCCGTCGCCGTCGAGCAGACGTTTGTAGTCTTGCGCCGGGCTCAGCGGGACGACCGCGTGACCGTCGCTGATGAAGAACAGGCTGACCTCGGGGCCGTCCAG
The DNA here is from genome assembly GCF_049601585.1 of Frigoribacterium sp. 2-23. Lineage (GTDB taxonomy): Bacteria > Actinomycetota > Actinomycetes > Actinomycetales > Microbacteriaceae > Frigoribacterium. The sequence continues at coordinate 2,861,146 of NZ_CP187126.1, read as the reverse complement.
GAACTCCTCGAGCAGGATCGGGCCGTGCTGCAGCCAGTACGTCGCGTGCTCGACCGCGGCGTCGCGGTCGTCGGTCACGATGACGCCCTTGCCGGCCGCCAGCCCGTCGGCCTTGATGACATAGGGCGAGCCGAAGTCGTCGAGCACGGCCAGTGCCTCGTCGAGGGTGCCGACGCGGGTCGCGCGACCCGTCGGGACGCCCGCCTCGGTCATGATGCGCTTGGCGAACGTCTTGCTGCCCTCGAGGGCGGCCGCCTTCTTGCCGGGGCCGAACACCGGGATGCCGCGATTGCGCAGCGCTTCGGCGACCCCGGCGACCAGTGGCGCCTCGGGCCCGACGACGACCAGCTCGATGTCGTTCTCGAGCGCGTACTCGCTGACGACGGCACCGTTCGACGGGTCGAGGTGCACGACCTCGACCTGGCGGGCGATGCCGGCGTTGCCGGGGGCCGCGACGATGTGGTGCCCCGCGTCTTCGCGGAGCAGGGCGGTGATGATGGCGTGCTCACGAGCACCGGAGCCGAGGACGAGGATTCGCACGGGAGCAACCCTACCCAGCCACCCGGGGCGGGGACTCCGTGTGTGGACGACCCGTGCCTCCTCGTGTCGTGGGGAGGAGTCGACGGCAGGAGGCGCGGGCGAGTCGAGCCCGCAGCGCTAGTTTGGGCAGATGGCCAAGGCGAGGATCGAGACCGCGGCAGGCGCCGCAGCCGTCGCCGCGGTGACCGCCGCGACCGCGAACGGTGACCGCGCGGATCGTACGACGACGGCGACGGCCGTCCGGTTCTTGCTGCAGACGCTCGCCGACGGTGAGCCGGGAGCGACCGTGGAGGTGCGGGTGCCGCCGTTCGGGGCCGTGCAGTTCCGAGAGGGCCTGAGTCACACCCGCGGCACACCGCCGAACGTCGTCGAGACGGACGCGGCGACGTTCGTCGCCCTCGCGACCGGGACCCTCACGTGGGACGACGCTCGCGCCCAGGGCATCGTGTCGGCGTCGGGCAGCCGGGCCGACCTGCGGGGCTACCTGCCGATCCGCTGGTGACCCGCGGCACCCGCCTCGCACGACGGGACGGCCCCCTGCGGGCGCGGACGGGAGCCCCAGCGCGCTCTGGGACAATGGACCGGTGAGCACCGCACCCGAGACACCGCAGAGCCAGCCCGACGACGAGGGCGTGCCGTCGCGCGACGAGGTCACGGTGCGGCGCGCCCCCAAGGTCATGGTGTTCGTCATCACCGGTGCACTCGTCGGTCTCGTCGTCTCGTTCGTGCTGACCGCGCTGTTCCCGTTCGACGACGGCGTCGGCATGGCCGCCACCTTCGGCTACTTCGCGCTGTACGGGCTCGCCGTCGGCGCCCTGCTCGGCGGCATCGTCGCCGTCATCGTCGACCGCCGCGCCAGCCGTCGCGCTCGCCGCATCGAGGTCGAGCGCCGCCAGGTCGACCCGCCCGAGTCGGACGAGGTCATCGAGGGTGAGGTCGAGCCCCGGGCCTGAGCCGGGGTTTCTTCCCCGCGGCGCGACCGCGTCGTGTGGCGTTCGCGGCGTCGTGTGGTGTCCGAACAGGACACGATGACGCGAACGCAACAGGACACCGGCGGGCAGGCCGGCCGGCGTGCGGAGCGCCCTAGGCGCCGACGCCGCGCTGCAGCTGCGCGAGCAGCTCGGGTCCGCGCCGATCGAGCAGCCGCCCGCCCTGTCTGATGCCGACGATCGTCGCCGCGACACCCAGGGCGAGCCCCACCAGCACGGAGATCAGGCCGAGCAGCACGTCGCTGTAGATCAACGAGAACACGGCCAGCACGAGCTCGGGCAGGGATACGACGAACACCGCGGCCCACCCGCCGAGCGACAGGAGCGTCGTCGACAGGCCGCCCCCGGGCGGCGTCTTGAACGGGCTCTCGCCCGACTTCGGCACCGGGGTCAGGATGCGCGCCGACAGGATGCTCGAGACCCCGAACCCGGTCAGCAGCACCCCGAGGGAGACCCCGAGCAGCGCGGGGAGCCGCACCCAGTCGCCCAACACCGCCACCGGGGTGACGGTCGCCACGATCACGACGGGGACGGCCCAGATGGCCATCGCGAGGACCCGGCCCCCGCGATCGGCCGCGCCGGGGAGGCCCGTCGACAAGTGCGCGGCGAAGGCCGTGCCGTCGTACGAGACGTCGGCCGAGAGCGTGATCGCGAGCAGGGCGGCGATGGCCGGCCCGATCGCGAGCAGGGTCCAGGTGCTGCCGCCCGTCACCGACAGGAAGATCGCGAGCACCGGCAGCAGCGGCAGCACGATGAGCGAGCCTCCGTAGCGCGGGTCGCGCAGCCAGTACGTGAGCGCTCGCGCGGCGACGGCGCCGGTCGGCGTGGCCGGGAACCATCGGAACGCACCGAGCCCCTTGGCCGTCGCCGCGCCTCCGGACGACGGAGGCGTCACGAGCGACACGCGGATGCTGCGGCCCCACAGGGCGAGCAGCGCCGCGAGCACGACGAGGGCGATGCCGAACTTGGCCAGCGCCTCGAGCGGGCGCCCGAGCGCGAGGTCGCCGGGCGCGGACCAGACGGCGCCGAGCGGCGACCACGACAGCACGCGGGCGATGTGCGGCAGATCGCCGCCGATGGTCGCCAGCCCCGACCCCGCGAGCAGGAAGATGGGCCCGGCGAGGAACAGCGGCACAAAGATGGCGACGCTCATCACCTCGCGGTAGCGACGCTTCGAGCCGAGGGCCGAGCTGAACGACTCGAAGGCCCGCGAGCCCGCGACGCAGGTCAGCACGGCCAGGGCGGCGCAGACGATCGCGACCAGCGCCGAGAGCGGGTGGCGAATCCAGCTGAGTGCGGTGGCGAGGGCCGCGAGGGCCGTCACGATGCCGGGGATGCCGAGGACGCCGCAGACGAGCAGCGTGACCAGCAGTCGCCGCGGCGGGATCGGGAACCCGCGGAGTTTCGCGACGCTGAGCGTCTGGTCGATGCCGTGGGTCACGAGCGGCACGATGAGCCAGCCGAGCACCGTGACGCTGCCGCCCAGCACCGCGACCGTCCACGCCCACTTCTCGGGGGCGAATGCCAGGGCGATCAGCCCCGCGATGACGGCGGTCATGATGCCGAGGCCGTAGAGGGCACCGACGATGACGCCGACGAGCTGCCACTTGTTGCGCATGAGCGTGTTGCCCATGACGCGCAGCCGCAGCCTCAGGAGGTGCGCAACCACGACGGCCCCTCGCTGTGCTGACGACCGCCGACGAGCTCGACGAAACGGTCTTCGAGCGTCGAGCCGTGTCGGACGTCGTCGACCGAGCCGGAGGCCAGCACACGCCCGGCCGCGATGACGGCCACGTGGTCGCACATGCGCTGCACCAGGTCCATCGAGTGGCTCGACACGATCACGGTGCCGCCGCCGTCGACGTAGCCGTGCAGGATGTCGCGGATGTTCGCCGCCGAGATCGGGTCGACCGACTCGAACGGCTCGTCGAGCACGAGGAGGCGCGGTGCATGGATCAGCGCGCAGGCCAGCGCGATCTTCTTGGTCATGCCGGCCGAGTAGTCGACGACGAGCGTGCCGCCCGCCTGTTCGAGATCGAGGAGGCGGAGCAGATCGGCCGTACGGGTCGCGACGGTCTGGCGATCCATGCCGTTGAGCAGACCGTGATACGTGACGAGCTGCTCGCCGCTGAGGCGGTCGAAGAGGGCGACGCCGTCGCTGAGCACGCCGACCAGGGCCTTGGCCCGGACGGGATCGCGCCAGACGTCGACACCCAGCAGCGAGATGGCCCCGGCATCGGGGCGCAGCAGACCGGTCGCCATCGAGAGCGTCGTCGTCTTGCCGGCGCCGTTCGGCCCGACGAGACCGTAGAACGACCCGGCCGGCACGACGAGGTCGAGCCCGTCGACGGCGACCTTGGGGCCGAACGCCTTGCGCAGGCCGGTGATCTCGAGGGCAGGCGCGGACGACGCGGGGTCGGGCCGGACGCCAGGGCTCGGCACGATCGGGGACGGAGGAACGGCGCTGGTGGGGTCGCTCATGCAGACAGCTTAGGGAGGGCCCGCGACAGGGCGAATCCCCCACGGGGGTGAGCCCGGCGGGGGATTCGGACGAGAGCGTCGGCCCGATACGGAACGTGCGGTGCGCTGTCGCCGCACCGTGCCTCCTCGGGGCCGTCGTCAGCTGAGCTGGTTGGCCTCGACCCAGGCGAGGTACTCGGGCGAGACCGTGCCGGTGACGTAGTCGCCGGTGAAGCAGCTCATCTCGAGATCGGTCACATCGCTGCCCTCGGTGATCGCCGAGCGCATGTCCTCGACCTCTTGGTAGATGAGGTGGTCGGCGCCGAGCTCGCGCGCGATCTCGGGGATCTTGCGGTCGTGGGCGATGAGCTCCTGCCGCGTCGGCATGTTGATGCCGTACACGTGCGGGAACCGCACCGGAGGCGCGGCGGACGTGAACGTGACCTTGTTGGCTCCCGCGGCGCGCGCCATCTCGACGATCTCCTTCGAGGTCGTGCCGCGCACGATCGAGTCGTCGACGATGAGGATGTTCTTGCCCTTGAACTCGCTCGACATGGCGTTCAGCTTCTGACGGACCGACCGCTTGCGCTCCGCCTGCCCGGGCATGATGAACGTGCGACCGACGTAGCGGTTCTTGTAGAAGCCCTCGCGGTATTCGATGCCGAGCTTCTGGGCGACCTGCATGGCCGCGGGCCGCGACGAGTCGGGGATCGGCATGACCACGTCGACGTCGCCGATCGGCGAGTGCCGCGCGATCGTGTCGGCCAGGCGGTCGCCGAGTCGGAGGCGCGCGTCGTAGACCGAGATGCCGTTCATGACGGAGTCGGGTCGCGCCAGGTAGACGTACTCGAACGAGCAGGGGATGAGGCGCGGTGCACTGTGGCACTGCTTCGACACCATCTGGCCGTCGAGCGACACGAAGACGGCCTCGCCGGGGGCGACGTCGCGGACGATCTCGTAGCCGCCCGACTCGAGGACGAGCGACTCGGAGGCGACGATCCATTCTTCGCGGACCCCGTCGGTCGCGAGGCGGCGGCCGAGCACGAGCGGACGGATGCCGAACGGGTCGCGGAAGGCCAGCAGGCCGTGACCGGCGATCATCGCGATCGCGGCGTAGGAGCCCTGGACCCGGTCGTGCACGCGGGACACGGCCGCGAAGATCTGGTCGGGATCGAGCTCGTGACCGTTGACCTGCTCCTGCAGCTCGTGCGCCAGGACGTTGACGAGCAGCTCCGTGTCGCTGTTCGTGTTGAGGTGACGGCGGTCGATGTGGAACAGCTCGCTGGTGAGCTCGCGCGTGTTGGTCAGGTTGCCGTTGTGCACGAGCACGATGCCGTAGGGCGCGTTCACGTAGAACGGCTGCGCCTCTTGCTCGTTGGTCGCCGCGCCCTTGGTCGCGTAGCGCACGTGGCCGAGCCCCATGTTGCCGAGCAGGGCGCGCATGTCGCGGGTGCGGAACGACTCGCGCACCTGCCCGCGGGTCTTGTGGGAGTGGAACACCCCGCCCTCGGCGGTGGCGATTCCGGTGGAGTCCTGACCCCGGTGCTGCAGAAGCAGAAGCGAGTCGTAGACGAGTTGATTTGCTGGCTCGTGCGCGACGAGACCGACGATGCCGCACATGCGGATCTGGCTCCAGACCGTAGAGTTGGGGTTACCGCGTCAGTCTGCCATGCCACCGAACGGATGAACGAATGGTGACCACTCCCTCCAGCTCGGCCAGCGCCTCCTACGCTGCCGCGGGCGTCGACACGGCTGCGGGCGACCGCGCCGTCGAACTCATGAAGGCGGCCGTCTCGGCCACCCACGGCCCCGGCGTCGTCGGCGGCGTCGGCGGGTTCGCCGGGCTGTTCGACGTGAGCTTCTTGAAAGACTTCGACAAGCCGCTGCTCGCGACGTCGACCGACGGCGTCGGCACCAAGGTCGCGATCGCCCAGGCGCTCGACAAGCACGACACGATCGGCCAGGACCTCGTCGGCATGGTCGTCGACGACATCGTCGTGGTCGGCGCCCGGCCGCTCATCATGACCGACTACATCGCGTGCGGCCGGGTCGTGCCGAGCCGCATCGCGTCCATCGTCGAGGGCATCGCGCGCGCTTGCTCGGCCACCGGCACGGCCCTCGTCGGCGGCGAGACGGCGGAGCACCCGGGGCTGCTCGGGCCGGACGACTACGACGTGGCGGGTGCCGCCGTCGGCGCCGTCGAATCGGGCAAGCAGCTCGGCCCGCACCTGGTCGGCGACGGCGACGTCGTGCTGGCCATGGCGTCGTCCGGCGTGCACTCGAACGGCTTCTCGCTGGTGCGGCACATCCTCGCCTCACGCGACCTCGGCTACGGCGACACGCTCGACGAGCTCGGCGGCCCGCTCGGCGAGGCACTGCTCGAGCCGACCCGCCTCTACACGAGCCCGCTGCTGCGCGTGCTCGACGACCCGGCGCTCGACGGGGCCGTGCACGCGCTCAGCCACGTGACCGGCGGCGGCATCGCGGCCAACCTCGCACGCGTGCTGCCGCAGGGGTCGTGGACCGAGGTCGACCGCGCGACGTGGTCGCCACTGCCCGTGTTCCGGGTGCTGAGCGACCTGGCCGGCTCGACGCTCGAGTCGAGCGAGGGCACGTGGAATCTCGGCATCGGCATGATCGCCGTCGTCGACGCGGCCCGGGCGGCCGCGGTCACCGCCGCGCTGTCGGCGGAGGGCATCGACACCTGGCAGATCGGCACGGTCTCGACATCGGTGCGCGACCTGAGCGGGTTCGAGCAGGGCGCCAAGGGGGTCGACGGCGGAGCCGTGCGGCTGGTCGGCGGGTACCGGGGCTGACTCGGGGTCTCCTGGTGTTCACGCGGTCGGGGGCGTAGCATTGCCCGACCGCCGTCTCGGCGGGGCTCCTGACGACGACGCCAGGATGCGGCGACGAAGGAGTCGACCATGAGCACCACCCCTCTGCACCACACCGGCCTCAGCGCGGACACCGCCTCGCGCCTCCCCGAGTCGACTCCGGCCGGCCAGCCTGACTACACGCCGATCACGGGCGGTCGCAAGGTCGCCGCGCTGACGGCCGTCGGGCTCGTCGCCGTGATGGTCGTCGGGCTGCTGCCGATCGTCGGGTCGCTCTTCCAGTAGCGCTGCTGCTGCTGCTGCTGCCCGCGCGGCCGCAGAACGAGGTTCTCGCCGCCGGCAGGCGCTACCGGCGCGAGCCGAGGATGCAGAACTCGTTGCCCTCGGGGTCGGTCAGTACGACCCACGAGACGTCGTCGCTCTGGCCGACGTCGGTGCGGCGTGCCCCGAGTGACTCGAAGCGCGCGACCTCGGCGGCCTGGTCGTCGGGGCGGAAGTCGAGGTGCAGACGGTTCTTGACCGTCTTGACGTCGTCGACCGGCACGAACAGCAGGCCGGGCAGCGCGTCGGCCGACGCGCGGATCTCGAAGTCGGTCGTCGTGTCGTCGTCGTCCGCGTCAGCGCCGTCGACGATCACCCACGAGAGGGCGTCGGCCCACCAGCGCCCGAGGGCGACAGGACGACGAGCATCGACGATGACCTGTTCCCAGACGAGAGACATGGTTCGAGCGCCTACGCGCTCTTGTTCTGGTCGTGACCGGTCTCGTAGTCGTCATCGAAATCGTCGGCCCACTTGTCGACGTATTCGTCGCCGGAGTCGCTCTTGCTCGCGAGCTCTTTTTCGAGCGCACCGTAGTTGGTGTCAGGGCTGAAGTACTTCAGCTCTCTGGCGACCTTGGTGTGCTTTGCCTTTTGACGGCCGCGCCCCATGCGTGACCCCCTCGTGAATTAGGCCCGGAAGCGGTGTCGGACGAACCGGGAAGGACCGACAGGTGACAGTTACAAAACTGGGCCTGAGCTTATCATGTGACCCTGCCCTCGGCTGCCGCGCGCCACCTGGGCACCCCATCACGGGCGATGGACCCGGAGGCGCGGGCGCTCGCACGAGGTCGGGTCGCCAGGCAAGGGGGTACGGCGCGCAGCCGCACGGCCTACTGTCGGAGTCCCGACGTCGAGCCGGGACGATGTGAGGCGGAGCCATGCCGGAGTTGCCCGAACCGCGAGGCGTCAGCCTGCGCACCGACCCCGACGGAGGGCACGAGCGGCAAGGCCAGTCCGGGTCGAACCCGGCGCGGGACGTCGCCGCGACCGGAGGGGACGTCGGCTCCGGCCTCGACCTCGCCCGCCGCCTGGGCAGGGAGGCACCGCTGCCGGGCCGTGGTTCCACCGACGAGCTGTGGTCCCTGCTCGGCAGCATCGCCGCCGTCGACGTCACCGTCGCCCGCATCGTCGAGCCGCACCTCGACGCGCTCGCCATCCTCGGCGAGCAGGCCGCGACCGGCGAGCTCGGCGAGCAGGCCGCGACCGGCGAGCTCGGCCGGCCCGGCGCCCCCCGCGACACCGATCGCACCTGGGGCGTCTTCGCGGCGGAGGGGCCGGGCATGCGCCTCGAGGCACAGGCGGCCACGGGCGACGACGCGACCCCGGGGCGGACCGGCGGCTCCGGGGAGACCGACACCGCGCCTCCTCGATGGACCCTGAACGGGACGAAGCCGTGGTGCTCCCTGGCAGGGCGGCTCGATGCCGCCCTCGTCACGGCCTGGCTGCCCGACGGCGAGCGTCGGCTGTTCGCGGTCGACCTGCGCCACGCGGGGGTGCACGTGCTCGAGAACTCCTGGCACGCGACGGGGCTGGCAGCGGTCGAGAGCGGTCCGGTCCGGTTCGACGACGTCCCGGCCACGGCCGTCGGCGAGGCAGGCTGGTACCTGCAGCGCGACGGCTTCGCCTGGGGTGGCATCGGCGTCGCCGCGTGCTGGTGGGGCGGCGCCGTCGGCATCGCCCGCGCCCTCACCGCAGCGGCCGCTCGACGTGAGCCCGATCAGATCGGACTCCTCGCGATCGGAGCGGTCGACGCCGCGCTCACCACGGCCCGCCTCGCGCTCGCCGACGCCGCCCGTCAGATCGACGCCGGTCTGGCCGACGGTGCGGCCGGCGCCCTGCTCGCGCAGCGCACCCGCCTGATCGTCGCCGAGGCGTGCGAGTCGGTCATCACCCGGGTGGCCCGCGCCCTCGGCCCCGCTCCGCTCGCCCTCGACGCCGAGCACGCGCGTCGGGTCGCCGATCTCTCCCTCTATCTGCGGCAGCACCACTCCGACCGGGACGACGCCGTCCTCGGCCGCACCCTGCTCGAGAAAGGAACGTCATGGTGACGTTCAGTCATCTGGACCGCGGCACCCCGGAGGCGCGCTGGGCCGAGCGCGCACCCTGGCAGGCCGCCCGCCGCCTCGAGCTCGACCGCGTGACGGGCCTGATCGTGGTCGCCGCGCACCCCGACGACGAGACCCTCGGCGCGGGCGGACTCATCGCCGTGGCCGGAGCCCGGGGTCTGCCCATCGTCGTGATCGTGGCCTCGGACGGCGAGAACTCGCACCCCGAGTCGCCCAGCACGGTGCCGCACGAGCTCGCGCGCCTCCGCCGATTCGAGGTCAGCGATGCGGTCGCTGAGCTCGCCCCCGATGCCGACGTGCGGTTCGTCGGGCTGCCGGACGGCTCGCTGCGCGACCACACCCTCGATCTCTCGGCCGTGGTCGACGCCGAGCTCGCCGCGCTGCCCGTGTCGGGCGGCGACGTGCTGCTCGTCGGCACCTGGTCGGACGACGGCCACCCCGACCACACGGCCGTCGCCGACGTCTGCGCGGCCGCCGCGGCCGGGTTCGTCGGGGAGCCGCGGGTCGTGGCGCTGTCGTTCCCGATCTGGGCGTGGCACTGGTCCCGGCCCGACGCCGACGACGTGCCCTGGTCGGACGCCCTCGTGCTGCCGCTCGACGAGGCGGTCAGAGCGGCCAAGCAGCGTGCGCTCGCGCGGCACGTGACGCAGAACAAGCCCCTGTCGGAGGCGCGGGGCGACGAGGCGATCCTGTCACCGGGCCTCCTCGAGCACTTCGCACGCCCGGTCGAGGTGTTCGTCGAGAACACGCTCGGCACGGGCGGCACGCCGGCGGGCGCTGACGCCGACGCCGACGCCGACGCCGACGCCGGTGCCGACGCCGACGCCTCGCGCGACAGCGGCGCCGACGCCGGTGCCCGTCGCGACAGCGGGCTCGCCGGTGCCGCGCGCGACAGCCTCCCGGCCCCCTTCTTCGACGAGTTCTACGGCGACGCCCCCGACCCGTGGGGTTTCGAGACGCGCTGGTACGAGACGCGCAAACGCGCCGTCACGCTCGCCGCGCTGCCCCGGGAGCGCTTCGCGTCGGCCCTCGAACTCGGTTGCTCGATCGGCGTCTTCACGGACGAGCTGGCCGACCGGGTCGACCACCTGCTCGCGACCGACATCGCGGCCGCACCCCTCCGCCGCGCCCGCGAACGCCTCGCGGGTCGCGACCACGTCGTGTTCGAGCAGCGCACCCTGCCGCACGAGTGGCCCGACGGGCGGTTCGACCTGATCGTCGTGTCGGAGGTCGGGTACTACCTGTCGGAAGCCGATCTCGGGGTGCTGATCTCGCGCCTCCTCGGGTCCTTGACGGACGACGGCGTCGTCGTGACCTGCCATTGGCGGCACGACGTCGACGAGTACCCGCTGTCGGGCGACGAGGTCACGGCGGCGTTCCGGGCGCGCGGCGAACTCGTGCGGACGGTGACGCACGAGGAGAAGGACTTCGTGCTGGACGTGTTCTCGCGGCCTCCGGGGCGTTCGGTCGCCGAAGAGACGGGGCTCGCATGAGCGGGCAGGCGTCGACCCTGCCCGTGCCGACGAGCCCGGGCGCGACGGCCGCGACCGGGGAGGTCGACGACGCGGCCGAGGTGCCCAGCACGGCAGCGACCGTCGAGCCGCTCACCGAGATCGTGGTCGTCGTGCCGATCCGCGACGAACAGACCCTGCTCGGCCGCGCCCTCGACGCCATCGCCGTCGCCTGCGACCGCGTCGACGTGCCGACCCGGGTGGTCTGCGTGCTCGATCGCAGCAGCGACGACTCGGAGCGCATCGCGACCGCTTCGGGCGCGCAGATCGTCGTGTCCGAGCTCGGCCGCGCGGGCGGTGCCCGACGGATGGGCGTCACTGCGGCTCTGGCCCGCATGGCCGTGCCGATGCTGCCGACCACCTGGATCGCCAACACCGACGCCGACAGCATCGTCCCGCCTGACTGGCTGCGCGAGCATCGGGCGCTCGCCGACACCGGCGCCGACCTCGTCGTCGGGACGGTCGAGCCCGACAGCGACGACGTACCCGAGTCGGTCATGGCCGTCTGGCGCGCGTCGCACCTGTTCGAGCCGGGGCACGACCACGTCTTCGGCGCGAACCTGGGCGTGCGGGCGACGGCGTACATCGCGGCCGGGGGGTTCGCCGACGTGCCGCTGCACGAGGACCTGCTGCTCGTCCGGGCGCTGCGCGAGTCGGGCGTCGAGGAGGCGCGGGTCGCGTCGACCCCGGTCGTCACGTCGGGCCGCCGGTCGGGTCGAGCCCCGGGCGGCTTCGCCGACTACGTCGCGACCCTGAGCTGAGCACGCGCGCGTGCCGCGCGCCCGCCGCCGCCCTGGCGCTACACCCCTTTTCCGGAGCTACACCCCCTACGGAGGGGGTGTAGCTCCGGTTAGGGGGTGTAGCGAGGGCGCCTTACTTCTGCGGGCGGTTGCCGCCCGTCGCGCCGTTGCGCGCGGACGAGCGGGCCTGGCGCGCGGCCTTGCGGCGACTCTTCTTCGACCCGGGCGTGGAGCCGGCAGCGGAGCCCGCGGCGCCGCCCTGGTGGGCCGATGCGGTCGAGTCGTGCGGCGCGGAGGCTCCGTCGAGGTCGGCGGGGGAGACGGGCGCGCCCGCGCCTCCTCGTGTTCCGGGTTCGGCGAGGCCGACGGCGCCACCGGCGACGGCCGCTCCGGGGAGGCCCGAGGGCCCGTGACCGTTCGACACGAGACCGTGCGGGTCGTGCGGGCGACGCATGATCGGGCGGATCGGCTCGCCGCGGCGGTCCTGGCCGGGGATGGGCCGCGAGCGACGGCCGTAGAGCACCTCGGACGAGTCGAGCAGCCACGGCACGAGCGCGACGGTCACGCCGTGCACGAGCATCAGCTTCTGGCGGATGCGGCGGCTCTTGTGGTTGTGGAGCAGGCCCTCCCACCAGTGTCCGACGATGAAGATCGGCGTGTAGACGGTGACGACCTCGGCGCCGTGCTCCTCGCGGTGGCCCTTGATGTACTTGATCAGGGGCACGCTGATGTCGCGGTACGGCGACGGCACGATGCGCAGCGGGACCTCGATGTTCTGATCGGCCCACTGACGTTGCAGCAGCGCGGTGGCGTCGTCGTCGATGCCGACGTGGATCGCCTCGAGCGAATCGTGCCGGGCCGCGATCGCGTAGTCGAGCGCCTTCAGCACGGGTTTCTGCATGCGGCCCACGAGCACGATCGCGTGGTCGCCCCGCGCGCCGAACTGCGTCGTCGAGTCGGGCTCGATCTCGACCTGCACGTCGCGGTAGTAGCGGTTCACGCCGAGCATCAGCACGAACAGGATCGGCATGATGACGAACACGAGCCAGGCGCCGTGCGTGAACTTCGTGATGGTGACGACGACGAGCACCGACAGCGTCATCAGGGCACCCACGAGGTTGATGACGAGCCCGCGCCAGACGGCCCCACGATCCGAGCAGCCGTTCTTGAGCAGCCCCCACCAGTGCTTCACCATGCCGGTCTGGCCGAGGGTGAACGACACGAAGACGCCGATGATGTACAGCTGGATCAGCTGCGTGACGTTGGCGCGGTAGACGATCATGATCGCGCAGGCGACGAGCGCGAGCACGATGACGCCGTTGGAGTAGATCAGACGGTCGCCGCGGGTGTTGAGGGCCTTCGGGGCGTATTCGTCGCGGGCGAGGATCGAGCCGAGCAGCGGGAACCCGTTGAACGCCGTGTTGGCGGCGAGCAGCAGCACGGCCGCGGTGCAGGCCTGGATCAGATAGAACGGGATGCCGAAGAGCGACGTGCCGAAGACGGCCGACGCGATCTGCGCGATGAGACTGCGTTGCGGCTGGGTGGCGCACTGCTCCCAACCGATCAGGTGGCACGGCACCTCGGCGTAGTGCACCTTCGAGATCAGCGCGACGGCGGTGAGTCCGACGAAGAGGACGATGGCGATGCTGCCCATCAGCACGAGGGTGCGCTGCGCGTTCTTGACCTTGGGGCGACGGAACGCGGGCACGCCGTTCGAGATCGCCTCGACACCGGTCAGGGCCGAGCAGCCGCTCGAGAACGCGCGCAACAGCAGGAGGACGAACGCGGCGTGCGACAGGTCGTCGGCCCGCACGCTGTACTGCGCGCTCTCGGCGACGGGCGGGTCGCCGAGCGCGGTGCGGACGAGCGCGATGACGATCATCACGAAGACGCTCGCGACGAAGAGATAGGTGGGGATCGCGAACGCCTTGCTCGACTCGCGCACCCCGCGCAGGTTGACGGCGGCGAGCAGGATCACGAAGAACACGGCGAGCTCGACGCGCGCCGGCGCCAGCTCGGGCACGGCCGAGATGATGTTGTCGACGCCGGAGGCGACCGACACCGCCACGGTCATGACGTAGTCGACGAGCAGCGCCGAGGCGACGACCAGGCCGGCCTTCTCGCCGAGGTTCTTGTGCGCGACCTCGTAATCGCCGCCTCCCGACGGGTAGGCCTTGATCAGCTGGCGGTACGAGACGACCACGACGATCAGCAGCACGACGACGGCGGTCGCGACCCACGGCGCGAGGGTCAGGAAGCCGAGCCCGCCGATCAACAGGATCATCAGCAGCTCCTGCGGGGCGTACGCCACCGAGCTGAGCGGGTCGCTCGCGAAGATGGGGAGCGCCAGGTGCTTCGGGAGCAGCTGCCCCTCGAGCTTCTCCGAGGGGAGGGGGTCACCGATAAGCCAGCGTTTCGGCGACCGGACGTCATTAGTCACGAGCGGCGACTCTACTCCCAGCCGAGGGCCTGTCAACTCCGGGGGAACGCCGATTATTCCCTGGTAGCGAACCGTGACCTGGTGCGGAGCGGGGGTGGTCGCGAATGTGCGACCGATCGGCGGCGTCGCGGTCGCGAATGTGCGACCGATCGGCGCCGTCGCGGTCGCGAATGTGCGACCGATCGGCGCCGTCGCTGTCGCGAATGTGCGACCGATCGGCGCCGGGGTGGTCGAATCAGCGGCGTGTCGGGGTCGTCTCCGCCGAATCGGTCGCACATTGCGAAGGAAGGGTCGACGGAGGCGCGGGTGCAGGGGGCGCGAGCGGAGTCGAGGAGGCGCGGGGCGCGACGGCGAAGAGGGGCAACGTGAGCGAGACCAGCGGCCCGATCAGCAGGGCCTCGGCGACCGTGCCGATGCCGACCTGGCCGCCGAGCAGCCAGCCGGCGGCGAGCACCGTGACCTCGATGACCGTGCGGGCGACGCCCACGCGCCACCCCAGCCGGGCATGCAGGCCGAGCATGAGGCCGTCGCGCGGACCGGGCCCGAAGTCGGCCCCGATGTAGAGGCCGCTGGCGACGGCGAGCAGCAGGAGGCCGCCGGCGAACGTCAGCCCCTGCGCCCACCACTCGGTCTGCTGCGGCAGCACGCGCAGCCCGAGGTCGGCGATCGGTCCGATCAGCAGGGCGTTGGCGATCGTGCCGAAGCGGGGCCGCTGGCGCAGCGGAATCCACAGGAGCAGGACCACGAAGCTCGTGACGAGGACGACGGTGCCGAACGTCAGACCGGTGTGGCGGACGAGGCCCTGCGACAGCACGTCCCACGGTGCGACGCCGATTGCCGCTCGCACCATGAGGGCGATGGCGAACCCGTAGGCGGCCAGGCCGACGAACAACTGGAGGAGGCGACGCGAGAAGTGCATGACGATGATCCAATCCGTCGAGTGGACTGGTGGCAAGAGGCCAATCTGCCTAGGGTGGCATCTGTGAGCACACTGCAGCCCGGCGTCGCGTCCGTCTCGTCTCGAGCCCTGGGCGTCCTGCTCGACTCGTGGCGCGCCTCCTCGGGTCCGGGGTATCTGGCGTTGGCGGAGCGCATCCGGCTGCTCGTGCTCGACGGCCGGCTGCCGGTCGGCACGCGGCTGCCGTCCGAGCGCGAGCTGGCCGCGCATCTCGGCGTGAGTCGCACGACGGTCGCCGCGTCGTACGCCGCACTGCGTGACGGCGGTCATCTGGTCAGCGTGCGGGGGAGCGGCAGCGTCGTCCGGCTGCCCGCGCGCGTCACCCTGCCGCGCCCCGAGTCCACCGAGGGGTTGCTCGACCTGACCAAGGCGACCCTGCCGGCGGTCGAGGGCGTCGCCGAGGCCGCGGTGCTCGCGGCGGGGCGGCTCGGCGCCTATCTCGAGACGTCGGGCTACGACCTGGTCGGGCGGCCGGTGCTGCGGGAGGTCATCGCCGAGCGATACCGCCGTCGAGGGCTCGAGACGCACCCCGATCAGATCCTCGTGACCGTCGGAGCCCAGCACGCCATCGCCCTGCTGGCCCGCGTGCTCGTCTCGCGCGGCGACCGGGCCGTCGTCGAGGCACCCGGCTACCCGCACGCGTTCGAGGCGCTGCGCCTCGCCGGTGCGCGGCTCGCCCCGGTCAGCGTCACGGTCGACGACGGCTGGGACGAGTCGTCCCTGCTGCAGACGCTGCGCCGCACGAGTCCGCCGGTGGCGTACCTGATGCCCGACTTCCACAACCCGACCGGCGCGACGATGCCCGCCGATCAGCGGCGTCGCGTCCTCGAGGCGGCGGCCGCCGAGGGGACGGTCGTGATCGCCGACGAGACGATGGCGGAGCTCGTGATCGACGAGGGCGCTGCGGGGCCGGGGCCGATGGCGTCGTACGGGCCGGCCGTGCTGATCGGGTCGGCGGGCAAGTCGCTCTGGGGCGGGCTGCGCATCGGCTGGATCAGGGCCGAGCGACCGCTCGTCGAGCGCCTCGTGCGCGCCCGGTCGGCCGGCGACCTCGGCACGCCCGTGCTCGAGCAGCTGCTCACCGCCGAGCTGCTCGGCGACTTCGACCGGATCAAGGAGGAGCGGCGTCTGCAGCTGAGACGAGGTCGCGACCGTCTCGTCACCGGTCTGCGCGAGGCCTTCCCGAGCTGGACCGTGCCCTCGCCGTCCGGCGGCCTCACGACGTGGGCCGGTCTCGGCGCCCCGGTCAGCTCGCAGCTGGCGCTCGCCGCCCGGCGCGAGGGACTGCTGCTCGCCGCGGGGCCGGTGTTCGGGGTCGACGGGGCGTTCGAGCGCTTCCTGCGAATCCCGTTCTCGTACCCGGACGCCGACACCGACCGGACCGTGGAGGCGCTGGCCAGGGCCTGGGATCGGCTCGGCACGGTCGCCTCTCCACAGGCTCCGTTGCTCGCCTCCGTTGTGTAGGAGTCTCGTGTGAACTCCCAGTGAGCCTGGCGATAATTGCAGTCACCGCACTCCGTGCGTCTCCGCCGTCGCCGGGCGTCCTACCGGCCGGTTCTCGTCCTCGGTCCGATCGCTCTGGAGCCCCGTGCACTTCCTCTCCGTCTTCAGCCTGAAGAACCGCGCCCTGATCGCGCTCGTCACCATCGTCGTGGCCGTGTTCGGCGGCATCGCGCTCACGTCGCTCAAGCAGGAGCTCGCGCCGAACGTGCAGTTCCCGCAGGTGGCGATCATCAGCTCGTACCCGGGTGCGACGCCCGAGGTCGTGAACGAAGACGTGTCGGGCCCGATCGAGCGGGCCGTGCAGATCATCCCGGGGCTCGAGACGACGACCGCGACGTCGACCACGTCGCAGAGCCAGGTGTCGGTGCAGTTCACGTACGGCACGAACCTCTCCGACGCCGAGCAGAAGATCCAGTCGGCGATCGGGCGGCTGTCGCTGCCGTCGTCGGTCGACACCCAGGTGGTCACCGGCAGCCTCGACGACCTGCCGATCATCCAGATCGCCGTGACCGGCGGCGGCAGCGACGCGGCGTCGTCGCAGACGCTCGTCGACAAGCTCAACACCATCGCGAAACCCGACCTCGAGAAGCTCGACGGCGTGCGCGAGGCGTCGGTCTTCGGCTCGGCCGGTCAGCGCGTGACGATCTCGCCCGACCGGACGAAGCTCGCGGCGGCGGGTCTCACCCAGGCCGACATCAAGGACACGCTCGACGGCAACGGCACCCTCGTCCCCGGCGGCACGATCACGCAGGACGGCAAGACCCTGACGATCCAGTCGGGCGCCCGTCTGACGTCGGTCGACGACATCAAGGCGCTCCCCCTGCTCGGCGGCACGTCGGCCGTGACGCTCGCCGATGTCGCCGACGTCGAGCTGACCAGCTCGCCGGTGACCTCGATCAGCCGGGTGAACGGGCAGGACGCCCTCACCATCGCTGTGACGAAGAACCTCGACGCGAACACGGTCGACGTCTCGAAGGCCGTCAAGGCCGCGATGCCCGACCTGGTCACCCAACTCGGCGGCGACGTCACACTGACGGTCGTCTTCGACCAGGCGCCCTACATCCAGCAGTCGATCGAGAGCCTGGCGACCGAGGGCCTGCTCGGGCTCGCCTTCGCGGTCGTCATCATCCTCATCTTCCTGCTCTCGATCCGTTCCACGATCGTCACGGCCATCAGCATCCCGACCAGCGTGCTGATCACGTTCATCGGGTTGCAGGCCGCGAACTACACGCTGAACATCCTCACGCTGGGCGCGCTCACGATCGCGATCGGCCGCGTCGTCGACGACTCCATCGTCGTCATCGAGAACATCAAGCGGCACCTGACGGCCGGGGCCGACCGGCTCGAGGCGATCCGTGTCGGCGTCCGCGAGGTCGCGGGTGCGATCACGGCGTCGACCGTCACGACGGTCGTGGTGTTCCTGCCCCTCGCCTTCGTCGGCAACATCACCGGCGAGCTGTTCCGGCCCTTCGCACTGACCGTGACCATCGCGCTCGTCGCGTCGTTGTTCGTCGCCCTGACGATCGTCCCGGTGCTGGCGTACTGGTTCCTCCGCGCGCCGAAGGCGCACAAGCACGCCGACGGCACCCCCGTCGGCGAGGGCGCGTCCACCGATCCCGGCGCGCTGCCGATGGGTGCCGTGGCCGTCGTCGACGCCCGGGAGGCGCGGCGTGCCGCCCGCAGGTCGGGTGCGTCGGGCGACGCTGACGTCCCGGCGTCGGCCTCGGCGTCGGCCTCGCTCGCTGAGCGCGAGCACGCGGGCCGCACGGCCGACGTCGACCGACTGCGTCGTGGCTATCTCCCCGTGCTCGCGGCGACGCTGCGTCGGCCGGTCGTCACGATCGTGGCCGCCGCGCTCGTGCTGGTCGGCACCGGGGCGATCATCCCGCTGCTGACGACGAACTTCCTCGGGTCGAGCGGGCAGAACACCCTCACGGTGACCCAGACCCTGCCGTCGGCGTCGAGTCTGCAGACCCAATCCGATGCGGCGACCAAGGTCGAGGGCGTCCTCGAGAAGATCGACGGTGTCGACACCGTGCAGCTCACGATCGGGTCGAGTGGCACGTCCCTGTCCAGCTTCCTGGGTGGGGGCGGCGACAGCACGGTCACCTACTCGATCACGACCGACGAGTCGCTCGACCAGGACGCGCTGCAGAGCGACGTCCGCAAGAAGCTCTCGGCGATCACCGACGCCGGCGACATCGAGGTGAGCGCCTCCAGCGGATTCGGCACGAACAACGACATCAGCATCGACGTCTCCGCTCCCGACCCCGACACCCTCTCGACCGCGACCGATGCGGTGCTGAAGAGCGTCACCGGTCTCGACGGCACCGTCGGCGCCGCGTCGAACCTGCAGTCGGCCCAGCCGATCATCGGCGTCGAGGTCGACCGCACCAAGGCGGCCGAGCTGGGGCTCAGCGAGATCGCCGTCGGCGGCATCGTGTCCCAGTCGATCCAGCCCGTGAACGTCGGCTCGTTGGCGATCAACGACACGACCATCCAGATCTACACGATCAACCCGACGCCGCCGACGACCCTGCAAGAGCTCCGAGACCTGCAGATCCCCGGTCCGCGCGGCCCGGTCGCCCTGAGCACGATCGCCACGGTGACCGAGACGACGGGGCCGACGTCGGTGACCACGAAGGACGCCGTCCGCACGGCCACCGTCACGGTGACCCCGTCGGGTGACGACCTCTCGACGGCTACGGCCGGCGTGCAGACCGCGCTCGCATCGGTCGACCTCCCGTCGGGAGCCAACGCGGAGATCGGCGGGGCGAGCGCCGACCAGGCGACGGCGTTCCAGCAGCTCGCGCTCGCCGTGCTGGTGGCGATCCTCATCGTCTACATCGTCATGGTGGCCACGTTCCGCAGCCTGCTGCAGCCGCTGATGCTGCTGGTGTCGATCCCGTTCGCCGCGACGGGCGCCATCCTGCTGCAGCTCGTCTCGGGCATCCCGCTCGGTGTGGCGTCGCTGATCGGTGTGCTGATGCTCGTCGGCATCGTGGTCACGAACGCGATCGTCCTGATCGACCTCGTCAACCAGTACCGAGACCGAGGGCTGCGCGTGCGGGAGGCCCTGCTCGAGGGGGCGTCGCGTCGTCTGCGGCCGATCCTCATGACGGCGACCGCGACGATCTTCGCGCTGACCCCGATGGCACTCGGCATCACCGGTCACGGCGGGTTCATCTCGCAGCCGCTCGCCATCGTCGTCATCGGCGGACTCGTGTCGTCGACCGTATTGACGCTCATCGTCCTGCCCGTGCTGTACGCCCTGGTCGAAGGTGCTCGCGAGCGGCGAGACGATCGCCGGGCTGCCGGCCTGACGCGTCGGGAGTGGCGCGCCGCCCGTCGCGCCGAGAAGGCCGCACCCGCCGAGGGCTGAGGCCGGGGGCGCGGGCCGACCCGTGCCTCCTGGTGTCGTGCGCCCGTCGTGTCGTGCCGTGGGTTCTTCGCAATGTGCGACCGTTTGGGCGGCTGGGCCGGCTGGGCGCGGCGTGTCGCGGGCTTGGCGGGCGAAACGGTCGCGTTGTGCCGGGGCCGCTGCTGGACGACGAAGGCACCGTCCCGAAATTGCGACCGTCTGCGCAGTCGCGGCCGTGCAGAGCGGCGTGTCGCGGGGCAGCGACCCCGAACGGTCGCACATTGCGGAACGGTCGCAAATTGCGAGGCGGTCGCAAATTGCAGGGCGGTGGGGGCGAGAGGAGGGGCGGGTCGGCGGGGTTCCGCTGGCGACGGCTCTCGGGTAACGTAGTCAGGTCGGCTCAAGACACCGCACCTGTCGTGCGGAAGGGTTTGTCAGTCTTGTGGGCCGGAATCTCGTTGGATCTCAGCGAGACGAAATCACGTATGTGAACGGTCCTGGTCAACGGTTGCCCGGGTATTTCTTCGCGTCATCAGTTCAAGCCCGGAAAGAACCTATGTCTCCCTACGACAAGGGCGCGTCTTCGCGCGCCGATTATTCCTCCTCCTCCCGTGAGGGTGGGCCGCGCAAGGCCGGCTCCAAGAGCGCCAAGCACCGCGGACACCGCCCCGACGAGGTCGGCGCCCCCGAGCGCAAGAAGCGCTGGGACTCGAGCGAGCGCGCCGATCGCGGCCGCCGTGAGTTCGGCACCCGCGACAGCGGCACCCGTGCCCCCGGCGCCGCCCGCACCGGCGACCGCCGCCCCAACTGGGAGCCCCGCGACAAGGCGGCCGGCAGCGGCCGTTTCGGCGCCCGCGACCACGATGCCCGCAACGGCGAGCGTGGCCGTGACGCCGGACGCGACGGCGCCCGCGGCTACGGCCGCGACGGGGGCCGCGAGGCAGCTCGTGCCGGACGCGACGACCGTCCGGGTCGTTCGTTCGACCGCGCTCCGCGCTCCTACGACCGTAACGATCGCACCGATCGTTCGGCTCGCTCGTTCGATCGGAACGACCGCACCGATCGTCCGGCTCGTTCGTACGACCGGAACGACCGGAACGACCGCTTCGACCGCACGGATCGTCCCGCGCGTTCCTACGATCGGAACGACAGGAACGAACGTCCTGCACGCTCGTTCGACCGCGCCGACCGCGCCGACCGCGCCGACCGTCCCGCTCGTTCGTTCGACCGGAACGACCGTTCGGACCGTCCCGCCCGTTCGTTCGATCGCAACGACCGCGCCGATCGTCCGGCCCGTTCGTTCGACCGCGCCGATCGTCCCGCTCGTTCGTTCGACCGGAACGACCGCCCGGCTCGTTCGTTCGATCGCAACGACCGCACTGACCGCACCGACCGCACCGGCGGCGGCCGTGACTTCTACCCGAAGCGCGACACCACGTCGCACTACACGCCCGAGGACGACGTCAAGCTCGAGAAGCTGCAGGCAGAGGTCGTCACGGCGGCCGACGTCGAAGGCGTGAGCTTCGGCGACCTCGGTCTCGGCGACAACATCGAGCGTCAGCTCGCGTCGATGGGTGCGGCGGCTCCGTTCGCCATCCAGGCGGCGACGATCCCCGATGTGCTCGCGGGCCGCGACGTGCTCGGCCGAGGCCGCACCGGCTCCGGCAAGACGATCGCCTTCGGCGCTCCGCTGGTCGAGAAGCTGATGGAGAACAACGGCGGCAAGAACCGCAAGATGGGCCGCCTGCCCCGTGCCCTCATCCTCGCCCCGACGCGTGAGCTCGCGATGCAGATCGATCGCACCGTGCAGCCGATCGCCCGCTCGGTCGGCCTCTTCACCACGCAGATCTACGGCGGTGTGCCGCAGCAGCGACAGGTCGGTGCGCTCAACCGCGGTGTCGACATCGTGATCGGCACCCCGGGTCGCATCGAGGACCTCATCGAGCAGGGCCGACTCGACCTCAGCGAGGTCGTCATCACCGTGCTCGACGAGGCCGACCACATGTGCGACCTCGGGTTCCTCGAGCCGGTGCAGCGCATCATCCGCGAGACCGCGACCGTGAAGCCCAACGGCGACCGCGCCCAGAAGCTGCTCTTCAGCGCGACCCTCGACAAGGGTGTCGCGAAGCTGGTCGACGAGTTCCTCGTCGAGCCCGCCGTCCACGAGGTCGCCGGCGAAGACCAGGCCAGCGCCACGATCGACCACCGCGTGCTGCTCATCGAGCAGCGCGAGAAGACGGCCGTCATCGAGCAGCTCGCGTCGGGCTCGGGCAAGACCCTCGTCTTCGCCCGCACCCGGGCGTTCGCCGAGCAGCTCGCCGACCAGCTCGAAGAC
Source organism: Frigoribacterium sp. 2-23 (assembly GCF_049601585.1). Taxonomy (GTDB): domain Bacteria; phylum Actinomycetota; class Actinomycetes; order Actinomycetales; family Microbacteriaceae; genus Frigoribacterium. Next base: position 2,839,088 of record NZ_CP187126.1, on the reverse strand, counting down.
GCGGGCATCCGCTCGACGAGCCTGCACGGCGACCTGAACCAGGCCCGCCGCACGCGCAACCTGCAGCTGCTCACGAGCGGTCGCGTCAACGTGCTCGTCGCGACCGACGTCGCTGCGCGCGGCATCCACGTCGATGACATCGAGCTCGTCATCCAGGCCGACATGCCCGACGAGTACAAGACCTACATGCACCGCTCCGGCCGCACGGGCCGAGCCGGCAAGGAGGGCACCGTGGTCACCCTGATCACGCGCCAGCGCCGCCGCCGCATGGAGGACCTGCTCGACCGGGCCGAGATCGAGGCCGAGATGATCGAGGCCCGCCCCGGCGACGCACTGCTCGACGAGCTCGCCGGCCTCTAGGACCAGCCGACCCGCGCCTCCTCGCAGTCACCGAGAACCCCGGTGCGGACGACGAACCCCTGTGAAACGGGGTGCATCGTCCGCACCGGGGTTTTTCGCGTGCCGACGCGGCCGGCTACCGACGTCAGCGCCGGTCGAACAGCCCGCGCACGTACGACGCCTGCCCGACGTGCTGCGTGCAATCGCCGACGATGCTGATCAGGCGGGCGCCGGCCGTGACGGGCGGGTCCCAGGCATCGTCGACGATGTCGGTGAGGGAGGCCTCGTCGAGCCCCTCGAGGTACCCGCGGGTGCGCAGGGTGACCGCGTCGAGGTAGCCGCTCAGCAAGTCGGCCGAGGCGCGGACGCTCCCGACGTCGGCCGGGCTCATCCCGTAGCCGATCTCGGCCGCGGAGAACGGCAGGTCGAACCGCTCGTGCCAGCCGCCGGTGGTCCAGACCTGATCCGTCGCCGCGAGATCGGCGATCTGCAGGTCCTGGCCACGAGCGGTGTGCCAGACGAGCCAGGCGATGGTGTTCGCCTCGGGGTCGGGCCGCCAGGTCAGGTCGTCGATGTCGAGGCCGTGCATGGCCCGGGCCGCCGTGCCGGGCAGGCGGCCGAATGCGTCGATGAGCAAGTCCGAAGGTGTCATGCGGACCACGCTACGCGCGCCGCCGCGACGGATGCCCTGCCGCTCGGCGACCTCGGGAGGCGACGGTCAGCAGGCGCGGGTCAGGCCGCCGACGTCGGCTCGCGAAGACTGCCGTCACCGAGGTCGTGTGCCGCCGTCACCCCGAGCGAGTCGGCGATCGAGCGGAACGTCGTCGCCAGGAAGTCGAGGTAGTGGGGGTCGATCGCCTCACGGAAGGCGCGACGGTAGAAGTCGAAGATGTCGTCGACGGCATCCTGCCCGGCGGCGGCCAGTTCGAGCAGCACGCTGCGCCGGTCCGTCGGGTGGGGGAGCCGTCGCACGTAGCCGGCCCCGACCATCCGGTCGATGAGGCTGGTCGTCGCACCCGTCGAGAGCTCGAGGCGTTCCGCGGTCTGCTTGGGAGTGACGCTCCGCGCCTGGGAGATGAAGGCGATCGCGCGAACGTCGATGACACCGATGCCGAAGTTCTCGGCCACCTGCTTCAACACGGTCGAATTCTGCGACTCGAGTGCGGAGAACGCGGCGACCACGTCGGTGACGTCCGCGAGCCCGTCAGGACCGACGGGCGGCTTGTCGCCTCGCGGCGGCTGGGGGGAGCGGGTCTCAGGAGAAGTCATGGGTTCGCGTTCTGACGGGGGGTGAAGTGGTCACATATCAAGATACACGGCGGTCGAGTAATTCGACAGTCAAGCTATGCCCCCCACTCTGGGGTGTTTGTTTGACTTGCGTGCATCTCGATCAAAAAGTAACTTGACTGTCGTACCACTTGAGAACAAAGATTCTCGGCCAAAGGGCGCAGGCATGGATGCAGCCCCCTCAGGTAAAGACACCCACCACTCTTTCCCCCTGGAGCTTTCCGATGTCCCGTCCCACCCCTCGCCTCGCCCGCCTCGCCGCCTGGATCGCCATCCCCGCCGCCCTCGTCGCCTCCGGCATCGTCGTCTCGCAGGCTTCCTACTCGGCCTACTCGGCCACGACGGTCAACCCGACCAACAACTGGACCGCCGGCTCCGTCGCCCTGACCGACGACGACAACAACACCGCGCTGTTCACGGCCTCGAACCTCAAGCCCGGCTCCACCGGCACGAACTGCATCGCCGTCTCGTCGACCGGCAGCCTCCCCTCGGCCGTCAAGCTGTACGGCACCGGCGCGGCGACCACCAACGGTCTCAGCACCTACATCACCGTGACCGTCACGCAGGGCACGGGCGGCGGCTTCGGCTCCTGCTCGGGCTTCACCGCCACGGCCGGCGCCGCGAACACGTTCACGGGCACCCTCGCTAACTTCGCCAGCACGTACACGAACTACTCGAACGGCTTCGGCACCTGGGCCCCCACCGGCGCCACGCAGTCGGCCCCGTCCGAGTCGCGCACCTACCAGGTCACGTACACGCTCAGCTCCACGGCCCCCAACACGACGCAGGGCGGCACCGCCTCGCTCGGCCTCACCTGGGAAGCCCAGAACAGCTAAGCCCACCAGCCGCCGCCGTCGGCCACGCTCCCCCCGGGGCCGACGGCGGCCACCTCCCTCACGCCGGTCTCCCGAACCGACCGACGCGAGGAGTCACAGGTCCGCCACCCGACGGTGGACCTGAGACGGCCCCGCCAGCGTCCCGAACCCGCTGGCGTGTCGAGCCGGGCGGGTGCCCCCCTCACCCGCCCGGCTACCCCCGAAATCCTCCCTGACTGCATTCCCGCACCTGCACCACCGACCACAGAGGCACACCATGAGCACGATCGACCTGCGGACACCGCCCGCGACCGGTTCGATCAGCCTGCCCGCCGGCTCCGTCGGCACGGCTTCGGGGTCAGCCGGCTCCGGTGCCACCGCGACCCGCGCCTCCCGCGCTCGTGCCGCCTCCCACTGGCTGCGACTCGTCGTCGGGACCCTGTCCCGCGTGGTGCTCTACTCGGCCCTCGGCCTCATGCTCTGGGCCGCGGCCCCGAGCCTCATCGGCTGGACCCCCACCACCGTGATGACCGGCTCCATGGAGCCCCGCATCCACCCCGGTGACGTCGTGGTCGCGAAGACGATCAGCGCGGCCGACCTGCGCGTCGGACAGGTCCTGCTGTTCGACGACCCCGACCAGGCCGGTCACCTGCGGTTCCACCGCCTCGCCGCGATCTCCGCCGACGGCACCCTCACGACGCGGGGAGACGCCAACGCCCAGAACGACTCGACGCCCGTGGCCGAGTCGGCCGTGCACGGCGTCGGCTACCTCCGGGTGCCCTACGTCGGCCTGCCCGTGCTCTGGCTGCAGTCGCACCAGTACGGCCACGTCATCGTCACCGCCGGACTCCTGCTGCTGCTCGTCGTGGGCAGCCGCAGCGACCGCTACCTGCTGCGCCCCGTCGACCTCGAGCGGTCCACCGACCGAGACGGCGACGAGGAGGCGCGGCGCGGCTCCGGCCCCGGCTCGACCCCGTCGTCGCGACGCGTGCTCCGCCGGCGCGAGCGCCGTGTCCGCCGCCTGCGCACCCTGGGCGGCGCCGCGGCCCTCGTCGCCGTCGCGAGCGGTCTCGCGATCACGCTCGTCGTCTCGGGCGGTGCCGGAGCGGGCTACGCCGCGACCGCCGTGAACTCGAACAACGCGTTCGGCGCGAACAGCGCCTACGACTGCTACACGAAGGCGGCCGACAGCCCCTACTTCGCGTACGGCTACAACGAGGCCTCCGGTACGACCGCGGTCGACGGCGGCGGTGCCGGTCGCAACGGAACGATCACGGCCGGCGCGACGCGTACCACCGGCACCTGCACGAGCAACCCCTACCTGCAGTTGAGCGGGACGAACAGCCAGGTCGTGACCTCCGCCCAGATCACGGCACCGAACGTCTTCACGCTCGAGACCTGGTTCCAGACCACGTCGACGACCGGCGGAAAGCTGCTGGGCTTCGGCAACTCGCAGAGCGGCACGTCGTCGTCGTACGACCGCCAGCTCTACGTCACCACGACGGGCGCCGTCACCTTCGGTGTCTACAACAGCGGGACGAAGACCATCACGTCGGCCACCGCCCTCAACGACGGTAAGTGGCACCACGTCATGGCGACGATGTCGGCCGACGGCATGATCCTCTACATCGACGGCGTCAAGAGCGGTGCAACGCTGAACAACACGGCAGGCGAGCCCAACACGGGGTGGTGGCGCATCGGTGCCGACAACCTCAGTGGCTGGCCCAACGGCGGCAGCAACACGTTCTACACGGGCAACCTCGACGACACCGCGGTGTACACGACCGCGCTGACGGCGACGCAGGTCAAGGCCCACTACCAGGCCGGGCGCTGAGTCGGTCGCCGGCGCCGCGCCTCCTCGGGGTCGCGGTGTCGCGGTGCGTCGGTGTCGCGGTGCGTCGGTGTCGAGGTGCGTCGTGTCGTGTTCGCGGCGTCCTGTGGCGTTCGTACCCGACACGATGCCGCGAACACGACACGACACGAGGCGCGCGTCGCTCCCGTCGGTCGGGCGGCCTCCGGCCGTGCGGCAGACTGACCCCATGCCCCTGCAGTACAACGACGTGTACGTCGACGGCCATCTGGTGCGCTCGAGCGACACGCTCGACGAGACGTATGCGGCGCTCGCCGAGACCGGCGGGGTCGCCTGGATCGAGCTGACCGAACCCGACGCCCTCGACCTCGACTCGCTCGCCGCCCGCTTCGACCTGCACGAGCTCGCCGTCGAGGACGCGGGCTCGGGGCACCAGCGCGCGAAGCTCGAGCGGTACGGGGCGACGCTGTTCGTGGTCGTGCGCCCCGCCGTCTACGTCGACGACGAGGAGACGGTGTCGTTCGGCGAGATCCACGTGTTCGTCGGCCCCGACTTCTTCGTCGGCATCAACCACATCGACGAGATCGACGCCCGTCACGTGAGCCGCGGGGTGACGCGTCTCCAGTCGAAGCCCGAGCTGATGGCCGCCGGCCCGCAAGCGATGCTCTGGGCGCTCCTCGACAGTGTGGTCGATGCCTACAAACCGGTGATCGACGGCCTCGAGAACGACATCGACGAGATCGAGCAGCAGCTGTTCGCGGGGGAGCCGGGCGTCTCGCGGCGCATCTACGAGCTGTTCGGCGAGGTGGCCGACTTCCAGAAGGCGTCGCGGCCGCTGATCGGCATGCTCGACGGCCTGCTGCGTGGCAGCGAGAAGTACCGCGTCGGGACGGAGCTCGAGCGCCGGCTGCGCGACGTGCAGGACCACGTCATCCGCATCGTCGAGCGCGCCGACACCTTCCGTGCCGTGCTGCAGAACGCGCTGTCGCTCAACGCGACGCTCGTGGCCCAGGACCAGAACGAGGTCACGAAGCGCATCTCGGCCTGGGCGGCGATCCTGTTCGCACCGACGCTGATCGGCGCGATCTACGGCATGAACTTCGACGTGATGCCCGAGTTGCACTGGGCCTTCGGCTACCCGTTCGCCCTCGGACTGATGGTGCTGATCGGGGTCGGACTGTGGGGCGTGTTCAAGGGGAAGCGCTGGCTCTAGCCGCGAGCCGCGGCGGCCGTCAGAGCCGAGGAGGCGCGGTGCGGCGAGGAGGCGCGGTGTCGCCTCCGATCCCGGGGTCAGACCGGCTGCAACGGCGCTGGTTCACCGGCCGGCGCGACGATGCGGACGCGGTCACCGGCCCGGACGACACCGCCTCGCACGACGACCGACATCACACCGCCCTTGCGTTCGACGACACCGTCGTCGTTTCGACCGAGGACGGCCTTGAGCAGTCCGGGGTCGAAGTCGTTGATCTGCTGGCACGGGTTCCGTAGGCCGGTGACCCGCACGACGGCTTCGTCCCCGAGGTGCAGCTCGGTGCCGGTCGCGAGACCGAGCAGGTCGATGCCGCGCGTCGTCACGTTCTCGCCCATCTGACCGGGTGCGACGGAGTGACCCGCCTCGGCGACCTCGTCGAACAGCTCGGCATGCAACAGATGCACCTGCCGGAGGTTCGGCTGGGAGGGGTCTCGCGCCACGCGCGATCGGTGCTGCACGGTCGTGCCCGCGTGGGCATCGCCCTCGACACCCCAGCCCTCGACCAGCACGATCTCGTCGACGGGCGGCTTGCTGAAGCGGTGCTCGTCGTCGCGGCTGACGGCGACGACGCGAGGTGCTGCAAGGTCGGAGTGAGGTGCGCTCATGCCTCGAGTCTGCCACTGCCGCGGCAGCTCGCGGGAGGCCGCAGCCGCCTCAGCTCCGGTCGGGCAGCGGTGCGGCCAGCTCGAGATTGATGTCGTCGGGGTCCTGCACGGACAGGATCACGAGGCCGAAAGCCGGCAACGCGGTGATCTCGCCGTGTTCTACGCCACGTTCGTCGAGCCTCCTGACGGCTTCGTGCAGATCGTCGACCGAGTCGACGGCGAGGCTGAGGTGGTCGAGCCCGACCCGATCGGGGTCGAAGCGGTCGCCGCGCGGTGCGACCGGCCGCAGACCCAGCGTCTGCCCGGCGAAGCGGAACGAGCACCCGCCGTACGTACGCTGCGGATCGTCGTGGATCGTCGGGTCGTCGATCTGGTCGCTGAAGTCGCTGGCCGGAGGCATGCCGAACAGCTGCTCGTAGAACGCCTTGCTGCGGTGGATGTCGGTCACGGTGAGCCGCACGTGCGAGAAGCCGCGCGGCCGGACGATGGGGTCGCTCATGGGGCCATCCAACGCCGGTGCCGGTGCCGGTGCCGTCGTGTCGCGTTCGCGGCGTCGTGTGCCCGACGGACACGACACGACGCCGCGAACCTCACACGACGTGGGGCGACAGCGCGCCCGACGGATCAGGCCTGGACGTCGCCCCGCCAGGCGCCGTCGGCCGAGCCCTTGCCCTCGAGGTACTCCTTGTAGTTGCGGAGGTCCTTCTTGATGGCGTGGTTGTCCGCGCCGAGCGACGTACCGAGTTTCTCGAGGAACCCCTCGGGCGTCCAGTCGATCTGCACGGTCACGCGCGTCTCGGTGTCGGACAGCTTGTGGAACGTGACGACGCCGGCGTGGTCGACCTCGCCTCCGGTGCTCGTCCAGGCGACGCGTTCGTCGGGGTGCTGCTCGGTGATCTCGGCCTCGAAGGTCTTCTCGACCGGGCCGACCTTGACCTTCCAGACCGTGAGGGTCGGGGTGGTCTGCGTGATCGACTCGACCTCGTCGAGGAACTTCGGGAACTCCTCGAACTGGGTCCACTGGTTGTAGGCGACGCTCACGGGGACGGCGACGTCGATGGTCTCGATGGCCTGGGCCATGGTGTTCTCCTTCGATTCTGGGTGGGGCGCCGGCCCGCGACGGATCATGCGGCGGCGTCCCGGTCGACGGTAGGTTCGCCGGGCGCACGACGGCCAGATGCACGCCCCACGGTCAGGTGGGGTACGACGAGCGAAGGAGGCGCGGGTGCGGACACGACGACGCCGCCGCCTCCCGAGGGAGCGCGACGGCGTCGGAGCGGAGCGGACCAGGGGTCAGCAGTCGCCCTTCGAGAAGGCGAGGTCGAACGTGTCACCCGTCTCGACGATGTCGTAGGTGTACTTCATCTCGATGTCGTCGTCGAGGATCTTGCGCGTCTCGGACTGTCCGCAGAGGCTCGGCAGCACGGTGTCGGAGATCGCCTGCTCGTCGATGGCGCTCGTGTCGCCGCCCTTGACGCTGTAGTGGTAGTGGATCGCCTGCTTCTCGGCGGTCACGTCCTCGAGGGTCGTGATCTCGTCGATCTGCGTGGGCAGCGGGGTCTGCTCCTTCAGCTGCTCGACGGTCTTGGCGATCATCTCCTCCTTCGAGTCACCGAACGCCGCGTTGAGACCGGCCCGAACGACGAAGCCGACGATCAGGAAGACGGCGACGCCGACCACGGCACTGATGACGCGCGTGCGCTTGCTGACCTTGGGCTTCGGGGTCGTCGCGGCGGTCGAGTACGGTGCGTAGCCGGCCGCGGGCGGCACCTGCGTCGGGTGCTGCTGGTTCGGGTCGACCGGCTGGCCCGGAGCGGGGTACTGGCCCTGGGCGGGGTACTGGCCCTGCGCGGGGTACTGCTGGTTCGGATCCTGCGGCTGCGGGTTCTGGCCGTACGGGTTCTGGCCGTTCGGCTCGTGTCCGTTCGGTGCCGGCGTGTTCGGGTCGGTCATGCTGTCTCCCCCAAAGAGTGTGGTGATGCGGCGGTCGGTTCGAGCGCCGGGAAGCGCCTCGGCAGACCTGCCCGAAGAACCCCCGGCGACGACTGTACCCGGGAGGCGCGGACGAGGTTCGTTGCCGGGGCTGCAGGTTTTCAGCACTCGTGCGGAAATCGTCCGTAGCCTCCTCCCTCATGGACGACCCTCCTTCTCACATGCCCACGCCCCCTGATCTCCTGATCGTCACCGCACGGACGACCCGAGTCATCGAGGGGGCGGACCATGAATGAATGGGTGATGATCGCCATCGGCCTCGTGCTCACGGTCGGGACCGGGCTCTTCGTCGCCAGCGAGTTCTCGCTCGTCAACCTCGACCGTCATGAGCTCGAAGCGCGTCAGGCTCGCGGTGAGAAGCGTCTCGGCCCGACCATCAAGGCGCTGCGCATCACGTCGACCCACCTGTCGGGAGCACAGCTCGGCATCACGCTGACGACCCTCTTGACCGGTTACACGTTCGAGCCGGCCGTGAGTTCGCTGCTGCGCGAGCCCATGATCGGCCTCGGCATCCCCGAGGCGATCGTTCCGGGTGTCGGAGCCGTCGTCGGCATCGTCCTCGCGACGCTGTTCTCGATGGTCATCGGCGAGCTCGTGCCGAAGAACTTCGCCCTCGCCCTGCCGTTGGCCACCGCCAAGCTCGTCGTGCCGTTCCAGGCTCTGTTCACCACGGTCTTCAAACCGATCATCCTGCTCTTCAACAACACGGCGAACGCGGTCATCCGGTCGATGGGCATCGAGCCCAAAGAGGAGCTGTCGGGTGCTCGCACGGCCGACGAACTCGGTTCGCTCGTCCGTCGCAGCGCGCTCGACGGCCGCCTCGATCGCGATCACGCCACGTTGCTCGGTCGCACCCTGTCGTTCTCCGGTCACAGCGCCGTCGACGTGATGACACCGCGCGTCCGTATGGCGAGTGTCCGGCGCACCGACACGGCTGCGGACATCGTCGCCGTCGCCCTGGCGACCGGCTACTCGCGGTTCCCGGTGACGGACGAGGGGCCCGACGACATCGTCGGCGTCGTGCACGTCAAGCACGCGTTCGCGGCCCTCGCCGTGCCTCCGGCCGGCTTCGAGGGCGCGTCCGCGTCGGAGGCCGTCCCCACGGCCGAGTCGCTCATGGTCGACGCGTTGTTCGTGCCCGAGTCGATGGGGGTCGACACGCTGCTCGGCCTGCTGCGGCAGGGCGGGTTCCAGATCGCGATCGCCACCGACGAGTACGGCGGAACCGCCGGGCTCGTCACCCTGGAGGACCTCGTCGAGGAGATCGTCGGCGACCTCGAGGACGAGCACGACCGCAGCCACGTCGGCCTCGTCCGCAAGGGGCTGACGGTCACGTTCGACGCGAGCCTCCGCCCCGACGAGCTGTTCGACCGGGCCGGCATCCGGGTGCCCGACGACGGCGACTACGAGACCGTCGCCGGCTTCGTCGTCGACGAGCTCGACCGCCTGCCCGAGGTCGGCGACGAGGTCGCGATCGCCGGGGGCGCGCTGCGGGTCGAGCGCGTCGACGGGCAGCGCCTCGAGCGACTGCGCTATACGCCCGAGATGCCTTCGCCGCTCGACGCCGGCCCAGCCACCGATCACGACCGGGTCGTCACGACCCTCCGAGAGGACCTCTCATGAGCGAGTACCTGCCCGGAATCATCTGGCTCGTCGTGCTGCTCGTCGTCAACGCGTTCTTCGTCGGTGCCGAGTTCGCCGTCATCTCGGCCCGACGCTCGTCGATCGAGCCGCGCGCCGAGGCCGGCAGCAAGGCCGCCAAGACGACGCTCTGGGCGATGGAGCACGCCACGCTCATGCTCGCGACGAGTCAGCTCGGCATCACGGTCTGCTCGCTCGTCATCCTGAACGTGTCCGAGCCGGCCATCCACCACCTCCTCGAGATCCCACTCGGCCTGACCGCGTTGTCGGCGCAGGCCGTCAGCATCGTCTCGTTCGTCATCGCGCTCGTCCTCGTCACGTTCCTGCACGTCGTGGCCGGCGAGATGATCCCGAAGAACCTGTCGTTCTCGGTGCCCGACCGGGCCGCGCTGCTCCTGGCGCCGCCGCTGGTGTTCGTCGCCCGTGTGTTCAAGCCGGTGATCTGGTCGTTGAACGCCGTGGCGAACGGTGTGCTGCGGCTGTTCCGCGTCGAACCGAAGGACGAGGCGACCAGCTCGTACACGCTCGACGAGGTCGCGAACATCGTGCAGCAGTCGACGCGCGAGGGAGTGCTCGACGACGCGTCCGGCACGCTCAGCAACGCGTTCGAGTTCACCGAGAAGAAGGTGCGCGACGTCGAGGTGCCCGTCAGCGAGATGGTGCTGTTGCCGCCGACGGCGACCCCGCGCGACATCCAGCGGGCGGTCGCCGAGCACGGCTACTCGCGCTACGTGCTGACGAACGACACCGGAGAGGCCACGGGTTACCTACACCTCAAGGACGTGCTCGACCTCGTCGGCACCGACACGGCGAACGAGCCCGTGCCGGCGAAGCGCATCAGGCGGCTGTCGTCCGTCTTCCGGGACGCCGACCTCGAGGACGCCCTGGCCGCCATGCGCGCATCAGGAGCCCACGTGGCGCGGTCCTTCACAGAGGACGGTGAGACGACCGGCGTCATCTTCTTGGAGGACATCATCGAGGAGCTCGTCGGCGAGGTCGACGACGCGACGACCGTGTAGCACGGGCGCGTGTGGCGCAGCGTGGCGCGTGTGGCGCATCGCGTCGCACGCGCCTGCCGCAGCGCGCGAGCACGCAGGCCCGGCGAGCCGAGGAGGCGCGGCGCGGGTTCTCAGAACGCGAGACGGCCGGTGCGGAGGGTCCAGTGCTCGCCGCGGCGGAGGCGTCCGACGACCGCGCGCTCGAGCGACGTCGTCTGCGGCAACGAGTCGAGGTCGACGGAGCCGCGACGGCGGAACGTGAAGAACAGGGCGTCCTCGTCGCCGACCCGCGCCTCCTCGGTGAGCTGCCAGCGGCGCTGGAAGGCGGTGATGTTCGAGCCCGGCGGGAGGGCCGCCGCGAGCTCGGGGTCGAGCAGCCAGCTGTCGCAGGTGAACGACGTGACGGTGAGCTCGGGGTAGTGCTCGGCGACGAAGCGACGCGCCTGCGCGAACGCGTCGTCGACGGACTCGGGTGTGAGCGGCCCGCTCTGCGGGACGTGCGTCGCGAGGGCGACCGGTTCGGGGTTCTCGGAGTGCCCGGCGGCGTCGGGGTCGCGGGTCAGCTCGAACTGCAGGCGACCGAGCCAGTGCAGGGCACCCGACCAGGCGACGAGCAGCCACTCCTGCGTGTGCAGGCCGAACGAGCCGTAGGTCTGCCGGTGGACCCAGACCTGCTGCCCGAGGTCGGACAACGATCGCCAGGCGGTGTCGTCGTCGATGCCTCGGCCGCGGTGGTACTCGTGCACCTCGGCGGCGGTCACGACGAGGGCGAGCAGGGGCAGGACACCGAGGCCCCGCCCGGCGCCTCTCGGGCCGCCCGGAGCGTCCGACCCGTCGGGTGCCTCGTCGTGCATTTCGGCGGCATCCGGCGAGCCGAACGGCTGCGATCCATCGTGGCCGGAATTCGTCGGGACGTCGCCGATCCGTGCCACGAGGGCCTCGGCGAGGCGCTCGACGCGACCACGCCGCTCGGGGTCGGCTGCGACCGTGGCCGCGGCGGCGAGGGCGTCGTCGACGTCCTGCCCGCGGAACCCCAGCCGCTCGAGGAGTCGCGGCAGCTCGGCGTCGGTCAGGCGGGCTCGGACATCGATCACGCCGTCACCGTCGACGAAGCGGGTGCGCTGACGGCGCGACGCAGCAGCTCGGCGATGCGCGCCTCCACCTCGGCGTCGACGCGGGTGACGGCGTACGACGTGGGCCACATGCCGCCCTCGTCGAGGTTGGCCCTGTCTTGGAACCCGAGCGTCGAGTACCGCGTGCCGAACTTCGTCGCCGGCTGGAAGAACACGATGGCCTTGCCGTCCTCGCCCGCATACGCCGGGAACCCGTACCACGTCTTCGGCAGCAGCTCGGGGGCGTGCTCGGCGACGAGTGCGTGCAGACGCTCGGCGATCGCCCGGTCGGCGTCGTCCATGGCCGCGATGGCGTCGAGCGTGTCCTGCAGGTCGGCGGCCGCCTTGTCGGCGGCCTTCTCGCGCTTGGCCTGGGCACGGAGTTCGGCCGCGCGCTGCTTCATCGCCTCACGCTCGTCTTTCGAGAAGCCGTCGGTGGCCATGGTCGCTCCTGTCGTAAGGGGGGTGCGGGGTGCCCGTGCCGACCATCGTCCCAGGGGCGATGCCCCGCTGCAACGCGTCGCGCGGCCCATCGGTCGGACGGGGGAGAAACCGGCCAGTGTGGAGGAGGCGTCGCCGCCTGGATGGCCGACGCCGCACCTCCTCGGCGTCTCGATCGGCGCCCCACGAAAGGACAGGCATGACCACCATCGCCATCATCGGCGCCGGCCAGGGCCTCGGCCTGGCCGTCGCCCGCCGCTTCGCCCGCGAGGGTTTCGCCGTCGCCCTGATCGCCCGTCACCGCGGCCGGGTCGACGAGCTGGCTGCGACGCTGCAGTCGGAGGGCATCACGGCCGCCGGTTTCGTCGCCGACGTGCGGGACCGGCCCTCGCTGGTCCGTTCGCTCGAGCAGGCGACGAGCGAGCTCGGACCCATCGACGTGCTGCAGTACAGCCCGTTGCCCGCCAAGGAGTTCATGCGACCCGTGCTTGAGACCGTCGCGGACGACCTCGTCGGCCCGGTCGAGTTCTCCATCTACGGCCCCGCGACGGCGGCGCACCAGGTCCTGCCCGGGATGCGCACGCTCGGTCGCGGCACGATGCTCTTCGTGAACGGTGCCAGCGCGGTGCGTCCGCGCGACGGGGTGACCGGCACGGCCGTCGCGTTCGCGGGCGAGAGCGCCTACGCCCAGCTGCTGCACGAGGCCTTGGCGCCGGAGAAGATCCACGTCGGTCAACTGATCATCCCGCTCGGCATCGGTGGCGGCGACCCCGCGCACGAGCCCGAGGCGCTCGCCGACACCCTGTGGCGGATGCACGCCGAGCAGGGCGAGTTCCGGGTGTACGCGAAGCCGCTCGACTGAGCGACGCGCGCCTCGCACCCCATTGCGGACGATGAACCCCCGTGCACCGGGGTTCTTCTTCCGCCCCGGGGTTTTTCGCGGGTCGCGCGAGGCAGCGAGGCGGCGGGCGCGGCCGGGCTCGGCGAGCTCAGGAGGCGCGGGCCGGCTCCCGGAAGACGCCCGCGGTCGCCAGCGCCACGCGTCGTCTCGCGGCCGCCTCGTCGTCGCCGAAGCGGTCGATTCCCCACGAGAGTGCGGTGACCAGCGTGTAGAGGTCGTCGCCCGTGACGGCGTCCGACGCGTCGCCCGAGGCCTGAGCCCGGGCCAGCAACTCCGCGGTGCGGTCCTGCAGGGGCGAGCAGGCGGACGCCATCGGCGAGGCCGACTCGGTCAGGGCCGAGGCGACGCACGTCGGCAGGTCGTGCCAGCGACGCAGCTGCCACGCGAGGGAGACGAGCCACTCGGCCAGCGCCTCCTGAGGGGTGAGCGAAGAAGCGAGTACGTCGGCCTCAACCAGTGCCGCCTCGATGCTCGACTCGATCACGGCGGCGAGCAGGTCCTCGCGCGTGGCGAAGTTGCGGTAGAGCGTGGCGTTGCCCACGCCCGCACGGAGGGCGATGCCGTCGAGCGAGACGAGCACCCCCTCGTCCTCGAAGGCCTCACGGGCGGCGGAGAGGATCGCGTCGCGGTTCTTGCGTGCGTCGGCGCGGAGCGGGCGCGTCGTCGAAGAGGCAGGCGTCACGAACACTCCTTGCTTAAGTGGGGAACATCCCCACATAATGATTCGGGGATGTTCCCCACTTACTCAAGGAGTCTAAATGAATCAGTCGCTCACCGGCAGGACCGTCCTCGTCACCGGTGCCAACGGCGGCCTCGGCGAGCAGTTCGTGCAGCAGGCGCTCGAGCGCGGCGCGACGAAGGTCTACGCCGCGGCACGCAGCCCTCGCGAGTGGTCCGACCCGCGGATCGAGCCGCTGCACCTCGACCTGACCGACGCCGCGAGCATCGACGCCGCGGCCGTCGTCGCCTCCGACGTCGACCTGCTCGTCAACAACGCGGCCATCGCACCCGCGGACGACGACATCTCGGGCTCCACGGACGCCCTGCGCGTCATCTTCGAGACGAACTTCTTCGGCACGATGCGCGTGACGACGGCCTTCGCGCCCGTCCTTGCCGCGCAGGGTGGCGGAGCCATCCTGACGATCCTGTCGTCCGCTGCCTGGGTCTCGATGCCGACGGCCTATGCGGCCTCGAAGGCGGCGCTCTGGTCGGCGACGAACGGCCTGCGCAACGCTCTCCGCGGGCAGGGCACGCACGTCGTCGGGCTGCTCGTGGGCATGATCGACACCCCGATGGCGACGCGCTTCGATACGCCCAAGTCGACGCCCGCGAGTGTCGTGACACAGGCGTACGACGGCCTCGCCGCGGGCGACCTCGAGGTGCTGGCCGACGACATGACGCGACAGCTCAAGTCGCAGCTCGGCACGCCGGCCGAGCAGCTGTACCCGTGGCTGGACGAGCAGATCGCCGCGCTGATCGACTGAGGAGGCGCGGCTCGCGCGGTGCAGGAGGCGCGGGTCGCGGGGGCGGGACGCCGTCCGGAGGCGCGGGTCGGGAGTGTCGGCGGCCGTCGCTACAGTGAGGCGCGAACCACACGACCGGCGGAACGAGGGGGCAGCGTGCGCATCCTGCACACGAGCGACTGGCATCTCGGCCGCACGCTGCACGGCGTCGACCTGCACGAGCATCAGGCCGCGTTCGTCGATCACCTCGTCGGGCTCGTCACGGATCGTGCCGTCGACGTCGTCGTGATCGCGGGGGACGTGTACGACCGCGCCGTCCCTGCGGTGCCGAGCGTGCGCCTCCTCGGCGACGCCCTGCGACGGTTGACGGCGCTCGTGCCGGTGGTGCTGACCCCGGGCAACCACGACTCGCCGGTGCGACTCGGCTTCGCCGCCGACCTGATGCGGGGCGGCCTGCACATCAGGGCCGACGTCGGCGCCCTCGCCGAGCCCGTGCTGATCGACGACGAGCACGGGCCGGTCGCCTTCTACGGTGTGCCGTATCTCGACCCCGACGCCGTGCGGCACACGCTCGCGCCCGGTGCGGCTGCCGCTGCCGGTGCCGGCGCCGGCGCGGGTGGCGACGGGGAGGGCTCGCCGCCGCTCGCCCGCTCGCACGAGGCCGTGATGGGGGCGGCCCTCGACCGCATCCGGGCGGATCTGGCGTCGCGCACCGACACGAGGTCCGTCGTCGTGGCACACGCGTTCGTCTCGGGGGCGGCGCCGAGCGACAGCGAACGCGACATCCGGGTCGGCGGGGTCGACCAGGTGCCGACGACGGTCTTCGACGGCATCGACTACGTCGCACTCGGTCATCTGCACGGTGCCCAGCGCGTCGGGTCGTCGGGGCGCCTCCGCTATTCGGGGTCGCCGCTCGCGTTCTCGTTCGGCGAGCTCGCACACGTCAAGTCGACGACCATCGTCGAGCTCGCTGCCGACGGCGGCGTCACGACCGAGACCGTGCCCACTCCCGTGCCCCGCCGCCTGGCCGAGGTCACCGGGCCCCTCGACGAGCTGCTCGGCCCCGACCACGACGACGTCGCCGACGCCTGGCTGCGGGTGTTCGTCACCGACCCCGTGCACCCCGACCAGATGTACGTCCGGGTCCGGGCCCGGTTCCCGCACGTGCTCGCCGTCCATCACACGCCGATCGGTGCGGCAGCGGCCCCCCGTCTCACCCCGGTCACCGCGCAGACCGACCCGCTCGAGGTCGCTTCCGACTTCGTGGTCTTCGCGTCGGGTGGCGAGGCCACCGCCGACGAGCTCGCCGTGCTCGCAGCCGCCTACGAGGCGGCCCGCGCCGCCGACGAGACGAACGACTGATGTACCTGCACACCCTCACCCTGCGCGCCATCGGCCCCTACGCCGGCGAGCACACGATCGACTTCGCGGCGCTCGGCGCGTCCGGGCTGTTCCTGCTCGAGGGGCCGACGGGGTCGGGCAAGTCCACGGTCATCGACGCCGTCGTCTTCGCCCTCTACGGCGGTCTGGCGAGCGAGCAGTCGAGTCATGACCGGCTGCGCAGCCACCACGCCGCCCCCGACGTGGAGCCGTTCGTCGAGCTCGTCTTCGAGACGGGGGCGGGTGTCCATCGCATCCGCCGCACGCCGAAATGGTCTCGCCCCAAGAAGAACCGCAGCGGCGTCACGACGGCCAATGCCACCGCGAAGCTGATCAGGCTCTCGTCCCCCGACGCACTCGACGGCGAGGTCGTGTCGACCAGCACGCAAGAGGTGGGCACCGAGATCCCGCGCCTCCTCGGTCTCACCCGGCAGCAGTTCGTCCAGACCGTCGTGTTGCCGCAGGGCGAGTTCGCCGAGTTCCTCCGGTCCACCGGTGAGCAGCGGAGGCTCGTGCTGCAGTCATTGTTCGGCACCGAGATCTACGAGCGCACCACCGAGCAACTCGTCGACGGGCGCAAGACGGCGAACGCCGCCATCGCCGTCGCCGAGGCGGGCGTCCGCGACGCGATCGCCCGGCTACGCGAGGCGGCGGGAGACGACGACGTCGACGAATCGACCGCCGACGCCGTGCTCGAGGCCGTCACCGAGGGGGCACGGGTCGCCTCGGCCCTGCACCTCACCGCCCAGACGCACCGCGCCTCGTGCGCGGCCGCCCGTGACGCCAAAGCCCTGTGGCACCGAGCCGTCGTGCGACGGGCCGCCCTGCTCGAGCGACGCCGAGACCTCGACGCGCGCCGGGAAGGCGTCGACGAGGCGCGAGAGCGGCTCGCGGCGGCGCTGCGAGCGGCAGCCGTCGAGGGTGCCGTGGCGGGGACGGAGAAAGCTGCCACGCGTGCCCGCGCCGCGGCCCTCGACCTCGCCGCGGAGGTCGAGCGGGTCCGGGCCGATCAGCCTGATCTCGCCTCCGACCTCGAGGGGGCAGCCCCTTCTGATTCGGCGCGCTCGGGGTTCGATGCCACCGTCGTGCGGGATCGTCACGAGTCGGCGGCGGCCGATCTGGCTCGTCTCGCCGAGTCCGCCCGTGTCGAGGCCGGTCTGCCGGCGCGCGAGGGCCGTCTCGACGACACCGAGGCGAAGCTCGTCGACGACCGGGCCGAGGTGCAGCGCCTCGAGGACGAGCTGGCGGAGCGTCCCACGCAGCGGGCTGCTCTCATCACACATCGCGACGAGCGCCGGACTGCCGCCGAATCGGTGCCCGAGGCCGAGCGTCTCGTCGACGAGCGCGTCCGGGTGCTCGCCCGTCTCGACGACCTCGTGACCCTCGACGCCGCCGTCGATGCTGCGGCGGCCGACATCGAGCGCAGCGCGAGACAGGCCCTGGCGGCGGTCGAGGCCGAGACGGCGCTGCGGCGGCGCAAGATCCTCGGCATGGCCGGCGAGCTCGCCGCGGGACTGGTCGCCGGCGAGCCCTGCGCCGTCTGCGGCTCGCTCGAGCACCCGGCTCCCGCGATGCCGACGCACGACCATCCGACCGACGACGACATCGACGCCGCCGCCGAGCTGCGCCAGCAGGCCGAGACCCGGGCGTCGGCCGAGGGACGCACGCACGCGGCGGTCGTCGAGAGGCGGGACGCCGCCCGTGCCGAACTGGGCGACTCGACCCGTGTCGACGTCGAGTCCCAGCTCGCGGAGGCCCGTCTCCGCCTGGCGGCGGCCCGCTCGTCCGTCGCGGAACTCGCCACTGCCGACGCGGAGCTCGCACGGCAGGACGACGAGACCGAGGCGCTGCGGCTGCGCCTCGAGTCCCGGCGCGTCGCCGTAGCCACCGCCGATGCCCGACTCGAGTCCGATCGGGTGGCACTCGCGGCCGACCGCGACCGGGTCGCCGAGGTGCGGGGCGACCGTGCCGAATCCGTGGCGGCGCTCGTCGCCGTGCTCACGGCCGAGGCCGACGCCCTCGCGCGACTCGAGCGCGTTCTCGCCGCAGACGAGCATTCCGCCACCGACCTCGCCCTCCGGACGGCCGAACGGGATGCGGCGCTCGCCGAGCAGTCCTTCGCCGATGTCGCTGCCGTCGCGGCGTCCGCCCTGCCCGAGCCGGAGCGTCGCGAGATCGCGGCGGCCGTCCGCGCCTTCGACCGCGACATCGATGTCGTGGCAGCCGGTCTCGCCGAAGCCGACATCGTGGCGGCCGGTCATCCGGCGCCGGCTGCCGAGCCCGGGCACTCTGCGGAGCCCGACGCGGAGCCCGACGCGAAGCCCGACCTCGCATCCGAGCCCGACCCCGAGGCGGCTCGTGCGGAGCTCGAGGCGGCGGAGGCGGCCCTCACGGTCGCGGACGACTCCCTGCGCGAGGCATCAGGTGCCGAGGCCCGTGCCTCCGAACGGGCTCGGCGGACGCTCGCAGCGCACGCCGCGCTCACGGCCGCCCTCGCCGTGGGGGACGCGGCGGTCGAGCGCGCGCGGGCGGCGGTGCGCATGGCCGACCTGGCCAGCGCCTCCTCGGCGGTCAACACGAAGGGCGTGACGCTCGGCACCTACGTGCTGCTGCGGAGGTTCGACGACGTCGTCGCGGCGGCGAACGTCCGGCTGACGGTCATGTCGAACGGTCGTTACGCCCTGCAGGCCTCGGATGAACGCGAGTCGGGGTCACGGTCACGGAAGACGGGACTCGCCCTGGCGATCCGTGATCACACGACCGACACGGTGCGCGACCCGAAGAGCTTCTCGGGAGGTGAGACGTTCTATGCCTCGCTCAGCCTCGCGCTCGGGCTGGCCGACGTGGTGCAGGCCGAGGCGGGCGGTCTCGACCTCGGGACGCTGTTCGTCGACGAGGGCTTCGGCACCCTCGACCCCGAGACCCTGGACGCCGTCATGACCGAGCTCGGTCGTCTGTCGGCGGCGGGTCGCGTCGTCGGCATCGTGAGCCACGTCGACGAGCTCAAGCAGCGGATCGCCGACCGTCTCGAGGTCCGGAGGCAGCCCGACGGTTCGTCGACCCTCCGCTCGACGGTCTGACGTCGGCACCCCCGGGTGTCCCTCGAACGAAGTGACCCGTCGGGCTGATGTGTGTGCGGAACATCGGCCGAACGGGTCATGTCGTTGGGGAGAGGAGCGGGGAGGGGTGCCCCCCTCGAACGAAGTGACCCGTCGGGCTGATGTGTGCGCGAAACATCGGCCGAACGGGTCACTTCGTTGAGAAGGGGAGTGTTGGGGAGGGGCGCCTCCTCGAACGAAGTGACCCGTCGGGCTGATGTGTGCGCGGAACATCGGCCGAACGGGTCATGTCGTGGGGGAGAGGAGCGGGGAGGGGTGCCCCTCCTCGAACGAAGTGACCCGTCGGGCTGATGTGTGTGCGGAACATCGGCCGAACGGGTCATGTCGTTGGGGAGAGGAGCGGGGAGGGGTGCCCCCCCTCGAACGAAGTGACCCGTCGGGCTGATGTGTGTGCGGAACATCGGCCGAACGGGTCACTTCGTTGAGAAGGGGAGTTTCGGGTCAGACGACCGGGCCGCCGTCGTCCCGCGTCGAGCGGCGCGTGACCTGCTCGCCGCTGGCCGGGTCGATGCCCGTGCGCGACGTCGACACGACGCTCCGCTTGCGGAAGGCGAGTGCGATGCCGAGGATCGTCACGACGACTCCGGCCGCGATCAGGATGTAGCCGATCAGCTGGATGTCGATTCCTGCGACCTGGAAGTCGAGAGCGAACGCGAGGATCGCGCCGATCACGATCAAGGCGATTCCGCCGCCGATGCTCATGGTGTCTCCTTCGTGCGAGTTCCGTCCGCCGGGGCGGTCGCGCGGCCACGCGGGTGCGAGGCTGCGCCGCCCACCCTACGCACGTGCTGGAATGTGTGTTCCGGTCTCGCCGAGGAGGACTCGCGCCGCCCCTCCTCGGCGGCGTTCCCTCCGAGACGGTGGCGTCGGGCCCGCCGACGGGTGGGCGCGGGCGATCCTCGCATGAAAAGGTCTCGACAACGCCCCGCAGTTCGGTAACCTCGTCTCACTCCGGTCGGCGCCCGGCCAGGTCGATCCTGTTGAGCGACGCCCGTTGCTCGTTTCCCGGTGGTGGATCATCTGGCCGGGGCCGTCGGAGCCCCTCGCCTAGTGCCCGTCGTCGACGCGCGTCAGGGCATTGCCTCGGTTGTAGACGGCGAGTGCCGTCTCGGACCAGTCGTTGCGGGTCGACGTGATCGTGCTGCCGGAGCCGGGGGCGTACAACCCGCGCACGTCCCTCGAGGAGGTTCGGCTCGGCTGATACGTCGTGCCCGAGATCTCGACGGTGTTGGCCCCGGCCCGCACGTCGACGACCGCGACCGGGGCGTTCGTGCCGGCCTTCGCCGCGCCCGCCGCATCGGGGTCGGCATCGACTCCGACCACGGTGTTGTCGGCCACGGTGAGGGCATCGTTGCTGTGATAGACGGTGATGGCGCGGGCACGGCTGTCGTCGAGGGTGTTACCCGAGACCTCGAGACCGCGCGTCAGGTAGACGGTGACGGCCGCGTCGATTTCGCCACCACCCATGCCGACGACGGTGTTACCGACGACCCGGCCGGTGGCCCGTTCGGCGTCCGAGCCGACCGTGTCGCCCGCCCCCTTGACGAGGATGCCCGAGGCACGGAGCCCGTCGCCGGTATACGACACCACGTTGTTCGAGACGACGCAGTCGAGCGGCGCGAACACGTATGTCTCGGCCGATGCGTCGGCCGTCGTGGTCTCGGGTGGCGCCTTGGCGGGCACGACCGCTATGCCGACGTGGCACTGGCGTACGACGTTGCGATCGATCACGATGCCCTCGCCGGCATGGGTGTCGATGCCCTCCCACTTCGTCACGCCCGTGATCGTGTTGCCGGTGACGCGGACCCGCGCCGATCGCGGCGTCGTGGCGAGGTCGAAGTCGGTGTCTCGGGTCACGGCGATGCCATACGAGTTGACCGCGCCTCCTGCCTGCGTCACGGTGCTGACCCTGTTGTCGGCGACGTCGCCGTCGACGCAGGACAGCAGCATGATGCCGGCGTAGCCGACGCTGTCGATGATGACGTCCGCCACCCGGAAGCCCGTCACCTGTGACAACGTCACGCCGCCGTAGCTGAAGCCGGTCATCACTCCGCCCGTGATCGTGATCCGCTGGAGCGGCGTGCCGGGTCTGCCGGCCGCGAGGATGCCGCGCCCTGCTCCTGCGCGATCGGCCCAGGTGCCGCTGAGCCGTGGGTCGGCGATCGACACGTCGTCGCTCGTGATCGTGATGGCCGCGACGTCAGGGCGCGTGACGATGATCAACCCCGCCGGACGGAACGTCACCGTGACCGGCTTGTCGATCGTCCAGGTCGTCGATCGCGTATAGGCCTGGTCGACCTCGAGCAGGCCGCCCGGCTCGGTCGCGGCGAGGGCGGCCTCGAGGGATGCGAACCGGGACGACAGCGTGCCCGCATCGGCCGGTGCCCTCGTGACGATCAGCCCGATCGGGACGAGGGCGGCCACGACCGTGCCGGCACCGGCGATCACGACCGCCCGGCGACTGAGCCCACGGCGGGGCCGCCCGACGTCCGAGCTCGTGTCGCCGTCCGTGTCCTGCCGCGCATCAGTCCCCATCCAGAAGATGATATGTCGAACATCTCACGCTGGCTACCCCTGACGCTGTCGGACAGCCGGTCGCCGGGGTAATTCGCGACCATCTCGCCGAGGCACCACGTTGTTGTCGGCGTGTCGCGCCTCCTGGGCTCGGATCGGTCGCAAATTGCGACGAGCACGAGCGAGCACGGACAGCAAGCGGCGGGCTGGCGGGCGCGGCCGGCGCGGGCGCGCTAGCGGCGTGCCGCGTGCAGCAGGTCGACGACGGCGCGCAGCTCGTGCGCGTCGAGTTGACCGGGCGCACTCGCCCGGCCGGCCGACCCGAACGTCAAGCAGGAGCCGAACGTCTCGCCCGCCACCCGCGACACGACGCCGAGCGGTCCCATCGACATCGTGATGGCGGGCAGCAGTCCGGGGCCCCGGCGGTAGTCGTCGGTCGCGGCGAGGAGCGTGAGGACGTCGGCGGGGGACTGCGGCATGACGGCGACCTTGACGACGTCGGCGCCCCACTCCTGCTGCTGCAGCAGACGCGAGACGATCTCGGCCTGGTCGGGCGTCGCGTCGAAGTCGTGGGACGACATGACGACCGGGACGTCGTGCGCATGGGCGTGGTCGACGATGCGTTCACGGGCATCGGGCTCGGTCGTCATCTCGACATCGACGGCATCGACCGCCCCGCTCTCGACGGCGGCGGCGATGAGCCGCTCGTACTCGTCCGGGGCGATCGCGCAGGCGCCCCCCTCCGCCTCGGTCCGGAACGTGAACAGCAACGGCTTGTCGTCGGGCAGGGCCTCGCGAACGGCCCGCGCGAGGGCGCCGGCGTCGATCGGCCCCGCACCCGCGGCTGCATCCGCACCCGTGCTCGCACCCGCACCCGCACCCGCGCTCGCGGTCGCACCCGCACCCGCGCCCGCGCTCGCACCCGCGCTCGCGGCGACATGATCGACGCGTAGCTCGACGACGTCGTAGTCGCGCGGGTCGAGCGAGGCGGCCGAGGCGACGAGCGCCTCCACGGTCGTGTCGACGAGCGGCACGCACACGGCCGGCCGCCCGTCGGCGAGGACGACCGAGCGCAGCGTCACGGGGATCGGAGCGGCCACGGTCAGCTCACCGCCACGGCCGGCAGGCCGACCCTCTCGCGCATCGCGGCGCGCACCGAGGGCTCGTCGGGCAACTCCGCGCCGTGCCCCGAGAACAGCCGGATCTGACCGATCGCCTGCTCGACGAGCATGTCGAGGCCGCTGAAGACGACGCCGCCCGCGGACTGCCACTGCTCGGCGATCCGCGAGGGCCACGGGTCGTAGGCGACATCGAACAGCACGGAGGCGCTGCTCGCCGGGGTCAGCGGCAACGCATCGGCCACCCCACCGGGCAGCGTGCTGATGACGAAGTCGAGGGGGCCGGCCGTAGCGAGGTCGCCGAGCGGGCGGACCGCGAGCTCGACGCCGAGGGCCGAGGCGAGCCCGGTCAGCTCGCCCGCCCGCGACGTGTCGCGGAGGTACACTGCGACCCGGCGGGCACCGAGTCGGTGGGCCGAGAACAGGGCGGAGGCGGCGGTCGCGCCCCCGCCGAGAATGGTCGCTGCGTCGGGTCGGGTCGCCTGCCAGGTCTCGACGGTCCGGACGATGCCGTCGACGTCGGTGTTGTGCCCCTGACGCCGAGGCCGGCCGGAGGTGCCGACTGCGGTGCCGCGGTCGGCGCCGTCGGTGCCGCCCTCGGCGCCTGCGTCGGTGCCGCCGTCGGTGCCGAACACCAGCGTGTTCGCGACGTCGAGGCGCGCCGCGAGGTCGGACACGTCGTCGAGCAGCGGCATGACCTCGCGCTTCAGCGGCATCGTCAGGCTGAGCCCGAGCCAGCTGTCGTCGAGTCCGTCGAGGAACGCCGCGAGCTCGCCCGAGCGCACCTCGACCCGGTCGTAGTCGAACGGCAGGTCGAGCAGCTCGTAGGCCGTCCGATGCAGCTCGGGCGAGAGGGAGTGCGCGATGGGCGACCCCAGCACGGCCAGTCGGCGGCGACGAGCTGCGGTCATGCGGTCCCTCTCTCGGCACGGACGGTGCGACGGCCCGCCGACGGAGCGGGCGAGCGGCGACTCAGCCTATCGTCGCGGCCTGCGGGCGGCAGCGCGACGTGACCCGCGCCTCCTGCGTGACCCGCGCCTCCTCGGCAGTCATGACCAGATAGCCGACACGTGATGGGCGCGAACGTTAACAGCAGATGACGATTCACAGCTGATCCTTGTGAGCGTCCCAGGCCGGTTTTAGCATCGTGAGGTCGTGCGTCGGGACTCCCGGGCGGCACGACGGCCCCCTACATCTGCAGCCAGGAGACCAGCACAGCCATGCGCGCCCTTCCCCCCACCTCACAGCACACGGCGGGAGGCACGCGGCGTCGACGCGGTGTCCTCGCCTCGCTCGCCGTCACCACGCTCGCGGTCGGTGTCCTCGCCGCCGCCCCGGCCCACGCCGAGCCCGTCCGGGTCGACATCGTCGGCATCAACGACTTCCACGGTCGTCTCGAGGCGGACACCGGCTCGAACACGACCATCGCGGGTGCGGCCGTGCTCGCCGGCAAGGTCGACCAGATGCGTGCGGCTCAGCCGAACACGCTGTTCGTGTCATCGGGCGACAACGTCGGCGCCTCGACCTTCACGTCGTTCATCCAGGACGACAAGCCGACCCTCGACGCGCTCAACGCGATGAAGCTCGACGTGTCGACGATGGGCAACCACGAGTTCGACCGCGGCCAGGACGACTTCAACAACCGCATCGAACCGGCCAGCGCGTTCGACAACATCAACGCGAACATCTTCAGCACGGCGACCGGTGAGCGCGCGTACCAGCCGTACTCGATCAAGGAGATCGGCGGTGTGCGCGTCGGATTCATCGGTGCCATCACCACGCTGATGCCCGAGCTCGTCAGCCCGGCCGGCATCGAGGGGCTCGAGTTCCGCGACGTCGCGGCCTCGGTCAACCCGATCGCCGCCCAGCTCACCGACGGCGACGACAGCAACGACGAGGCGGACGCCCTCGTCCTGCTCGTGCACGAGGGCGCGTCGAGCGCCGCGCTCACCAGCTCGACCGACGACTCCGACTTCGGCAAGATCGTCAAGAACGTCTCGCCCAAGGTCGACGCCATCCTGTCGGCGCACACGCACCAGAGCTACGTGCACCAGATCATCCCGAACGGCGGCGCGACGCCGCGTCCGGTGATCCAGACCGGCAGCTACGGCGCCAACCTCAGCCACCTGTCGCTGAACATCGACCGCTCGGCCCCGGTCGGCCAGAAGGTCACGCAGGCCGCCGCGCCCGAGAACATCAAGCTGTTCAAGTCGGCCCCCGAGAACGCCGCGGTCGCCGAGATCGTCAAGAACGCCGTCGCCGAGGCGAACGTGAAGGGTGCCGTCAAGATCGGTGACATCACGGCCGACTTCCTCCGCGCGAAGCAGACCGACGGGTCGGAGAACCGCGGTGGCGAGTCCACGCTCGGCAACTTCGTCGCCGACGTGCAGCTCGCCGCGACCGCGAAGGACAACGGCGCGCAGATCGCGTTCATGAACCCCGGCGGCCTCCGCGCCGATCTGTTGTACAAGTCGTCCGGCGCGGGTGACCCGGACGGCAACCTCACCTACAAAGAGGCCGCCGCAGTCCAGCCCTTCGCGAACACGCTGACCGTGCTCGACATGACGGGTGCGCAGATCCGTCGCGTCCTCGAGCAGCAGTGGCAGCCGGCCGGATCGAGCCGTCCGTTCCTGAAGCTCGGCGTCTCGAAGGGCCTGGCGTACACGTACGACCCGAACGCCGTGGCCGGCTCGCGCATCGACACCATCACCCTGAACGGCGCGCTGCTCGACGACGCGACGACGTACAAGGTGACCGCGAACTCGTTCCTGGCCGCGGGTGGCGACAACTTCTCCGCCTTCGCGACCGGCACCACCGCCGCCGACACGGGCAAGGCCGACCTGCAGAGCCAGGTCGACTACTTCACGGCGAACCCGACCCCGGCCAAGCCCGACACCGCTCAGCGCTCGGTCGGCATCACGTCGCCCGACGTCGTCGGCCCGAACGGCTACCAGATCGGCGACACGATCACCGTGAAGCTGTCGTCGCTCGGCTTCAGCAACGGCGTCACCATGCCGTCGACGGCGAACGTGGCCTACGAGGGCACGGCACTCGGGGCGGTCGCGCTCGACAACACGATCGTCGACAAGGGCGACGAGCAGGGTCAGGCGACGCTGCAGCTGAAGGTCGTCAAGGCATCGGCTCCCGCCGTGCGCGCGCTGGCGATCCGCACCCTGCAGGTCACCGTCCCCGGTACCGACACGGCCGTCACCGTCGCCGCGGCGATCCCCGACGACGCGTCGCTCGTGCTCGTCAACGCCGTCGCGGTCGACCCCGGCACGCCGACCGACCCCGGAACGCCCACCGACCCGACCACGCCCGGTGCGGGCCCGGTCGTCCCCGGTGCCGGCCCCGGAGCCGGTTCGGTGACGAACCCCGGCACCACGACGCGCGCCGGCTCGGGCGCCCTCGCCTACACCGGCTCGGAGTCGACCTTCCCGTCGCTCCTGGCGGCCGTGCTGCTCCTGCTGCTCGGTGGTGGCGCGCTGGTCGTGGCCCGTGCCCGCCGCCGGTCGGGCGACGTCGTGTCGTCCGTCGAGGGTGGGTCGGACTCGGAGCGCACCGTCTGATCGCCTGACGCTCGCTGACGACGCGACCCGTGCCTCCTGAGATCGAAGGAGGCGCGGGTCGCGTCCGTCTGCGGCCCGCGTCGCGCTCGGCTCGCGTCGCGTCGGGCTCGGGCTCGGGCTCGGGCTCGGGCCCGGGCTCGGCTCTCGGCTCGGCTGTCGGCGGCAGCCGCTAGCCTCGCTGCTGTGACGACCGAGTACCACCGCCTGTTCCGGGTGCGGCCCGCCTACCGGTGGTGGAAGCCGCTCCTGGCGGTTGCCGTGGCCGTCGCGCTGTACGTGCTGCTGTCGCTCGTCTTCTATGCGGCCGTGTATGCGATCGTCCGGGCGGTCGGCGGATTAGATGCCGGGCAGCGGCTCTCGAGCGCCGTCGCCGACGACCCGCTGAACGCCGCCGACCCGTTGGTCATGCTCATCTCGCTGGGCTCGATCGCGATGCTGCTGCCGTCGGTCGTCGTCGCCTCGCGCGTCGTCGGGTACCCCTCGCTGACGAGCGTGGCGGGGCGGCTGCGCTGGCGCTGGCTCGCGCGCTGCCTCGTGCCCGGGCTCGTCTTCGTCGCCGTCTCGACCGTTCTCAGCTCGGTCGTCGTGCCGGCGTTGACGGGGCAGCCGATCTCGTTCGGCGAGGTGACGACATCGCCGACCACACTGGTCTGGGCGATCGTCGTCATCGTCGTGCTCGTCCCGCTGCAGTCGTCGGCCGAGGAGTTCGCGTTCCGCGGGTTCGCGATGCAGACGCTCGGGGCGTGGCTCCGCTGGCCGGTCGTCGCCATCGTGCTCCCGACCGTGCTGTTCGCCGTGCTGCACCGGTACAACGTGTGGGGCGTGCTCGACGTGGCCGTCTTCGGCATCTCGGCCGCCTATCTGACCTGGCGCACGGGAGGGCTCGAGGCCGGCATCGTGGCGCACGTGCTCAACAACACGGTCGTGTTCGTGCTGCTGGCGCCGTTCTCGGGGGTCGCGGCGAGCGATGGCAGCCCGCTCGGGCTCGCGGTGACGCTGATCTCGACGCCCCTGTACGTCTGGCTCGTGCTGCGCGCGGCCCGGCGTTCGGGGGTGGGGCGAGTCCTCCCCAGCTCGTCCCGCGGGCCCGCCGTCCACAGCGACACCGCGACTCGCTGAGCCTGTCGGCGGCGTTACCTAGACTCGTCGCGTGACTTCTTCAGCCGTTCCCCCCGTGCCCGCCTCGGCCGTCGCGGGGTCGCCGCTCGAGGTGCTGCACCGGGTCTTCGGCTACGAAGCGTTCCGGGGCAACCAGGCGGCGATCATCAACCAGGTCGTGTCGGGCGGCGACGCCCTGGTGCTGATGCCGACCGGTGGCGGCAAGTCGCTCTGCTACCAGGTGCCCGCGCTGGTCCGCGAGGGAACGGGCATCGTCGTCTCACCGCTGATCGCGCTGATGCAAGACCAGGTCGACGCGTTGGCGGCCGTCGGCGTGCGCGCGGCGTTCTTGAACTCGACCCAAGACCCCGACACCCGTCGCTCCGTCGAGAGTGCGTTCGTCGCGGGCGAGCTCGACATGCTGTACCTGGCCCCCGAGCGGCTCAAGCTCGAGTCGACCAAGAACCTCATCGATCGTGGCACGGTGTCACTCTTCGCCATCGACGAGGCACACTGTGTCGCGCAGTGGGGTCACGACTTCCGCCCCGACTATCTCGAGCTCTCGGTGCTGCACCAGCGCTGGCCCGACGTCCCGCGCATCGCACTGACCGCGACCGCCACCGAGACGACCCACCGCGAGATCTCGCGGCGCCTCGAGCTCGACTCGGCGAAGCACTTCGTCGCCGACTTCGACCGGCCCAACATCCAATACCGCATCGAGGCCAAGGACGGCCCGCAGCAGCAGCTGCTCCGCTTCATCCGTAGCGAGCACGACGGCGACGCCGGCATCGTCTACTGCCTGTCGCGCAAGTCGGTCGAGTCGACGGCCGAGTTCCTGGTCAAGCAGGGCATCCCCGCGCTGCCCTATCACGCCGGTCTCGACGCCGGCGTCCGGGCTCGCAACCAGTCGCGCTTCCTCCGCGAGGACGGCATCGTGATGGTCGCGACGATCGCGTTCGGCATGGGCATCGACAAGCCCGACGTGCGGTTCGTCGCCCACCTCGACCTGCCGAAGTCCGTCGAGGGCTACTACCAAGAGACGGGTCGCGCAGGGCGCGACGGCCTGCCATCGACCGCCTGGCTCGCCTACGGGCTGCAGGACGTGATGCAGCAGCGCCGCATGATCGACCAGTCCGAGGGCGACGCCGAGCACCGCCGCAAGCTGAGTGCGCACCTCGACGCGATGCTCGCCCTCTGCGAGACGGTCGAGTGCCGCCGCGTGCAGCTGCTCGGCTACTTCGGTCAGGCGAGCACGGCGTGCGGCAACTGCGACACGTGCCTCACCCCGCCCGAGTCCCTCGACGGCACCGTCCCGGCGCAGAAACTCCTGTCGACGATCGTGCGACTCAAGCGCGAGCGCGACCAGCAGTTCGGGGCGGGGCAGATCATCGACATCCTGCTCGGCAAGACGACACCGCGCATCACGCAGAACCGTCACGAGCAACTGGCGACGTTCGGCATCGGCACCGAGCTCGGCGACCTCGAGTGGCGCGGAGTCGTCCGACAGCTGCTCGCCCAGGGGGTCCTGAGCGTCTCGCCCGACGGCTACGGCACCCTGCTCATCACCGATCTCGCAGCCGAGGTCCTCTCGGGGACGCGTCCCGTGCGCCTGCGTCGCGAGGCCCCGAGACCCGCGCGCGCCTCCCGGTCGTCGCGGGGTGTCCGCTCCGGAGCCGGCACCCGGTCCGGTGCCGGCGCGGCCGATCTCGACGCGGCCGACGTGCCCCTGTTCGAGACGCTGCGGCAGTGGCGGGCCGGTGTCGCGAAAGCCCAGGGGGTGCCCGCCTACGTCGTGTTCGGCGACGTCACGCTGCGGGGCATCGCGGCCTCGAAGCCGTCGAGCCTGTCGGCGCTCGCCGGCATCAGCGGTGTC
This sequence comes from Frigoribacterium sp. 2-23, assembly GCF_049601585.1. Lineage (GTDB taxonomy): Bacteria > Actinomycetota > Actinomycetes > Actinomycetales > Microbacteriaceae > Frigoribacterium. The sequence goes on along the minus strand of NZ_CP187126.1, from coordinate 2,809,761 downwards.
GGGCAGAAGAAGCTCGACACGTATGGCGAGCAGGTGCTCGCCGTCGTCGGGGGTGCGTCGCCCGACGAGGCCGCCGCGGCGGGCTCGGCGCCGACGGTCGCCGGGTCTGCCTCGGCTGCTGCGTCCGCCGGGTCTGCACCGCGGGGCCCGTCGTTCGCGGCCGCTCCCGCACCGGCCTCGGCCCCCGTGTCGAGCTTCGACATGCCGCCCGACGAGGAGCCCCCGTTCGACCCCTACGACGAGTCCGTCCCGCCCGACGCCGACTGGCACTGAGCGCTTCCCCGCCCCCTTCCCGAACGATGTGTCGCGTCGGGTGGGTGTTGGGCTCGAACATCGACTGGTAGTGACACTTCGTTCGGAGGGCGGGTCCGCGCGAGCGTCCTGTCCGAACGATGTGTCGCGACGGGTGGGTGTTGGGCTCGAACATCGACATGTAGTGACACTTCGTTGGGAGGGCGGCGCGACACAGAGGGCATACCCACGCCGGCATATGCGGTGGGTCACCCTAGAGGGTGCTCACTTTCTTCAGCAGGGCGATCCTCGCGCCCCTGGTGCGCCTCCTCTGGCGTCCGAAGATCGTCGGACGTCGCAACGTTCCGCGTCACGGGGCCGTGATCCTCGCCAGCAACCATCTCTCGTTCATCGACAGTGTCGTCATCACGCTCATGGCTCCGCGGCAGGTCGCCTTCCTCGCGAAGAACGCCTACTTCACCGGCACGGGTCTCAAGGGCCGCCTGTCCCGTCTCTTCTTCTCGGGCATCGGGGCCATCGGCGTCGAGCGCGGAGCGGGCTCGGCCGCGCAGCACGCCCTTGACCTCGGTCTCGAGCGCCTCGAGGCGGGGGAGGCCTTCGCGATCTACCCCGAAGGCACGCGCTCCCTCGACGGACGCCTCTACCGCGGCCGGACGGGTGTGGGCTGGCTCGCGCTCACGAGCGGTGCGCCCGTCGTGCCCGTGGCACTCACCGGCACGCAGGACATCCAGCCCGTGGGCAGTCGCCTCCCGCGCCTCCGGAGGTTCACCGTCGAGTTCGGAGAACCGATCGACCTCTCGGTGCACGGCGACGCCGCGTCGGGACGCGCCCGTCGCCACGCGACGGACGCGGTCATGACGGCGATCCAAGCCCTCAGCGGTCAAGAGCCCGCCGGTGTCTACAACGAGCCCCCGGCACCGTCGGTCGTCGCGAGGGTCCGTCGCGCGCTCCGCCGCGACCCCCTCGGCCCCGATCCTCTCGACTGACCAGCCGACCCGCCTCCCGCCACCCGCCCGAGACCGCTCCAAGGAGGCGCGGGTACCGTCACCCGCGGCGGTCACGGACGTGCCGCCACGGCACCGATCGGTCGCTCCCCGCGGCCGTGCGAGGAGTGGTTCGGATGAAGGTCGCGGTTCTCGGCACAGGGATCATGGGGCAGGGAGTCGCACGACACCTGGCCGACGACGGGCACGATGTCACGGCCTGGAACCGCACCCGTGAGAAGGCCGAGCCCCTGGCCGCCTCCGGCGTGACCATCGCCGACACGGCGGCCGACGCGGTCGCAGGCGCCGATGTCGTGCTGTCGATCCTGTTCGACGGGGACGCCGTCGAAGAGGTCCTCCGCGATGGCGCGTCAGGCATCGGCTCGGACGCGGTCTGGGTGCAGGCCAGCACGATCGGGGTCGCGGCCACGCAGCGCGTCGTCGACGTCGCCGCCGAACTCGGGGTCGACCTGGTCGAGGCCATGATGCTCGGCACGAAGAAGCCGGCCGCGACGGGTGCGCTCGTCATGCTCGCCGCCGGAGACGCCGACCTGATCGCCCGGGTGCAGCCGGTGCTCGACTCGATGGGCGCCAAGACCGTCACGGCGGGCCCGTCGGTGGGCGATGGCACGAAGCTCAAGCTCGCCGCCAACGCCTGGATCGCCTCCATCACAGCCGCGACCGCGCAGTCGATCGCGCTCGCCGAGGCGCTCGGGCTCAACCCGCAGCTCTTCCTGGACGCCATCGACGGCGGCCAGTCCGACACCCCGTACGCCCACGTCAAGGGCGCGTCGATGATCGCCGGCGACTACCCCGCGCAGTTCGCGCTCGACGGGTTGCGCAAGGACATCGGCCTCATGCTCGACGCCTCGGCCGGCACGGATTTCGACCCGACGCTGCTGCGATCGCTCGGTGCCGTGTACGGCGCCGCGAGCGATGCCGGCTTCGGCTCGGACGACATCGCGGCCGTGCGCACCGGTTTCCGCGGCACCGGTTCTCGAGACTGAGCGCGGCCCGTCCACACGACGTGTCGCGTTCGCGACATCCTGTCGCGCACGAACGCGACACGACGCCGCAAACGCGACACGACACGGGAATGCGCGACACCGCGCCGACGTTCGCACGACGGGTCCAGCCCCGAACACCCCCCGCTCGACCCCACCTCCCCGAGACGGCGCCCCCCGCACCGCCCCGCCGCACCACGAAAGGAACCACTCCGTGGATCTGTTCTCCCCCGCCTCCTTCGGCGATCTGCACCTGACCAACCGTGTCGTCATGGCCCCCCTCACGCGCACCCGCTCGGGTCAGGACGGTGTGCCCGGCGACGTCGTCGTCGAGTACTACCGGCAGCGCGCCTCCGTCGGCCTGATCGTGTCCGAGGGCACGTACCCGACGCACGAGTCCCGCTCGTACCCGGGTCAGCCCGGCATCGTCACGGACGAGCAGGTCGCCGCCTGGCGCCGCGTCGCCGACGCCGTGCACGAGCGCGGCGGTCAGATCGTCATGCAGATCATGCACGGAGGCCGTGTCTCGCACACCGAGATCACGGGCACCGACCGCATCGTGGCGCCGAGCGCCATCGCCATCGACGGGACCACCCACACCCCGAGCGGCAAGGTGCCGATGCCCGTGCCGCACGCCCTGACCACCGAGGAGGTGCGGGGCGTCACCGCCGCGTTCGTCACGGCGGCGACGCGCGTCGTGAACGAGGCCGGCTTCGACGGTGTCGAGTTGCACGCGGCGAACGGCTATCTGCTGCACGAGTTCCTGTCGCCCGTGTCGAACGTGCGCACGGACGAGTACGGCGGAAGCCCGGAGAACCGCGCCCGCGTCGTCATCGAGACGGCCGAGGCCGTCTCGGCCGCCATCGGCGCCTCCCGCGTCGGCATCCGGCTGTCGCCGATGCACAACATCCAGGACGTCGTCGAGACGGACATCGACGACGTCACCGCGACGTACGACGCCGTCGTCGACGGACTCGCGCCGCTCGGCATGGCCTACGTGAGCGTGCTGCACGCCGACCCGCGCAGTGAACTCGTGCAGCGCCTCCGTCGTCGTTTCGCAGGGCCCTTCCTCGTGAACTCGGGCTTCGGCGTCATGACGACCCGTGACGAGGCCCTCGCCATCGTGGCGGACGACGTCGCGGACGCCGTCGTCGTGGGCCGTCCCGCCCTCGCCAACCCCGACCTCGTCGAGCGCTGGGAGGCCGACCTCGAGCTCAACGAGCCCGACCCGTCGACGTTCTACGGCGACTCGGGTGTCGGCTACACCGACTACCCGACGCTGACGCGCGTCTGACGCCCTCGTCCTGAGGCACCACCACGAGCCGCGCCCGGTCTTGCACCGCGCGCGGCTCGTCCCGTTCGGGGGGATCGGACGGCGGCCTGTCTCTGGATATGATCCGTCAGCGGCACCTCACCCGACGGGGCCGGCAGAGGGGGTCAGCACGGTGGCGACAGGATTCGGACGAGCACAGGGCGACGACGTCGCCGCCCGGATCGCCGCGGCGCTGCCCGGCATCGAGATCGAGCAGCGACCGTCGGAGTACGCCGACGCCGACCAGGGCGCCGTACCCTCGATGCTGCGGCTCCGTCTCGGCGCGCGCGCCTTCCTCGACCTCGACGCGGGGTTGACCGGCTGGTTCGTCGTGCCGCTCCGGGCCGATGCGCTCGGTTCCACGCCCGTCGACGAGCGTCAGATCGAGATCCTCGGGGTCTCGGTGGTCGCCACCCCCGAGGCCGTCGCGGCTGCCGCCGTCCCGGCCGTCCGCCGCTGGGTGGACGTCTTCGGCCCGAGCGAGGCCGACGCCCCGTTCGCGCAGGGACTCGGTGCGTCGCAGCAGTTGCCGGTGCAGCAGCCGCAGCAGCCGCAGCAGCCGCAGCAGCAGTCGTTCCAGCCGCCGGTGCAGCAGCCGTTCGCTGGGCAGCCGCCGTTCCAGCCGTACGCCGGCCAGCCGTACCCGGGTCAGCAGCAGTACCCGGGCCAGCCGCAGTACCCCGGCCTGCCGTACCCGGCCCAGCAGTACGCCGGCCAGCAGCAATTCCCCTACCCGCAGGCCCAGTACGCGCCCTACCTGCCCGTCGCCCCCACGAAGAGCCGCACCTGGATCGTCGCCCTCGCCATCGGCGGCTCGGCCGTGGTGCTGATCGTCGCCGTCTTCGTGATCTTCGGCGCGGTCTGGATGGCGTCCCCGTCCGACCCGATCGCGCAGGGCTCCTACGCGCACGAGCCCGCCGCGACCGGCGACACCACGGCCGGAGCGCTCTACCTGGGTGCCTGTTTCGACTTCCCGGCCGACTCCGACATGGGAGTCGACGACGGCGGTCACGGTGACTCCTCCACCGAGGTCGCCACGCGCGACTGCGACGAGTACCACGACTTCGAGGTGTACAAGGTGGACCTGTACGACGCCGCGGACGGGGTGTACCCCGGCGACGACGACCTCGGCGAGCAGTCCTCCGACGTCTGCCTCGCCGCCTTCGAGCCCTACATCGGTACGGCGTGGGAGGACTCCGAGGTCGAGTACGGCTTCCTGTACCCGAGCAGGGCGAGCTGGCTCGAGGGAGACCGGGCGGCCGTCTGCTTCGCCTACCTCCCTACCTCCGACACGGACGAGAGCCTGCGGGGCTCCGGTCGCTGACCCGGTTCCGTCCGCAGCGGCCTGTCCGGGCCGCCCAGCCCGGGTATGCCAGAGTGTGATGTCATGAACATCGTCGAGTGGGTGACCGACTCCGTCGACTCGCTGCCCACGGCCCTGGTCTGGGCGCTCGGCGCTCTCTTCTCCTTCACCGAGTCGGGTCTCGGCCTCGGCTTCTTCGTGCCGGGCGAGACCATCGTGCTGCTGCTCGCGGCCACGTTCGACGACGCCTGGCAGGCCGCGCTGTTCTTCCTGTTCGTGGCCGTCGGCGGCTCGCTCGGCGATCACGTCGGGTATCTGCTCGGCCGCCGTTTCGGAGCGGGCTTCCGTGACACGAGGCTGATCCGCCGCCTCGGCGTCGACAACTGGGATCGTGCCGTGGCCGTCCTCGAACGTCGCGGCGCCGCCGCCGTGTTCCTCACCCGGCTCGTGCCCGTCATCCGCACGCTCACCCCGGCAGCGGCCGGCGTGGCACGCGTCCCTTACGCGCGGTTCCTGCCGGCCTCGTTCGGAGGCGCGCTCACCTGGGCAGCGGTCTACGTCGGCGTCGGGTTCCTACTCCGCTCGTCCCTCGACGCCGTGCAGAAATACCTCGGCACGGGCGGCACCGTCCTCTTCGTGGTCGTGGCCGGTGTCGCCGTGATCGTCCTCGTAGTCCGCGCCATCCGAAAGAAGAAGAACCCGCCGGAGGCGCAGGTCGAGTCCTCGACGACGCCTTCCGTCACCGAGGCTCCCGGCTCGGTCCCGGCCGGCGCCGCAAGCCCGACGCCGGCAGGCCCCGCACCCGCGGCCGGCTGGCTCGCCGGGCTGCGGTCGCGCCTGCTGACGGGACACCGCTGGGGGACGCCGATGACGGTCGTGACCCTGGTGCGCCTCCTCGTCCTGCCGGTCGTCGTCGTACTCGCGGCGGCCCAGCTGTACACCGCGACCGCCGTCGTGATCGGCATCGCGATCGTCGCCGATGTCGTCGACGGGGGAGTCGTGCGTCGCCTGCGTCGATCCGGGCACCCGAGTCCTCTCGCCACCTGGCTCGACCCGGTGCTCGACAGGGTCACCGTGCTGGTCGTGACCGTGGCGGCCGTGACGGCCGAGCTCGCTCCGTGGCAGATGATCGTGCTGATCGTCTCGCCCGACGTGCTGCTGGCCGTGGGCGCGATCGTCGCGTTCGGCGGCGACCCGCGCATCCGCGTCTGGTGGGCCGGTCGGGTGCGCACGGCCCTCCTGCTCGTCGGACTGCTGCTCGTGGTCGGGGGGTCGGCGATGCGGCTGGGCGGGTTCCCGGACGAGATCAAGGCCGTCGTCGGGACCGGCTTCGCGCTCTACCTGCTCGGCGTCGTGGGGCACTACGTCGCGGGCACCCACTACGCCCGCATCATGCTGCTGACCTGGCAGCACCGGGTCGCCTCCGCCACTCGGCCGGTGCGGCAGCCGCAGGCGCGCCCCTAGACTCAGGCATCGTGACGCTCTTCCACCGGCTCTTCAGACAAGACAACTGGAAGACGATCCCGAACGCCATCACCGCGTTGCGGTTCGTCCTGTTGCCGGTGTTCGTCGTGCTCATCGTCCAGCAGCACTACTGGTCGTCGATGGTCGTCATCGCCGTCGTCTTCTTCACCGATTTCCTGGACGGCTACATCGCGCGCCGCACGAACACGACGTCGGCACTCGGCGCCTGGCTCGATCCCGTTGCCGACCGCGTCACCGTGATCGTCGTCGTGGTGGCGTTCGTGCTCGGACACCTCGTGCCGTGGCCGGTGCTGGTCCTGTTGCTCGTCCCCGACGTCGTGCTGAGCACCATCGCGCTGATCGCCTTCGGCGGGGCGCCGTTCCACGTCACCTGGGTCGGCAAGTTCCGCACCGCGTTCATCTTCATCGGGCTGCTGCTCATCCTCGTGGGGGCGGCGCTGGTCGCCCAGTTCTCGTTCGATCACAACGCTCTCGGGTTCGGCTTCGGCGAGGGCCTCGAGAACATCGGGCACGTCGTGCTCTGGGTCGGGTTGATCGGGCACTACGTCGCGGGCGCCGTCTATGCGCTCGCCCTCGTCCGCGCGTGGCGTGCCGAGCGCGCCCCGCTCGCCTGACCCCGCTCGCCTGACCCCGCTCGCCTGACCCCGCTCGCCTGACCCCGCCCGGCGGAGGCGCGCCCCAGCCGAGGGGCCTACCGTCCTACGAATGACACGAATCACCACGCCCTTCGGGGCACACACCACGGCCGCCGAGATCGTCGACGGCGTCTCGCTCGACGGACGGCGCGCCATCGTCACCGGAGGCGCCTCCGGCCTCGGTGTCGAGACGGCCCGCGCCCTCGCGCTCGCCGGCGCCGATGTCACCCTCGCGGTCCGCGATACGGAGGCGGGCGATGAGGTCGCCGCCGACATCATCGCGACCACCGGCAACGAAGCCGTTCGCGCCTCCTACCTGGACCTCACGAAGCACGACACCCTCCGTGCGTTCGCGGCCGGCGTCGAGGGCCCGCTGCACATGCTGGTCGACAACGCCGGCGTGATGGCGACGCCGCTCACGCGAACCCCCGAGGGCTGGGAGCTCCAATTCGCCAACAACCACCTGGGGCACTTCGTGCTGGCGCGCGAGCTGCGGACGGCGCTCGCCCGAGGAGCCGAGGAGGCGGGGGTCCCGTCCCGGATCGTCTCCCTGTCGTCGACGGGTCACCACACCTCGCCCGTCGTCTTCGACGACATCATGTTCGAGCGTCGCGAGTACGACCCCTGGTCGGCCTACGGCCAGTCGAAGACGGCCAACGTGCTGTTCGCCGTCGGTGTCGAGAGCCGCTGGGGCTCGGACGGGATCGTGGCCAACGCCGTGCACCCCGGCGGCATCATGACCGCGCTGCAGCGCCACCTGCCGGCCGACGAACCGCTCAAGCGGGGCTGGATCGACGCCGAGGGCCGCCCGAACCCCCGGTTCAAGAACGTCGAGCAGGGAGCCGCGACGTCGGTGCTGCTCGCCGCGTCGCCGCTCGTCGAGGGCGTGACCGGTCGTTACTTCGAGGACGCCAACGAAGCCATCGCCTGGACCGAGGGCATGGAGGCCGCCGGCGTGAAGTCGTACGCACTCGACCCCGAGGCGGCGGACCGCCTCTGGACGTTGAGCGAGCAGCTCGTCGGCGCCTGAGCCGCCGCCGCAGCAACCGTCGCCGCTGCCGCAGCCGCCGCTGCCCGCACGACGAAAAACCCCGTTGCGGAAGATGAACCCCGGTCGAACCGGGTTCGTCTTCCGCAACGGGGTGCGGGACGGCTGCTGCTTACGCGCGGCGACCCGAGGTGCGCTTCGTGATGAAGCCCCAGATGACGAGCACGATGATCGCGCCGATGATGGCGATCAGCCAGCTCTGGATCGAGAAGAAGTCCTCGTAGCCGATGCCGAACGCGGCGCCAGCGATCCAGCCGCCGATGAGGGCGCCGATGACACCGAGCACGAGGGTGGCGATCCAGCCGCCGCCCTGCTTGCCGGGCAGGATCAGCTTGGCGATGGCGCCGGCGATGAGGCCGAGGAGGAGGAAGCCGAGAAAGCTCATGAGAGTGTCCTTACGTTGATGCGCTCGTGGCGCGGGTGATGCGGACCCGCATGGAGCCATGCGGGCAGGGAAGAGGGCCCAGACGGATCGGATCGACCAGACCAGGCCCTCGACGGAAATCTGCGGTGCTACTTGGAGTACTTGCGTGCCTTCTTGACCGCGGCCTTGCGGGCCTTGGTCACGTCCTTCTTGGCGTTCGCACGCGCCTTCTTCACCTTCGGGTCGTTCCAGAACGAGTTGAAGAAGTTCGAGATCTCTTTGTATCGACCGTGGCCGGCTTTGGCGCCGAGCGTGTAGGCGAGGAAAGCGATGATCGCGATGACGATGTACTTGAAGCGCATATGTCCTCCCGGTGGGACGTCTTGTTCCGATCTGGAACGGTAGTCGCCCGAGGCCGATCGCGTTACGAAGTCGTACCGACCGTGCCGGTCACGCCCCCGAAACACCCCCGCAACACCTGCCCTCTACCGTCGTCGCATGGGCGACCTCTTCGATGGATACGCGGGCACCGCCGGTCACGTCGACGCCGGGCCGGCCGCGTCGGCTCCGGCGTCGCGCCGTCGGGGACCGGCCGCGTGGGACGAGATGTTCGAGTCGCCGCGGGTCGCCCGCCGGGCCTACCGCGAGATCCACGCGACGCTCGAGGGCATGACGCAGGACGACCTCCGCGGTCGGACGGCGGCCCTCGCCGACTCGTACCTCGCGCAGGGCGTCACGTTCGACTTCGCCGGCGAGGAGCGGCCGTTCCCGCTCGACGCCGTGCCGCGGGTCGTCGAGCAGGACGAATGGCGGCAGGTCGAACGCGGCGTCGGCCAGCGGGTCAAGGCGCTCGAGGCCTTCCTCGCGGACGTCTACGGGCCGCAGCGCGCGGTCGCCGACGGGGTCATCCCGGCGAGTCTCATCACGTCGTCGAGTCACTTCCACCGGCAGGCCTCCGGCATCGACCCGGCCAACGGCGTCCGCATCCAGGTCTCCGGCATCGACCTCGTCCGAGACGAGGCGGGCGCCTGGCGGGTGCTCGAGGACAACGTGCGGGTGCCGAGCGGGGTCAGCTACGTGATCTCGAACCGGCGGGTCATGGCACAGACGCTGCCCGAGCTGTTCGTGTCGATGCGGGTGCGGCCCGTGGGTGATTATCCCAACCGCCTCCTCGCGGCCCTCAAGAAGAGCGCGCCCTCGGGGGTCGACGAGCCGACGGTCGTCGTGCTCACCCCGGGCGTCTTCAACAGCGCGTACTACGAGCACACGCTGCTGGCACGCCTGATGGGCGTCGAGCTGGTCGAGGGGCGCGACCTGTACTGCTCCGGCGGTCGGGTCTTCATGCGGACGACCGGCGGCCCCGAGCGGGTCGACGTGATCTACCGCCGGGTGGACGACGAGTTCCTCGACCCGCTGCAGTTCCGAGCCGACTCGGTGCTCGGCTCGCCGGGCCTGCTGATGGCCGCCCGGCTCGGCACGGTCACCATCGCGAACGCGGTCGGCAACGGCGTCGCCGACGACAAGCTCGTCTACACGTACCTGCCCGAGCTGATTCGGTACTACCTGGGCGAGGAGGCGCTGCTGCCGAACGTGCGGACCTGGCGTCTCGAAGACCCGGACGCCCTCGAGGAGGTCCTCGATCGGCTCGACGAACTCGTCGTGAAACCGGTCGACGGTTCCGGTGGCAAGGGGCTCGTCGTCGGGCCGGCCGCGAGCCGCAGCGAGCTCGACGACCTACGCACCCGGCTGATCGCCGACCCGCGGGGCTGGATCGCGCAGCCCGTCGTGCAACTGTCGACGATCCCGACGCTGGTCGCCGACGGCCTCCGCCCGCGGCACGCCGATCTACGGCCGTTCGCCGTACACGACGGCGACGACGTCTGGGTGCTGCCCGGCGGCCTGACCCGCGTCGCCCTGCCCGAAGGCCAGCTCGTCGTCAACAGCAGCCAGGGCGGCGGGTCGAAGGACACGTGGGTCGTGGGCGGCGACGTCAACGCATGGGCGGGTCACGACGTGAGCATGCTCGTCAGCGAGCAGACGACGCCGACCGCATCGATCCCGATCGTCGCGCCGCTCGCGTCGACCGATCACACCCCCGATCACGCGCCGCAGGACGACCCGCGCAACGACCAGCAGGCGCAGCAGCAGCAGATGCACGACGAGCAGGGAGCCCACGGATGCTGAGTCGGATCGCCGAGAGCCTGTTCTGGATCGGGCGCTACATCGAGAGGTCGGACGGTACCGCGCGCATCCTCGACGTGCACCTCCAGCTGCTCCTCGAGGACCCGTGGATCGACGAGGACACGGCCTGCCGCAGCCTGCTCGCCGTGATGGGCGGTGACGCCCCGGCGGACACGCCGCTCGTGCGGGCCGACGTGCTGTCGATGCTCGCCGTCGACCGGCACAACCCGGCGTCGATCGCGTACTCGCTCGGGGCCGCTCGCGAGAACGCCCGACGCGCGCGCGAGATCGTCTCGACCGAGCTGTGGGAGTGCCTCAACACCACCCGCGCCCGGATGCCACGCAAGGTCGCCGGCGACAAGGTGCACGAGTTCTTCGGCTGGGTGCGCGAGCGCAGCGCGCTGGCGGTCGGCATCATCGAGAGCGCCACGAGCCGCGACGAGGTCTGGCAGTTCTTCACGCTCGGCCGATCGATCGAGCGGGCCGACATGACGGCGCGACTGCTCGCGACGCGCACGCTGACGGAGGCGTCGGGGCCGTCCTGGACGACGATCCTGCGGTCGTGCGGGGCCTACGAGGCGTACCTGCGCACCTACCGCGGCGTGCCGAGCGCGCGCAACGCGGCGGAGTTCCTCCTGCTCGACCGGCTGTTCCCCCGGTCGGTGCTGTTCGCGATCAGTCGGGCGGAGTCGTGCCTGCGCGAGGTCGAGCCCGGCTCGCAGCGGGTGGCGTCGCCGGACGCGGGCGTGCGCATCCTCGGGCAGATCCGCAGCGAGCTCGAGTACCGCCCGATCGCCGAGATCCTCGACGACCTGCCGGCCCACATGGACTCGGTGCAGTCGGCGACGTCGGCCGCGTCGGAGGCGATCCGGCAGCGGTACTTCCCGACGAGCGCGGCGCCGACGTGGGTGGGGGAGCGGTCGTGAGCCGCCTGCGCATCCGGCACGTGACCGGGTTCTCGTACGCGGGCGAGGCCGTCGCGAGCTACAACGAGGCGCGCATGCTTCCGGCCCACGTCGAGGCGCAGTTCGTGCTGTCGTCGCACCTGCGCATCGAGCCCGTCGCCGCGTCGCACGAGTACGTCGACTACTGGGGCACCCGGGTGTCGTCGTTCGAGGTGCTCCTGCCGCATCGGCAGCTCTCGCTGACGGCGACGTCGCTCGTCGAGGTGCGGCCGCAGCAGCACCCGGCCGAGCACCTCGACTGGAGCGAACTCGGCGCCGTCGCGGGGCGGTCGGCCGAGTTCGTGGAGCACCTGGAGCAGACCCCGCTCACCGCGCCTCCGGAGGACCTGGTCGACGCGGCGCGCGAGGCCGCGGCCGGCGCGACGACGCCGTGCGCGGCCGCACTCGCGATCTGCGAGAACGTGGGAGGCGCGGTCGCGTACCTGCCGGGCGTCACGAACGTGAAGACCACGGCTGCGGAGTCGTGGCAGAAGCGCGCCGGCGTGTGCCAGGACATCGCGCACATCACGATCGGGGCCCTGCGCTCGATGGGTATCCCGGCGCGCTACGTCAGCGGCTACCTGCACCCCAAGCCGTCCGCCGAGCTGCGCGAGACCGTCACGGGCGAGTCGCACGCCTGGGTCGAGTTCTTCTGCGGCACCTGGCACGGGTACGACCCGACGAACCTCATCCCGATCGGCGAGCGGCACGTGATCGTCGGGCAGGGGCGCGACTATCGCGACGTGCCGCCGCTGCGCGGGGTGTACGCCGGGTCGTCGAACTCGAAGCTGTTCGTGACCGTGGAGATCACGCGCGAGGCGTGACGAGCGGGCACCCCCTGCTCATGAGGGGGACGACAGGGCCACGGTGCGTTAGCCCTCGGTCCGGGGGCTCGCTCACGGTGCAATTAGATCCGCTCTACCCTTGTTTAATACGTAGTACTTCGCGTATTAATTGAGAGGCAGTCTAAGGAGACTGACGGCCACGGCCGTTCAGCAGGGGCAGCTCGTGGCTTCGCCGAAAGTGGGGTAATCCATGAAAAGCACTGTGAAGGGCAAGTCAGTTCTGTCGATCCTCCTGGGTTTGCTACTCGTGGGGGTGGGGGTAGCCACTCCGGCATCCGCGGCTAGGTCTCTGTCGCGACCGCACGAGAAACGCCGCCCCAGCAGTCAGGCTTCACGACGAAACGCCTCTGCGTCTTCATTCCCAAGGCCGCTCTCCAGGCATATGCCTGGTATGTCATCGTGAAAGGTGGGGCGGCCACGACGTTGTCGCTCTTTCTCAACGTGAGTGTCGTCGGCATCCCGGCGGGTGCGGTTCTCGGGGCCATTGGCGTCGCGAAGGGCGTGACGGGAACGTTCCTACTCTGGTGGGTCGACAACCACTACAAATCGCGTACGGTCTGCGTCTGAGTTCGGTCATGAGTATCGACGTTCTCATTGCTCTCATCTTGACGACCGTGCTTTTTCCCTCCCTCGCGGTCCTCGGCATGGTGCTCAGGCATCGACGAGCTTCGCGAACGTCCCGTCGTCGCTGACTCAGGAGCTTGGGGCATGCCGTTGTGTTGAGGCCAATCGGCATGCCCCAATCGGGCGTGACCAGCCACGTCATCGGCCCTCGAGGGACGATGCGAGATCCCGATCGGCTACCCCCGCTTTTCAGATGCGATCGGTGCCTATCGGCTCCGATTGATATGACCCGTTGGGCGATAATCGTGGCCGACCACGACCCGAAGCGACACCTCGTCGGTGGTACAGGTCCCTAGGAGGGCGACGACAGGGCGACTGCCTGGGAGTCGGAAGCGAGGGGAGAGGGCTCGCGGACGGGCTCCGGCGTCGCATCGGGGAGGAACCGCCGCCGAGATGCGAGCAGGGGCGCCGGGGTCTGTTGCGGATTCTCGGGCTGCTCCTGTCGGCCGGCGACGGCGTCGACCACGGTCGCCAGCGCGACGACGACGCCGCCGACGACGAGCGCGAGGCCGAGCAGCCAGGAGACGGCCGCGGTGAAGTCGAACGACTCGACCGGTCGGCCTCGAAAGGGGAGGGCACCCGTCTCGGCTAGGCGGGCCGTGGCGACGACCATCACCGTGCCTCCGGCGATCGAGGTCCCGAGTGCGGTGTATCCACCGACGACTGCTCTGCTCATGGCGGTGCCTTTCGCCGACGAGTCCGTGGGGTCGGTCCGGCCCCGAAGGGCTCGCCATACCGGGATGCTAACCCCGGAGCCGCCGCCCTGTCTCGCCCCTGTGACCCCTGCGTCTCCTGTGACGAGTGAGTCGTCCGTCCCGTCCCCGAAACGAAGTGACCCGTTGGGTGCATGTTCGGCGCGAACATCGACAAGATAAGTCACTTCGATCGGAGGGGGCAGAGCCCTTCCCATCGATGTGTCGCGTTGGGTGCATGTTCGGCGCGAACATCGACCGGACGGGTCACTTCGTTTGGAGGGGGCAGAGCCCTTCCCATCGATGTGTCGCGTTGGGTGCATGTTCGGCGCGAACATCGACAGGACGGGTCACTTCGATCGGAGGGGGCAGAGCCCTTCCCATCGATGTGTCCCGTTGGGTGCATGTTCGGCGCGAACATCGACCGGACGGGTCACTTCGTTGCGAGGGGTGCCACGCCGTCGCCGTCGTGACTGACCGAGAAGCGGAACCGCGACTCGGCGACCCGGGCGACGCGCAGGTGCTGGCTGCGGATCAGCCAGGCGATGGCGATCGAGGCGGCCGCGAAGCCGGCGGCAGCGGCGACCCCGATGGCGTACCGCGGGCCGAACGTGTTCGCGACCCAGCCGACGATCGGGGCGCCGAGCGGCGTGCCACCGGTGAAGATCGCCATGTAGAGCGCCATGACGCGACCGCGCATCTCCGGTGCCGCCGAGAGCTGCACCGTGCCGTTGGCCGTCGTCATCAGCGTGATCGACGACAGGCCGACCGTGACGAGTACGGCGGCGAAGCTCCAGTACGTCGGCATGAGCGCCGCGACGGTGCAGGTCACGCCGAACGAGAGGGAGGCGAGGACGAGGATGCGCATGCGCGGTCGTTCCCGCCGGGCCGAGAGCAGGGCTCCCGCGAGCGAGCCGACGGCGATGCACGACGACAGCAGTCCGAATCCGCTCGCGTCGACGCCGAACTCGACGCTCGCCATGGTGGACGTGAAGATCGGGAAGTTCAGACCGAACGTGCCGATGATGAAGATCATCACGAAGATGACCATCAGGTCGGGCCGGGCCCTGACGTACCGGAACCCCTCGCGGATCTGCCCCTTCGCCCGGCTCACCTTCGGCTTGAGCTGCAACTGCGCGGTGCGGATGAACGTCAGCGACGTGAGCACGGCCAGGAACGACCCGGCGTTGATGATGAACACCCAGCCGCTGCCGACCGTGGCGATCAGCACGCCGGCGACGGCCGGGCCGATGAGGCGCGCGCCGTTGAACGACGCCGAGTTCAGCGACACGGCGTTCGAGAGGTGGGTGGGCGGGACGAGCTCCGACACGAAGCTCTGCCGGATGGGCGCGTCGATCGCGTTCGCCGTGCCGAGCAGCAGGGCGAAGCCCCAGACCATCCAGAGCGTCGCGATGTCCGTCAACACGAGGATGCCGAGGGCGAGGCCGAGCAGGCCCATGACGCCCTGGGTCAGCATGAGCATGCGGCGTCGGTCGAAGCGGTCGGCGATGAGCCCGGTGACCGGCACGAGCAGGATCGGCGGTGCGAACTGCAGCGCCATCGTGATGCCGACGGCGGTGGCGTCGTGGTCGGTCAGGTGGGTGAGGACGATCCAGTCCTGTGCCGTGGACTGCATCCACGTGCCGGTGTTCGAGACGAGCGCGCCGCCGAACCAGAGGCGGTAGTTGAAGAGCCCGAGGCTGCGGAACATCGCGCTCACGAGCGCGTCAGCTCTCGCAGGATCTCGGTCGCCTCGGCGAGGGTTCGGCGCTCGTCGACGGTGAGTCTCGCGAGGCGTGGCATCAGCCATTCATCGCGGCGCCTCCGGGTCTCGAGCACGAACGCGGTGCCGGCGTCGGTCGTCTCCAGCACGACCTTGCGGCCGTCCGCGGCGTCGGCGCAGCGCCGGACGAGCCCGGCGTCGACGAGCTTGCCGACCGTCCGGTTCATCGACGGGGGAGTGACGCCCTCGTGCTCGGTGAGTGCCCCGATCGTCAGCGGCTGGTTCTGCATGAGGTAGCCGAGCGCCGCCATCTGCGCGTCGCTCAGGCGGCTGTCGGCCTTCTGCTGACGCAGTCGGCGCGCCAGTCGCAGGACCGAGCCGCGCACGTCGGTCGCGAGCTGCGCGTGGGGGATCGCCCGCACGGGCGCGGTGGCCACGGAGGCGGTGGTGGCGGTCGTCGAGGAGGCGCTGGTGGGGTCTGACATCGCTGTCAGCCTAAGCATTTAGCTCGGCTAAGTAAATAGTCTGCGAGATAGTCGACAGTTGTCGTCTGGGTTGATCGGGCAGGCGTACAGTGCTGATTGGGCCGGAGACGAGCCCTCACACGAGAGAGAAAGAGGTGGCCGGGATGGCCAGGTTCGACAACAAGGTAGCGCTCGTCACGGGCGGCGGCAGCGGCATCGGTGCGGAGATCGCGCGCGAGTTGGCCGACGAGGGCGCATCCGTCGTCGTCACGGACATCAAGCTGGACGCCGCGCAGAAGGTCGTCGACGAGATCGTCGCCGCAGGCGGCACCGCGGCCGCGTTCGAGCAGAACACCGCGACCTGGCAGGACTCGGAGGCGGCCGTCGCGTTCGCCCAGGAGACCTACGGAGCCCTGCACCTCGCCGTCAACAACGCCGGTATCGGTGCCGCGCCGCAGACCATCGGCGACTACGACATCGCCGCCTGGGATCGCGTCCGCGCCGTCGACCTCGACGGCGTCTTCTACGGCCTGAAGTTCCAGCTGCCCGCGATCGTCGCGGCCGGCGGTGGCGCCGTCGTCAACATGTCGTCCGTGCTCGGCTCGGTCGGCCTCGCCCAGAACGCCGCCTACGTCACGAGCAAGCACGCCCTGGTCGGCCTGACCAAGGTCGCGGCCCTCGAGTACACCTCACAGGGCGTCCGCACCAACGCGGTCGGCCCCGGCTTCATCGACACCCCGCTCGTCCGCTCCAGCCTGTCCGCCGAGGCCCTCGCCGGCCTCGAGAGCGAGCACGCGAGCAAGCGCCTCGGCACCGACAAGGAGGTCGCCGCGCTGACGCTGTTCCTGCTGAGCGACGCTGCGTCGTTCATCTCGGGCAGCTACCACCTGGTCGACGGGGGCTACTCGGCTCACTGAGCCGCGCCTCCTCGGGGCCTGCGCGCCGCGCGTGACCTCCTCGGCCGCGCTACACCCCGTAGGCGGAGCTACACCCCCGACGTAGGGGGTGTAGCTCCGTGCAGGGGGTGTCGCTCGGCGGGGCGTGCCCCGCTCGCCACGATCTCGAGTGCGGTCAGGTCATCGCTCGAGATGCTGATCGACGTCACCTCACGCAGCCGGCAGTCGCGCGGCTCCTCGTGCCACGACCCGGTCGCGCTCGACGGCGACGAGGCCGTCCGGACGGCGATCAGCCCCGCGGGGTAGCCACCGTCGAACGTTCGCGCGATCAGGACCTACCTCGTCCTGAGCCCGACGAAACCGTCGATGCGATCCATGTCGTCGCCGTCGCGCTCGATGCGATAGATCGCAGGTGTCAGGAGGGCGCGTGTCAGCTCGGCGTGACTCTTCTTCTTCGTGCCCGTGGGACCGCTCCGTTTCCACCCGACGGGGTCTCCTCGGGCGCGCACGACGCCAGCGGGCCGCGTTTCGAGAGGTGGCACCCGTCGCGGGACGAAGCGGCCGCGGGACCCCGCAGCGTTTAGTCCCACGACGCGTGTCTCGCGTGCGGCGCGCCCCGCCCGGCGCGCGCCGGACGCCCCGCCCGGCGAGCGCCGCCGCGCTTCAGCGCCGCTTCAGCGCCGAGCCGCCAAGATGGGCCACGGGGCAGGGTGCCCGCCGAGAAGGGGAGCCGTCGTGCGCGTGCTGGTGGTCGACGATCAGGCGGCGCTCGCCGAGGGGCTCCGGGTCGGGCTCGAGGCCGAGGGTATGGCCGTCGACGTCGCCTCGAACGGGGTCGACGCGCTCTGGCGCACCCGCGAGGGCAGCTACGACGTGGTCGTGCTCGACATCATGCTGCCCGGCATGAGCGGCTACGCCGTCTGCCGCTCGATGCGCGGGGGAGGCGACTGGACGCCGGTGATCATGCTCACGGCGAAGGACGGCGATTGGGACCAGGTCGAGGCCCTCGACACCGGCGCCGACGACTACCTCACGAAGCCGTTCTCGTTCGCGGTGCTCTTGGCACGCCTCCGGGCCCTCGTGCGGCGCGGTGCCCGGGAGCGCCCCGTCGTGCTCGAGGCGGGAGACCTGCGGCTCGACCCCGCCGCGCGCCGGGTGTATCGGGGCGACCAGCCGGTCGAGCTCACGAGTCGCGAGTTCGCCGTGCTCGAGTTCCTGATGCGCAACGCGGGCCGCGTGGTCACGAAGCGCGAGGTGCTCGACGGCGTCTGGAACGACGATTTCGAGGGCGACCCCAACATCGTCGAGGTGTATGTGCGGCACCTCCGGAACAAGGTCGACCGTCCCTTCGGGCGCGAGTCGATCGTCACGATGCGCGGAGCCGGGTACCGCCTGGAGGCGCGGGGTGGCTGAGCGCACCGGTCACCGGCGATCGCCGTCCCTGCGCCTGCGGATCACCGTCGCCGCCGTGCTCGCGGTCGCCCTCACCCTGGGCGTCTTCACCCTCGTCTTCGCGCTCGTGCAACGGGCCGTCCTCGACGACGCCCCGCGCTCCGCGGCCGCCGCCGATGTCGCCCGGGCCGTGGCCGCGCTCGAGGGCGGATCGAGCGCAGCCGTCGCCGTGGCCGGGAAGACCGACGGCTCGCTCGTGCTCGTCGTGGACGAGACCGGTGCGGTGCTCGCGACCGGCGGCGACGTCGACCTGCGCGGGGCCGCGAGCAGCCTGGCCGCCACCGCGTCGGGGACGGGCGGGCAGGTGCGCCTCGACGACGAGGACTTCGTCGTCGTCCGGAGCGGGGCCGAGGTCGAGACGACCGTGACGTCGACCCCGGCGGTGCCGGAGCCGGTGCCGTCGACGACGGCCTCGGCGGGCGGCGGCTCGGAAGGCGGGTCGGGTGAGTCCGGTGACGACTCCGGGCGCTCGGGCTCGGGCTCGGGTTCGGGCCGCGACGCGGAGTCGGGCTCGGACGACGCGTCGCCC
Source organism: Frigoribacterium sp. 2-23 (assembly GCF_049601585.1). Lineage (GTDB taxonomy): Bacteria > Actinomycetota > Actinomycetes > Actinomycetales > Microbacteriaceae > Frigoribacterium. Next base: position 2,791,025 of record NZ_CP187126.1, on the reverse strand, counting down.
GCCCCGGCGTCGACGCCGTCCGTGGAGGTCAGCACCGTGACGACGCCGTACACCGTCGTGGCGGCGCGCTCCCTCGGGGAGGCGCGGGCCGCCTCCTCGGCCAGCCTCACGACCCTGGGCATCGCGGTGCCCGTCGCGCTCGTCGTCCTGGGGGTGACGACGTGGCTCGTGGTGGGCCGTGCCCTGCGGCCGGTCGAGTCGATGCGCCGGGACGTCGCCGACATCACGGCCGCGAGCCTCGGGAGGCGCCTACCCGAGCCTCCGGGCTCGGACGAGATCGCGCGACTCGCCCGCACGCTGAACGGCATGCTCGATCGGCTCGACGCCTCGGCCCGGGCGCAGCGGCGCTTCGTCGGCGACGCGTCGCACGAACTGAAGACACCGCTCGCGACGATCCGTCAGCACGCCGAGGTCGCGCTGCTGCACCCCGAGAGCATCGACGGCCGAGCGCTCGCCGGGACCGTGCTCGGCGAGGAGGCGCGGCTGACCGACCTGGTGCAGGGCCTGCTCGTGCTCGCCCGTGCCGACGAGGGGGCGCTCGGGGCGACGCGGCACGATGTCGACCTCGACGACCTCGTCGTCCAGGAGACGACGCGGGCGCGGGGCGACTCCGATCGCGTGGTCGATGCGGCGTCGGTCGGGCCGGCGCGGGTCAGCGGTGACGCAGGGCTGCTCGGTCAGGTCGTGCACAACCTCGTGGCGAACGCGACCCGCCACGCCGAGAGCCGCATCGCGATCGGTCTGCGCGACGACGGCGGGGTCGCCGTGCTGACCGTCGACGACGACGGTGCCGGAGTCGCCGATTCCGATCGGGAGCGCGTCTTCGAGCGCTTCGTCCGGCTCGACGAGGCCCGGGCCCGGGACGCCGGCGGCAGCGGGCTCGGGCTCGCGATCGTGCGCGAGATCATCCGGGTGCACGACGGGACGGTCTCGGTCGAGTCGTCTCCGCTCGGAGGCGCGCGGTTCGTCGTGCGGCTGCCGATCGGCCGCGGTTCCGGCGAGGGGCTCGGCGCGCGTCACTGAGGACGTGCGGCGCTGAGCGTGTGCGTCGCTGAGGGCGTGCGTCGCTGAACGCTTCTTCAGGGCGCTTCAGGTTCGCTTCAGTGCCCGCTCGCGAGGGTGATGTCATCGCCCGGCCAGACCGGGCCCGACGAACGGAGACATCGTGTTGACGACCAAGAAGAACCTGCTCATCGCCGGCGGTATCGCGGCCATCCTCGTGCTCGGCGGAGGCGGCGTCGCCCTGGCCGCGAACGGCGCGGACGACCGAGGAGGCGCGGCGCCCGTCCCCGCGACGACCCCGGTGATCACGGAGCCCGGAGACGACGGCGCGACCCCGAGCCCGACGGTCACGCCGAGCACGGAGCCGAACACGGTGCCGAGTGCGTCGCCGAGCGCGGCGCCCGGCTCGGGCTCGATCTCGACTCCCGCACCCGTTCCCAGCCCGGTCACGACGCCGATCGCCGAGCCGGCTCCGGGTGCCACGGTCGTGCCCCGGGGCGAGGACGACCACGGCGGCGACCGGACGCGCGCCGACGGCGGCACGGATGACAGCGCGCACCACGCGAGCGAGCCGTCCGACGACCACGGCCGCGGCCGGCACTGAGGCCCGGTGACGCGTGCCCGCAGCCGGTCTCGGGGTGGCGACCCGCGCCTCCGGACGGTCTCGGGCCCGCGTCGCACCGCTCGCGGGACGAGGCAGGCCGGGGACCGGCCGTGTCTCGTCCCGCGACGGGTGTTTCGACGGTGTCGCGGTCAGGCCGAGGCGGCGGCGCCCGGTGTCCGGCCGGCGGCGGCGCGCGCCCGGGCCGTGTCGCTGTGCGGCCCGACCGGCACCGACCGGGTCGCCTGGGCGAGCCCGGAGGCGGGCATGCCGACGTACATGCTCTCGGCCCGCTCGACCGCGAACGTCTCGTGCCAGATGCCGACCGCGCCGGGAGCCTTGCGCGCGCGGCGGTTGAACGCCGTCCAGGCGGGCCGGTGCTGCTGCTGAGGGGCGCTGGCGTAGGCGTAGAGCTTCTCGAGCGAGGTCCAGTACTGGACGAGGACGGGACCGCCGCGACCGATCGTCATGCGCATGCCGGCGAGTCCGCTGTCGCGGTCGCGGAACAGCTCGGTCAGCATCGGGCCCATCGCGGCGAACACCGGCAGCCAGAGGTCGGGGCGCCACCAGTGGTTCACCCGCATCCCGATCAGGAAGACGACGAGTTCGCCGTCGTACTCGTGCGTGGTGCGACCCGGGTTGACGTGCGACATGGCGACTCCTTAGATGGATAGTGCTGCTCTCCATTATTGGAGAGTTTCACTATCCAATGTCAAGGGGCTCTTCGTGCGCATCTCCCAGCTCGCCGAGACGACCGGCGTCCCGGTCGCGACGATCAAGTACTACCTGCGTGAGGGCCTCGTGCCCGAGGGGGAGCGCACGAACGCGACCCAGGCGCGGTACGGCGAGGAGCACGTGCAGCGATTGCGACTCATCCGGGCCCTCCTCACGGCGGGCGGACTCAGCATCGCGGCGGCGCGCGATGTGCTCCGGCATCTCGAAGCCCCGCACGACTCCGTGGGCGAGGTGCTCAGTGTCGCCCAGGCATCCGTCACGCCGGCGGCGCCCGAGGGCATCGACCTGAGTCGCGCCCGCGCGGTCGTCGACGGCCTCGGCTGGCAGATCGACCCGGATGCCGTCGACGCCCTCGCCTCGCTGGAGGCGGCGATCGACGGGCTCGAGGCTGCCGGGTTCGAGCTGCCCGAGGGGGCACTCGACGGGTACGCCGAGGCGATGGCGACGGTCGCCCAGGCCGAGATCGACGGCATCCCGGCCGATTCGGTCGAGGCCGCGGTGCACTACGTCGTGCTCGGCACCGTGCTCGTCGAGCCGCTGCTGCTCGCGCTGCGGCGCCTGGCCCAGCAGGACGCCTCCTGGCGGCGCTTCGGGGGCTGACGCCGCGCCTCCTGGGTCGTTCGCGTCGCTACACCCCTTTCGCGTCGCTACACCCCCGGTGTACGGGGTGTAGCTGCGCGTTGGGGGTGTAGCGCGCACCTCACTGCTCGAGGTGCGCGTAATCGGGCAGGTCGATCGCTTCGGCGGGCGGTGTGAAGAGCCGGCCGCCGACCGCCTTCACGACCGGTAGCGACGCGAGTCGGAGGGCGAGGCCGAACGCGGCGACACCCGGCCGCGACACCGGGTTCGCGAGGCGAGGCGTGCCCGGCGGGAGTTGCTGCGCCCGATCGACGTAGGGGCGCATGATGCGTTCGTAGCCGCGGAAGGCGTCCCGGTGATCGACGTGCGCGGCGATCTCGCCGGCGAGGACGTAGGCGCCGGCCAGCGAGAGACTCGTGCCCATGCCGCTGACGGGAGACGCGCAGTAGGCGGCGTCGCCGACGAGGGCGACGCGACCCGAGCTCCATCGCGGTGCCCGCACCTGGGCGATCGACTCGAAGTACAGGTCGTCGGCCTGGTCGAAGGCGTCGAGGACGCGATCGACCTCCCACCCGGCGCCGGCGAAGACCTGCCGCAGGCGGGCCCGCTGCTCGTCGGGCGAGCGGCGGGTGTCGTCAGGGCTCTGCGGCTCGCGCGATGTGACCACCGACAGGGCCGCACGGATCGTGCCGTGCGGGTCGGGCCGCAGCGTCAGCGACCGCCCGCCGGGAGCGCTGTACCAGCGCCACCAGTCGTCGTCCGACGCCGTGCGCGGGATGGTCGCCCAGGACGTCTCGAGGCCGAGGGGACGGATGTCGGGCTCGTCGCCGAAGACGAGACGGCGGGTGGTCGAGCGGAGGCCATCCGCGGCCACGACGAGGTCGAACGCCTCGTCCGGCGCGTGCTCGAACGAGGCCGTGACCTGGCCGGTGCCGGTGCCCGTGCCCGAGCCGGTGCCGGTGCCCGGGGCCGCGGCGTCGTCGGTCAGGGCGGTGATGCGGTCGCCGAAGCGGTACTCGGTGGTGTCGGCGGTCCGGTCGACGAGCAGCGCGGCCAGGTCGCCGCGCAGGATCTCGAGTTCTGCCGTCGCGCCACCGGAGTCGGACGTGCCGGCCGGGAACTCGGCCGTGGTGCGACCGTCGCGACCGACGAACCGGGTGCCGACCTCGCCGGTCGTGGCCGTGCGGATGTCGGACTCGATGCCCATTCGCCGGGCCACCTCGCGCCCGGCACCGCGGACGTCGACGTTCTGCCCGCCGGTCCGCAACGTCTCGGCCCGTTCGACGATCATGGTGTCCCAGCCGTAGCGGTGCAGCCAGAAGGCCAGGGCGGGTCCGGCGATGCTGGCGCCCGAGATGAGCGCGCGGGGTCGAGCCATGACGGCCTCCAAAGTAATCAACGAGATTGGCAATCTACACGACTATGCTGTCGGTGTGTCAGATGTGGATTCACGGACGGGCGACCGGGCCGAGCAGGAGCACCGAGACGACCGGAAGCGCGCCCGCCGTGACGGTCGCGCGCTCCCGGACGACGACCTCCGATCACGGGTGCAGCAGATCGCCGTCCGGCAGGAGTCGTTCGAGCGCTACCTGACGCGCGAGCTGGCCGTCGACGTCCACGGCCTCCGCGCGATGGACCACCTCCTCACGTCCGGGCCGACGACACCGACCCGGCTCGCCGAACGGCTGGGCATCTCGACGGCGGCCCTGTCGTTGGTGACCCAGCGACTCGAGGCCGCCGGTCACGTCACCAAGGCCCGACACCCGCAGGACGGGCGCAAGATCGTCGTCACGCCCGCCTCGGCCTCGGCGGCCCGAGCGGAAGAGCTGGTCGCGCCCCTCATCGAGGGCGTCGGACGGTTGATCGCCGACATGAGCGTCGACGAGCAGCGCGTCGTGCAGTCCTTCCTCGACCGGCTGCTCGGTGTCTACGACGACGTGACGCCCTGAGGAGGCGCGGGTCGGCGACCGCGCGCCGGTCGCAGTGGAAGAATCGGGCCATGCCCACCTTCTCTGCCGCCCGCGGCGATTTCGAGTTCGTCGACGCGCACGGGGTCACCGTGCACTACTACGTCTGGCGTGCCGGCAGCCCCCGCGGCGTCGTGCAGATCGCGCACGGCGTCGGCGAGCACGCCCTGCGCTATGACGAGCTCGCCCAGCGACTCGTGCACGCCGGCTACACGGTCTACGCCGACGACCACCGTGGGCACGGTGCCACCGGGCTCGGTCAGTGGGGCGGCGACCACACGAAACTCGGGAGGCTCGGTGTCGGTGGGCTGCGCGCCGCCGAGGACGCGGTCGTCCAGTTGACGGGCATCGCCCGCGACGAGAACCCGACGCTGCCGCTCGTGATGCTCGGGCACTCGTGGGGCTCGCTCATGGTGCAGCGCCTGGTCGACCGGCAGGCGTCCCTGTTCGACGCGGTCGTGCTGAGCGGCACCGTCTACCGGATGCCCGGCAGCATGAACGGCGGCGACCTGAACGCCCGGCACAAGCACCTCGGCACGACGGGCTACGAGTGGCTCAGTCGTGACCAGTCCGTCGCCGCCGAGGCCGCGGCCGATCCGCTCATGGTCGACGCGAAGGTCGCCCAGCTGTTCGGCTACCGCGACGCCGTGCGCCTGTTCGGCCGGCCGGCGGCGTCGCTCGACCGCGATGTCCCCGTGCTCATCCTGGTCGGCTCGGACGACCCGCTCGGCGGAGAGGAGAGCGCCGAGAAGCTCGCGACGGCCTACATCAACCGCAGCGGACTCACCGACGTCGAGCTCATCGCGTACCAGGGCGCCCGGCACGAGGTCTTCAAGGAGACGAACCGAGAGCAGGTCTTCGCCGACCTGATCGAGTGGCTCGACTCGCACGTCGACGCGGTGCCCGAAGGAGGCACGCCCGCCGTCAGCGGCGACGTCTAGGCTGACGGGCATGCACGGTGAGTACAAGGTTCCGGGTGGCAAGCTCGTCGTCGTCGACCTGGAGGTGCGCGAGGGTCGCATCGACGGGTTCCGACTCGCAGGCGACTTCTTCCTCGAGCCGGACACGGCGCTCGAGGCCATCGACGGCGCCGTCAACGGCTTGAGCGCCGACGCCGATTCGACCACGATCGCCGCGGCGATCCGCGCCGGATTGCCCGCCGACGCCCAGCTGCTCGGCTTCACGCCCGAGGCGATCGCCGTGGCGATTCGTCGCTCGCTGTCGCGGGCCACCGACTGGCGCGACTACGATTGGCAGATCATCCACGACGGCCCGGTCTCACCGAACATGCACCTCGCCCTCGACCAGGTGCTGACCGAAGAGGTTGGCGCCGGCCGCCGCGGTCCGACCTTGCGCTTCTGGGAGTGGAACAGCCCCGCGGTCGTGATCGGCAGCTTCCAGTCGCTCCGCAACGAGGTCGACATGGAGAACGCCGACAAGTTCGGCTTCGAGGTGGTCCGGCGCGTCAGCGGCGGTGGCGCGATGTTCATGGACGCGCAGTCGATCGTCACGTACTCGCTCTACGCGCCGGGTGACCTCGTGCAGGGCATGAGCTTCGCCGACTCGTACGCCTACCTCGACGAATGGGTCATCACGGCGCTGAAGTCGCTAGGCATCGACGCGTTCTACCAGCCGCTCAACGACATCACGAGCGCCAAGGGCAAGATCGGCGGGGCCGCGCAGAAGCGGCTCGGCAACGGCGCCCTGCTGCACCACGCCACGATGTCGTACGACATGGACGGCGAGAAGATGGTCCAGGTGCTGCGCATCGGCCGCGAGAAGATGAGCGACAAGGGCACGACGAGCGCCGCGAAGCGCGTCGACCCGCTGCGCAGTCAGACCGGCCTGCCGCGCGCCGAGATCATCGAGAAGATGAAGCAGACGTTCACGTCGCTGTACGGTGCAACGCCCGGCACGGTGAGCGCCGACGAGCTCGAGAAGGCGGAGGCGCTCGTCGAGTCGAAGTTCGCGACGCCGGAGTGGCTGCGCCGGGTCCCGTAGGGCGGGCCGCGGCCGTCCTGTCGCGTTCGCGGCGTCGTGTCGTGTTCGAACCGCACAGGACGCCTCGAACGCGACGCGACACCGGCGCCGACACAGCCAGCGTTCGCCAGCTGTTCATCCGCGTGGCTGAGGGAACTCGGAGAGCCTCGGGTTACGGTGGCCGCGTGGAGTTGTGGATCTGGGGGATCATCGTCGTCGGCGGAATCGGAGCGCTCTGGCTGGCCCAGCGCATCGGACTGATCGACCTGTCCGACAAGAGCCGACGGGGTGGGTCGAGCTCGGCGATGGGCATCGGCGACGAGATCTTCGCGCCCACGCGGCACGAGGCGCAGATCGAGCTCGACCGTCAGACGGTTCTCCCCGCACCTGCCCCGCTCCCGGGCGACGGCGACGGAGCGGACGGCCGCCAGCGCATCGCCGAGGGCGAGCGCCGCGTCAGCATCAGCGTCGGCGGAGACCGCTGAGCTCGAGAGCCTCAGGCGTGGCGGAGCGTCGCGGACGTCCCCGACCTCAGCGCGTCAGCAGCTCGCGATAGTCCGTGTTGTCGTCGATGAAGTCGACCACGAACGGACAGAGCGGGACGACCCGTAGGTCGGAGCTCTCGCGGACGTCGTCGAGCGCACCGCGCACCAGCTGGGCGCCGAGCCCGTTCGAGCGCCGACTCGGCTCGATCTCGGTGTGGGTGAAACGGATCTCGTGGCCGACGATCTCGTAGGCCGCGAAGCCCACGGTCTCGTCGCCGTCCACGAGGGCGTACTGGTTCTGGTTCGGTCGGTTCTCGACGGAGGCGGACATGGCGTCACCCTACGCGCGCCGTCTCGACCCCGCCCCCTGACCGACTTCACCAACGATGTGTCGCGTCCGGTCGATGTTCTCGTCGAACATCGGCCCGACGTGACACATCGTTGAGAGAAGGGAACCGAAGGAGGCGCGTGGCGGGGAGCGAGGCGACGACACGACAGAATGGGGACGTGCCGATCGACTGGACCCCCGCCTCCTCGAGTGTGGTCGCCCTCGGCGACAACCTCGACGTGACGACCGGTCTGCCCGACGGTGCGTTCACGCTCGTCTATCTCGATCCGCCGTTCAACACCGGTCGCAGTCAGACGCGTCGCTCGACGACGTCGGTGCGGAGTGCCGCCGACTCGGTCACGGCGGTGACGGGCTTCAAGGGGCGGCAGTACGAGCGCATCCGCGGAGACCTGATGCGGTACGACGACCGGTTCGACGACTACTGGTCGTTTCTCGAGCCACGGCTCGCCGAGGCCTGGCGTCTGCTGGCGGACGACGGCACGCTGTACCTGCACCTCGACTATCGCGAGGCGCACTACGCGAAGGTGCTGCTCGACGCGCTGTTCGGGCGCGAGTCGTTCTTGAACGAGATCATCTGGGCCTACGACTACGGGGCGAAGAGCCGCAATCGTTGGCCGACGAAGCACGACACGATCCTGGTCTACGTGAAGGACCCGGCTTCGTACCACTTCGACTCCGAGACCGTCGATCGCGAGCCGTACATGGCGCCGGGGCTCGTCACGCCCGAGAAGGTCGCGCGCGGCAAACTGCCGACCGATGTCTGGTGGCACACGATCGTCTCGCCGACCGGCCGGGAGAAGACCGGCTACCCGACCCAGAAGCCCGAGGGTGTGCTGCGGCGCATCGTGCAGGCGTCCAGCCGCGAAGGCGACTGGGTGCTCGACTTCTTTGCGGGCAGCGGGACGACCGGGGCCGTCGCCCAGGCACTCGGCCGCCGCTTCGTGCTCGTCGACCAGAACCCCGAGGCCGTCGAGGTCATGCGGGGGCGGTTGCCCGAGGCGCGGTTCGTCGAGGTGCCGCCCGACGAAAAAACCTCGTTCTGACCAATGAACCTCGTTAGAACGAGGTTCATTGGTCAGAACGAGGTTCGCAGCCGGGTGTCAGGCCAGCGGGTCGCGCCGCTCCGAGCCGGCCGCGCCCGGGCCGCCTGCGCCGGAGCCGCCGGTCGAGCCGCCGGTGCCGTCCTCGACGTCGATCGGCGACGCCGGCGGCACGGTGCGCACACTGCCCGTGTCGGGCGACACGAGCGAACCCGTCTGCGCGGCGGCCTGCTGCGCGCTGAGCGCGGCGGCGGCCGTGGCGTCGTCGGCGTCCCGCGCCTCGTCGATGGCCGACTTCTGACGCAGGGGCGTCGCCTTGAGGAACCAGCTCAGCAGGAACGCGACGAGAACCACGCACAGCGCGACGGTGAACACGGTGACCGTCGCGTTCGCGAACCCGTCGAGGAACGGCGCCGCGAGCCGCGAGTCGGAGCCGTTCAAGAACGACGTGTTGCCGTTGAGCGCGTTGCCGACCTGGCTCGTGTCACCCGACTGGGCCGACTGCAGCAGCTTGACGATCTGGGCGTTCGCCGGGTCGGCGACGACCGTCGGGTCGCTGAGCGCGGCGCGCGTGCCCTCCTGCAGCGACGGGTCCTTGAACGCCTCGCCGATGGTGGTCGGGATGCGCGTGAACAGCACCGAGAACAGCACGGCGGTGCCGAGCGTTCCGCCGATCTGACGGAAGAACGTCGACGCGCTGGTGGCCACGCCGATGTCGCGCGGGCCGACCGAGTTCTGCGACGCGATCGTGAGCGTCTGCATGAGCTGGCCCAGGCCGAGCCCGGTCAGCAGCATGCCGATCATCATGAACCAGACCGGCTTGTCGTACGACGCCTGGCTGAACCAGAAGAAGCCGATGGCCATGAACGCGGTGCCGGTGATCGGGAAGATCTTGTACTTGCCGGTGCGCGAGATCAGCTGACCCGCGACGATCGACGAGATCATGAGGCCGAGGATCATCGGCAGCATCAAGAATCCGCTCTCGGTCGGCGTCGCGCCGTTGACGAGCTGCAGGTACAGCGGCACGGTCAGCAGCGCACCGAACATGCCGAAGCCGACCAGTACACCGAGCACGGTCGCCATCGAGAACGTGGCGTTGCGGAACAGCTTCAGCGGGATCAACGCGTCGTCGCCCATCATCCGCTCGATCAGGATGAACGCGATGATGCCGATGGCTCCGATCACGTAGCAGGCGTACGCACCGGCCGACCCCCAGCCCCACTCGCGGCCCTGTTCGGCGATGAGCAGCAGCGGCACGGCTGCCACGATGACGGCGGAGGCACCGAACCAGTCGATGCGGACGTTCTCGCGCTTCTTCTGACCGGGGATGTGCAAGAACCGGATGACGATCGCCAGGGCGACGACACCGATGGGCAGGTTGATCAGGAAGACCCAGCGCCATCCCGTGATGAACAGGATCTGGTCGGCACCGGCGAACAGGCCGCCGATCAGCGGACCGATCACGCTCGAGATGCCGAACACGGCCAGGAAGTACCCCTGGTACTTGGCCCGCTCGCGCGGGGCGAGGATGTCGCCCATGATCGTCAGCGGCAGCGCCATCAGGCCGCCGGCGCCGAGACCCTGGATGGCTCGGAAGATCGCGAGCTGGTACATCGACGTCGAGAACCCGGCGGCCAGCGACCCGACCAGGAAGATCGAGATGGCGATCAAGAACAGCGGTCGCCGACCGAAGATGTCGCTGAGCTTGCCGTAGATCGGCGTCGAGATCGTCGAGACGATCAGGTACGCGGTGGTGACCCAGGCCTGCAGGCTGAGACCGTCGAGGTCGTCCGCGATCGTGCGCATCGACGTGCCCACGATCGTCTGGTCGAGGGACGACAAGAACATGCCGCCCATCAGGCCGAAGATCACGAACAGGATCTGCCGGTGCGTCATGAGGCCGGCGCGCTCGGCGGGAGCGGCGGAGGTGGTGTCGGAAACCCGGGACATGCGAATCTCTCTTGCGTCAAGGTTGGTGAAGACGAGCCACGGTGACCGAATTGTGCGTGACACGCAAATTTACTGCACGTGCAGGCCGCTGCCTAGTGCCGAGCGCGACCTTCCGAGGCAATCCTGGGCCGCATTGTTAGGCTCGGCCCCGATGTCCACAGCCCGATCGCGTCTGCACAGGTCCCGCCGGAGGCACGGCCTCGTCACCATCGCGGGGTTCGCGCTCACCGCGATGCTGCTGTCGGCGTGCGCGACGTCCGGTCCGTCACCGGACGCGACCACCGCCTCCTCGGCTCCCACCACCGTCGATCCGTCGACGACTCCGGAGCCGACTCCGGCCGAGACCGCTCCGACCGAGGAGGCTCCCACGTCCGCTCCCGCCTTCGACAAGACCGCGATGTCGATCGACGACCCCGCGAGCCTGTGGGTGGTCAGCGACAAGCTGCGACCGCTCTCGCCTGCCGACTACGCGCCGACCGATCTCGTCACCGTCGACGTCGCCCACCAGAACCCGCCGGTACTGCGCAAGGAGCCCGCCGCCGCCCTGCTCCAGCTGTTCGCCGCCGGTGAGGCCGAGGGGGCGGGTGCCATGCAGGTGCAGAGCGCCTACCGGTCGTACGCCACGCAGGTGAGCGTCTACGACGGGTGGGTGAAGCAGCTCGGGCAGGCGCAGGCCGACATCCAGAGCGCGCGGCCCGGGTACAGCGAGCACCAGACGGGGCTCGTCGTCGACATCAGCCCCGTGCCGCTGAGCTGCGCGTTGCAGGCGTGCATGGGCGACACCCCGCAGGGCAAATGGCTCGCCGCGAACGCCTGGCGGTACGGCTGGCTGCTGCGCTACCCCGCCGACAAGACGGCGGTCACGGGGTTCACCTACGAGCCCTGGCACTTCCGCTACATCGGGGTGCCGCTCGCGACCGAGATGCACGACCAGCACATCACGACGCTCGAGGAGTTCTTCGGCCTGCCGGCCGCACCGACGTACGCGAACTGAGCACCGGGCGTGGGCGCTGCCCGTTCGCTCTTGCGCTCAGTAGAACGCGACGACGTCCATGCGGTTGACGAGTTCGTCGCCGCGCAGCAGCCGGTCGGCGTTCTCGACGAAGACGCGCGCGACGCGCTCCTCCTCGTGGTCGGTCAGCGCCGCGGTGTGCGGACTGAGCAGGACGTTGTCGAGCTCGAAGAGCGCGCTGTCCGCCGCCAGGGGCTCGCGGGCGACGACGTCGAGGGCGGCGAACCCGACGTGACCCGATCTGAGGGCGGCGACCAGCGCCTCCTCGTCGACGGCGGTGCCTCGGCCGACGTTCACGAAGGTGACGCCCTCGCAGGCGGCGGCGAAGAAGGCCGAGTCGAGGACTCCGGAGGCGCCGGGCGAGTCGGGCAGGCAGCAGACGACCGCGTCGACCCGGCCCACGACCTCGGGCAGCTCGTCGAGCGTGACGAGGCGGTCGACGCGCTCGGCGCCGCGACCCGAGCGGTTGACGCCGATCACCCGGGTGCCGAACGCGCGGAGCCGATCGGCGAGGGTCAGGCCGATGCCGCCGAGCCCGACGATCAACACGGTCTGGTCGGCGAGCTGCCTCATGACGCGGCGGCCGCCCCATCGGCGCTCGGCCCTGTCGGCGTCGAGCGCCCGGACGTCTTTCGCACCCATCAGGAGGCCGAGCAGGGCGAACTCGGTGAGGGCTCCGGCGTGGACGCCCGCCGACGTCGTCACGGCGACGCGGTGACGGGTCGGTCGATGAGGCAGCAGGGATGCGTCTGACCTCTCTCGAACGAACCTGCGCCGACATCTTGCCCAGTCGACCGCGACTGGCGTCCACCGTCGTGGTCGACGGCGCCCTGCACCAGAGGCGGACGACAACCGAGGAGGTGCGGTCGACACTCGCAGGTCAGCCCGGTCGTCGAGGGCTCGCGCGTGCAGGGCGCACCTTGTCGTTATCGCGTCACGTCGCGTCGCGTCACGCCGGGCAGGCGGCGGCTCAGCCCGCCAGGGCCGCGTCCACGATCTCCTTGGCCTCGGCCTGCACGCGGGCGAGGTGCTCGGGGCCCTCGAACGATTCGGCGTAGATCTTGTAGACGTCTTCGGTGCCGCTCGGGCGCGCCGCGAACCAGGCCTTGTCGGTGACGACCTTGAGGCCGCCGATCGCGGCGTCGTTGCCCGGTGCGGCGGTCAGCTTCGCGGTGATGGGGTCGCCGGCCAGCTCGGTCGCCGTGATGTCGTCGCCGCTCAGCTTGCCCAGTCGGGCCTTCTGCTCTTTCGTCGCGGCGGCATCGACGCGCTGATAGACCGGGTCGCCGAATTTCGCGACGAGCTCCGCGTACAGCTGCGATGGGGTCTTGCCCGTGACCGCGATGATCTCGCTGGCGAGCAGCGCGAGGATGATGCCGTCCTTGTCCGTCGTCCAGACCGAGCCGTCCTTGCGCAGGAACGAGGCCCCCGCGCTCTCCTCGCCGCCGAAGGCCACCGAGCCGTCGACGAGACCGGGGACGAACCACTTGAACCCGACCGGGACCTCCCACAGCCGTCGACCGTGCGACTCGGCGACCTTGTCGATGATGCTCGACGACACGAGGGTCTTGCCGATCGCGGCGTCGTCGCGCCACTCGGGGCGGTGCGTGTAGAGGTAGTCGATGGCGACCGCGAGGTAGTGATTCGGGTTCATCAGACCGCCGTCGGGCGTCACGATGCCGTGCCGGTCGGCGTCGGCGTCGTTGCCGGTGAGGACGTCGAACTCGTCCTTGCGGCGGACGACGCTCGCCATGGCCGACGGGCTCGACGGGTCCATGCGGATCTTGCCGTCCCAGTCGAGCGTCATGAAGCGCCAGGTCGGGTCGGTGCCGGGGTTCGTGACGGTGAGGTCGAGGTCGTACACGTCGCGGATCGCGCCCCAGTACTCGACGCTCGCGCCGCCCAGCGGGTCGGCGCCGATCTTCACGCCGGCCTTCTTGATCGCGTCGATGTCGATGATGTTGATCAGGTCGCCGACGTAGCCGCGCAGGAAGTCGTGCCGGCCCGGGCTGCCGTCGGCGCGCTTCACGTCGCCCGAGCCGGCCGCGATGATCTCGTTGGCACGGTTGGCGATCCAGCTCGTGGCATCGCTGTCGGCCGGGCCGCCGTGCGGCGGGTTGTATTTGAACCCGCCGTCGCGGGGCGGGTTGTGACTCGGCGTGACGACGATGCCGTCGGCCTTGTCGTCGTTCAGGGGGTCGTTGTTGTAGACGAGGATGGCGTGGCTGAGGGCCGGGGTCGGCACGAAGCCCCCCTCGGAGTCGGCCAGCACGCGGACGCCGTTGCCGGCCAGGACCTCGAGGGCGGTGCGCTCGGCCGGCCCGCTCAGCACGTGCGTGTCGCGACCGATGAACAGCGGCCCCGTGATGCCCTGCCCGGTGCGGTAATCGACGATCGCCTGCGTGATCGCAGCGATGTGCACCTCGTTGAACGCCGAGTCGAGCGACGAACCGCGGTGCCCGGACGTGCCGAAGACGACCTTCTGGTCGGGGTTCGAGACGTCGGGGACGAGGTCGTAGTAGGCGGCGACGACATCGTCGACGGAGATGAGGTCGGAGTCGGTGGCGGGGGTTCCGGCGCGATCGGTCATGGGGCTATCCTGGCACTGGCGACCGTCACCCGTCCCGGTATCCACAAGCCCTAGGCTCGTCCACATGCCTGAGACCGCCACTTCGTCGACGTACAGCTACCTCGGCCCGGCCGGCACGTTCACCGAAGCGGCCCTGAAGCAGGTCCCCGAGGCCGCGGGCCAGCCCTGGCGCAGCGTCAACAACGTGGGGGAGGCGCTGGCCGACGTGGTCAGCGGCCGCAGCGTGGCCGCGATGATCGCCATCGAGAACAGCATCGAAGGAGGCGTCAGCGCGACGCAGGACGCCCTCGCCACGGTCCCGGGCCTCCGGATCATCGGCGAGTATCTCGTGCGGGTGAACTTCGTGCTCGTCGCGCGCCGCGGCACGACGCTCGCGGACGTCTCGGTCGTGAACGGCCACCCGGTCGCGTACGGCCAGACCCATCTCTGGCTCGAGAAGAACCTGCCCGGCCACGGGCACATCCCCTCGACGTCGAACGTCTCGGCGGCGGCCTCGCTGCTGGGGGACGCGGCATCCGGGACGCTCGCGGACGCCGCCATCGCGCCTCCGGGGATCACCGATCACTACGACCTCGACGTGCTCGCCCGCGACATCGGCGACAACGCCAACGCGGTCACGCGTTTCGTGCTCGTCAGCCGCACCGTTCCGGTGCCCGCGGCCACCGGCGCCGACAAGACGAGCATCGTCGTCGAGCTGCCCGACGACGAGTCCGGCGCGCTCGTCGACATGCTCGAGCAGTTCGCGACGCGCGGCATCAACCTGAGCCTCATCCAGTCGCGGCCGATCGGCGACGCGCTCGGCCGGTACCGGTTCGTGATCGACGTCGACGGGCACGTGCTCGACGAGCGGGTCGCCGACGCCTTGTTGGGGCTCAAGCGATTCAGCCCCCGCGTGACCTTCCTGGGCAGCTACCCCCGAGCTGACGGGCTCAAACCGACGGTGTCGTCGCGCTACGACGACGATGCGTTCGTCGACGCCCGCGACTGGCTTCGCGCGCTCGTCACCGGGGGCGAGCCGACCTAGCTGTTCGCGGGCACGCGGACGGTCAGCGCGAGGGGGTCGACCCACGTCTTGATCGCGATCGCCTTGCCGACCGAGTCGCCGTCCATCTCGAAGTCCTGCGGCTCGTCGAGGCGGACGACGATCTGCTTGCCCTTCGAGTAGCGCACGGTCCGGACCTCTTTCGAGTAGGCCATGATCTTGCGACCGACCGAGCTGCGGCGCAGCACCCCGTTCTCCCACACGATCTTGATCCAGATCTGGACCCAGCCGATCAGGCCGTCGGGCCGCAGCGCGACGATGTCGAAGATGCCGTCGTCGACCGCGGCGTCGGGCAGCAGCATGATGTTGCCGGGCAGCAGCCCGCAGTTGCCGACGAGGACGGTGTGCGCCTTCATCGTCTTGCGGCCCTGGCCGTCGAGGTCGTACCGGATGTTCATGGAGTTGTCGTCGCGGAGGCTGCGGGCGATGGCGTCCACGTACGCGAGCCACCCCACGCGTTTCTTGAGCTTCGGGTTGGTGTTCGCGAGCATCTTCGCGTCGAGACCGATGCCGGCCATGACGACGAAGACGAAGCGCTCGCGCTCGCCGTCCTCGCGCTCGACGTCGACGAGGCCCAGGTCGATGGGACGGTCGCGGCCGGCGAACGCCGTGGCGACCGAGTCGGTCAGGTTGTCGAGCGAGAGGTTCAGATTGCGGGCCAGCAGGTTGCCCGTGCCGGACGGTAGCAGGGCGATCGCCGCTTCGGTGCCGCGCAGGGCCTCGGCCACGGCGCGGACCGTGCCGTCGCCTCCGGCCGCGATGACCACGTCGGCTCCTTCGGCCACGGCGCGAGCGGTGACGCCGCCGCCCGGGTCTTCGACGCTCGTCTCGAACCAGAGCGTCGTGTTCCAGCCCGCGTTCTTCTCGGCCTTCTTCACGGCGGCCCGGACGGCCGCGATGTCGACCTTGATCGGGTTGTAGACGACGGCTGCCGTCTGGCGCATCGTCGCGGGGTGGTCCTTCGGAGGTTCGGGCGTCGAGGCGCTCTCGGCAGCGGAAGAAGAGGAGAGCGTCATGACTCAACCGTATTGGACGACTCCGTCGGCGGCTCGCTCGGCAGCCGCCCTGTGGATGACTTCCACAGGAGGGCGCGAGGGGGTGAGCCGCGACGCCCGACTTCCTTAGGATGGTCGGGTGATCGATCCCCAGATGCTGCGCGACGCCCCCGACCTCATCAAACAGAGTCAGCGTGCGCGCGGCGAGTCCGAGACGGCCGTCGACGACGCCCTCGCGGCCGACACGACCCGTCGCTCGGCGATCGCCGCTTTCGAGAACCTGCGCGCCGAGCAGAACGCGTTCGGCAAGACCGTCGCCAAGGCGCCGAAAGACGAGAAGAAAGAGCTCGTCGCCCAGGCGCAGCAGCTGGCCGGTCGAGTGAAGGAGGCGCAGGCCGCGTCGACCGAGGCCGATGCGGCCTTCGACACGGCGATCCGCGCTCTCGGCAACGTGATCATCGAGGGCGTGCCGTCGGGCGGGGAGGAGAATTTCGCGACGCTGCGCGAGGTCGGGACCCGCCCCTCCTTCGATTTCGAGCCGCTCGACCACGCCGACCTCGGCGAGAAGCTGGGCGCGATCGACATCAAGCGCGGCACGAAGGTCTCGGGCTCGCGCTTCTACTTCTTGCGCGGCATCGGTGCCCGACTCGAGCTCGGGCTGATGAACATGGCGCTCGACCTCACGCTTCGCAACGATTTCACGCCGCTGATCACGCCGACGCTGGTGCGACCCGAGGTGATGGCGGGCACCGGGTTCCTCGGGGCGCACGCCGATGAGATCTACTACCTGCCCGCCGACGACCTCTACCTCACGGGCACCAGCGAGGTCGCGCTGGCCGGGTACCACGCCGACGAGATCCTCGACGTGACCGACGGCCCGATCCGCTACGCCGGCTGGTCGACCTGCTACCGCCGCGAGGCCGGCGCGGCGGGCAAGGACAACCGCGGCATCCTCCGGGTGCACCAGTTCAACAAGCTCGAGATGTTCAGCTACGTGCACCCCGACCAGGCCGAGCAGGAGCACCTCAACCTGGTCGCCCTGCAAGAGACGATGATGCAGTCGCTCGAGCTGAACTACCGCGTGATCGACGTGGCCGCCGGCGACCTCGGCTCGAGTGCGGCACGCAAGTTCGACATCGAGGCCTGGGTGCCGACGCAGGGCACCTACCGAGAGCTCAGCAGCACGTCGAACTGCACCACCTTCCAGGCGCGTCGCCTCGACACCCGCTACCGCACCGAGTCGGGCAAGACCGCCCCGGTCGCCACGCTGAACGGCACCATCGCGACGACGCGCTGGCTCGTCGCGATCCTCGAGACGCACCAGCAGGCCGACGGCTCGGTCGTGGTGCCGGCCGCGCTGCGGCCTTACCTCGGAGGGCTCGAGGTCATGGAGCCCGTGTCGTGACCGGTGACCCGCAGGGCGACGTGCACCGCGCCTCCTCGGTGCAGGTCGGTGACGGCGACGGGTCTCGCGTGAGCGAGCCGTGGCTCGTCGCGCTCGACATCGACGGCACGATCATGCAAGAGAGCGGTGTCATCAGCGATGCCGTCTGCGATGAGGTGCGGCGGCTCGCCGCCGCGGGTCATCGGGTGATGATCGCGACGGGGCGCTCGGTGTCGATGACCCTGCCGGTGATGGAGCGGCTCGAGCTCGTCTCCGACTACGTCGTGTGCGCGAACGGGGCGATGACCCTCAAGCGAGACGAGACCGCTCCGACCGGTTACTCGCTGGCGCACGTCGAGGAGTTCGACCCGCGACCCGTCCTCAGCCAGGTGTCCGAGCATCTCGCCGACGGCGGTTTCGCCGTGGAGGACCGCAACGGCATCCTGCGCTACAACGGTGCCTTCCCGGCCGCGGCGGCGGCCGTCAACGGGCAGCAGGTCTCGTTCGACGAGCTGTGCGCCGAGGCGGCGACCCGTGTGGTCGTCATCTCGCCCGATCACGACATCGAGGAGTTCCTCGACATCGTCGAGCGCATGGGCCTGTCGAAGGTGAACTACAACGTCGGCTGGACGGCCTGGCTCGACATCGCGCCCGACGGCGTCACGAAGGCCACGGCCCTCGAGCGGGTGCGGGGCTGGCTCGACCTGCCGCGCTCGCGTGTGTTCGCCGCGGGTGACGGGCGCAACGACATCGACATGCTGCGCTGGGCGTCCGTCGAGGGGCGCGGCGTCGCCATGGGCCAGGCGCCCGACGACGTCCTCGCGGTCGCGAACGAGCGCACCGCCAGTGACCTGGACGACGGGCTCGCGACGGCGCTCGCGACGCTTTAAGCGCTCGGGCGGTCGTCTTCGACGGGCTTCCGGAGGCACGGGGCGGCTCGGCTAGACTCGGGGCGGTTGCGCACGCGCGCGCGTCGAGCGTCGCACCGGGAGGGCTGTCCGAGCGGCCGATGGAGCTTGTCTTGAAAACAAGTGGGCAGAGATGTCTCGTGGGTTCGAATCCCACGCCCTCCGCTCTCGGGTGACCCGCGCCTCCTCGTCGCCGGTGTTGGCCTCGACCCAGTTCGGCAAGCTGGAGCGCCCGCGGACGGTACGTGCCCCGGACGCCTTTAGCCAATGGGACCCGGGCCGTTCAGTTCGTGTCGAGCATCTTCGAACCGCCGAGAGGAGTCGCTACTCCTCCAGGCTTCTTCTTCGTTGCCGGAAACGTCGGTCCAGTACGCCGCCGCTCTCGGTTCCCGCGAGGTAGGCGCGGAGGGCAGCCACGAGGCCTCGAACGTCGTCGTCGTTCAGTGTCTCGCGGGCCATGCCATCGATGCGCTCGTCGATGAGGCGAAGCTCCGGGATGAGGCTTTGCCCCTGAGGTGCCAAATCGAGAGAGAGAGCTCGTCGGTCTTGACTGTCCGTTCCTCGCGCAACAAGTTCGCGGCGGACGAGTGTGTCGATGATTCGGCTCGGGCTCGAAGTTTCACAAACGATGAGTTCGCCGAGTTCCTTCAGGGTGAGGGGGCCGTATTCGTCGAGGACGAGAAGAATCTCGAACTGGCTAGCGGTGAGACCGTAACTGCTCAGTTGTCGATTCAGTGCGCGGTTGCCTTCGCGCTGGGAGGCGAGGACGAGGTACCGCAGCTCCGACGGGGCGAGTCCGGTCGTGGGGAGGGCCGGTTCCGTTGGGGTGGTGGGGGGCATGTGGGTTCCAGTTCGACAAGTGCCGGAAGCGCTTCGGTCCCTATATTCTCAGGCGAACGTGCTGCAGGCAGAAACCCCGCGACGGGGAAGCGCCGCGGGGTTTCCGGTGTCGAGGCGCACTGTGCGGACGTTGCGCGCTATACCTCAGCAGTTTCCGGGCGAGGAAGGATCACGTCGCCGACGGTCTCTCTTCGGAGTGTTGTTTGGCGCCGAATGCTCGCGGGCCGATGGCTCGAAGGATGTTCGGCATGACGATCATGCGGATGACCACGGCGTCGAGAGCGACGGCGATGGCGAGGCCGATGCCGATTTCGCGGACGATGCTGATCTGCCCGGTCATGAAGGAGCAGAAGACGACGATCATGATGATGGCGGCGCTGTTAATCATCCGTCGGGTTTGTCGCGCACCCTCCATGACCGCGTCGTCGTAAGCGAGGCCGCCCTGGTGTGCCTCGCGCATGCGGGAGATCATGATGACCATGTAATCCATGCTGAGTCCGAACATGACGGCGAACAACAGGGGCGGTGTCACCGAATTCAGCGGCTCCGTCGAGATGGCGTGTTGCACCGCGGTGAGCAGCCCGAGGCTGGCAACGACGACGAGGACGTTGAACAACAGCGCCAGCGCGGGCAGGATCGCCGATCGGAAGGCGAACGAGAGCATGAGGAACGTCAGTACGAGGACGACGCCGGCGATGAGGGGGAGACTGGCGATAAGCGTGTCGTCGAAATCGAGCCCCTGAGCGGTGGCCCCGGTGACGGTGACGGTAGCGTTCGATGTCCCCAGGGCGGTCGGAAGGCCGGCGCGAATAGCACGGACGAGGTCATGTGCCTGCACCGAATCGGGACCGTGCGTGCTCGTGACCAGCAGCCGCATGACGGTGGCGTCGTGAGATCGCTGGAACAGCTGCGACAAAGGCTTCGGGGTCATCGCAGCGTCCAGGGTGTCGGCCAACTGCTCGGTCGGGATTCCCAGAGTCATGACGGAGTCGACCGACTTCACAGAGGGCTCTTTCAAGACAAACTGAGTGGCCTTATTCGCCACCGCCAGAGCTTGGGCGCCTGTCAAATGAACGGGGCTGGTGACGACGACGTCGATGGGGAAAAGGCCCTCCTGGTCAATGTGGTTTTCGATCACCTCGAGGCCGATGCGCGCGGGGTCGTCGGCTGGCAGGACTGTGGCGCTGGCGACCGGAGACTGGAGGGAGATCCCCAGGATCGGCGTGCTGACAGCGAGCATGACGATGATGCCGGCAGATCCGACAAGGCCGGGGTGACGCAGGCGGCGTTGTGGAGTCCTCAGTCCGTCCCGGCGGGCTGGGAGAGGGATGCGGAGGCGATTGACGCGATCGCCGAGAAGGACGAGTCCTGCGGGCAAGACCAGGAGGGTGACAGCGAGGGCGACGATGGTGACCACGATTCCACCGAGGGCGATGCTGGTGAAGGCCATGACGCGTGGGATGAACAACGCGGCGAGAGCGAGGACGACGGCGATGCCGCTGTAGAGCACGGACTTTCCGGCAGTCTGCATGGTGGTCACCACGGCGTCGGCCGGGGCTTTGCCACGGTCGAGTTCTTCTCGGAACCGGTTGATGATGAAGAGCGAGTAGTCGACGGCGACGGCGAGGCCGATCATCGAGACGATATTGGCGTAGAGGTTCGAGATGTCGGTCACTTGTGTGGCCAGGAATCCGATTCCGCTGGCGATTCCGAGGGCCGAACCCGCCACAAGAAGCGGCAACAAGGTCGCCACAACGGTCCTGAAGACAAAGAGCAGAACGATGATCAGCACCGGGAAGACGATGAGCTCGGCCCGAGTGGCGTCTTTCTTGGAGTGTGCGTTGAGCTGGAAGTCCAGAGCGGGCTGGCCGGTGACGTAGACGTTCTTCGCCGGACCACCGGTGGAGAGCTTGCTCTGTAAGTCGGGTACGAGGCTTTGGATGCGGGTGCCGTCGCCGTCGAATCCTGCCGTGAGGACGGCGGTGCGACCGCTTGTGGAGACGAGAGCCACGTTGTCCCTGGGGGTTGTGATCGTCGTGGCGCCAGCTTCTCGCAGGATGTGCGTCGCGGACCCGTAGTCGGACTCGGTCAGCGGTGTGTCGCCGTCGAGGACCACGATCAATTGGTTCGGGGCGTCACCGAAGGCCTTTTGGACGACCGCCTGGGTGACGAGCGCTTCGGCCCGAGGATTAGTGAACCCTCCTCCAGACAAGGCCGCGTCGAGCTGCGTGGCCAGAAGCGCGCCCCCAGCCAGCACGACAAGCCAGACGGCGAGCACCAATCGCGGATGACGGACGATCCGCCTTGTCAGATGTGGCATCGGCTGCCCCTTTCAAGAGTTACGTGATACAACATGCATGTTACAGCACGTAAATTTCGAAGAGATCACTCCGGGGTGCGCTATCGCATGCATGCCCTCGGCTCAAGCGAAGCGGGAAGTTGGTCGTGGGTGGAAACCAGCCCTGGCCGGACTGCTGTCACGCATGCCTTCGAACACAAGGGCTTCCTTATCAATCTGATGTCTTACGCGTTCACGCAAGTCCCCGGCTGGCGGATCGGCAGACTGAGTAGCGAAACGGCGCGTGGTTCGGCACCGTGATGAGCCTCTCGGGGCGAACACCGCGGGGACGGCCATCGGCGTCGACGTCGGCGATGAGCTCACGGCGAGTGCCATCGGCGTGGGCCCGCTCGACGTGACCTTCGCGGGCGGCCGCACCCGTCCTCGGCCGTCGCACCTCGTTCTGATCAACGCACCGCGACGGAGCGAGGTGCGTTGATCAGAACGTGGTGCGTCGCCCCGCGCCGAGCCGAGGAGGCGCGGATCAGGACAGAAGGAGGCGCGCCGTCCAGTCCCCGAGGGCGGCCACGGCCCGCCGTGAGAGCGTCGCGTCGGGGGCCATCGTCGTGAACCCGTGGAACGCCCCGGGCCAGACGTGCAGCTCCGCGGGCACTCCCGATGCCCAGAGCGTGCTCGCGAACGCGACGGTCTCGTCCCGGAACACCTCCGTACTGCCGCAGTCGACGTAGGTCTGCGGCAGGCCGGCCAGGTCGACGGCCCGCCCGGGTGCGGCGTAGATCGACACGGCGTCACCCCCGCGCCGGTCGCCGAGGTACGAGCTCCAGCCGAAGCGGGTCAGCGACCGGTCGGCCACCCCGACCCCGTCGAACTGTCGCGTCGACACCGTGTCGTCGCGATCGTCGAGCATCGGACTGACGAGGATCTGCGCCCACACCGCCGGCCCGCGCCGGTCACGCGCGAGCAGGGCGGTGCCGGCCGCGAGACCGCCCCCGGCGCTCTGGCCGACGAGCACGATGCGCTCGGGGTCGATGCCGAGCTCGTCGGCGTGGTCCGCCGTCCAGACGAGACCGGCGTAGCAGTCCTCGACGGGGTACGGGTCGGGGTGCTCCGGGGCGAGGCGGTAATCGACGCTGATCAGCACGACGTCGTGACGCAGCAGCCAGTCGTCGTACGAGTCGAGGTTGCCGAGGTAGTGGCCGAACATCATGCCGCCGCCGTGGATCGTGTAGAAGCAGGCTGCCGGGCCGCTACGCCCGATGCGCTGGATGATCGCGAGCGCGATCGGATCGCCGTCATGACCGGGCACCAGGACGGTGCGACGTTCGAGGCCACGCGTGCGCAGCCGCTCGTCGAGCTCGGCCTCGGTGACGTCGAGCGCGCGCATCCGCGGCAGCGTCTCGGTGGTCACGGTGAACCCGCCGCGAGCGGCGAGGGCATCGAGCATCGGCGCGAACTCGGGGTCGAACGGAGGGCGGGGGAGGGTGTCAGACAAGGGAGGACTCCTGGTGAGCGGGTGAGGTGAGAGGGGTGGAGGCACGGCCGCGGGCACGCCACAGGCCAAGGGTGACGAGGGCAGCCGCGATCAGGGCGAGCGTGAGGCCGGCCCACCCGAGCGAGCCCTGCAGCGACGCGAGTCGGTCGGGTGTCCAGGACGACGCGGTGATGCTGCCCGTGACGAGCGCGGCGACGATCGTGCCGGTCACGGCGATCCCGATGCCGCTGGCCAGTTCGCTCGCCGTATCGACGAGGGCGGCTCCGATCGACGTCCGATCGGCAGGCAGGCCCTGAAGCACGTTCGTGCCGGCGACGACCCCGACGACCCGAAGTCCCGCCGCGACGAGCACGAGGGCAGCGGCCACCCAGCCGTAACCGAACCGGCCGAGGAGCCCGAACACGACCAGCCCGGCGACGACGGCTGCGGCACTCGTCCAGGCGGCGCGGCCGAGCCCCACGCGAGCGACGAACGGCCCGACGAATCGGCCGCCGGCGAGCAGAACCACGACCTGCGGCAGCGTGCCGAGGGCCGCCTCGACGGGCGACCAGCCCCAGGCGAACTGCAGTTGCAGGGTCACGAGATACGACAGCCCGGCGACGGCGAGCCCCGCCGCGGCCTTGTAGGCGAGCCCGCTGCTGACGAGGGGGCGCGCGAGCAGGTGCAGGTCGAGCAGGGGATGCCGTGCCGTGCGCTGTCGCACGACGAACGCGGCTCCGGCCGCGACCGTCGCCGCGACGACGACCCATGGCATCCAGGAGGCGCGACCCGCCTCGACGAGGACGGTCGGCGTCAGCAGCGCCCCCGCCACGGTCGCGGTGCCGAGCACGGCACCGGCGACGTCGACCGGCTCGCCCCGCAGGCCGGCGGCCTCGTCGCGGGCGATCCCGCCGCGGATGCCGACGAACGCCAGCACCGCGATCGGGACGTTCGCGAGCAGCAGTGCCTGCCACGGCGCGACCGCGAGCACGAAGCCCCCGAGCGTCGGCCCGATGGCGAGACCGACGAGACCGGCGGTCGAGATGACCGTGAGGGCCCGGACCCGCAGGTCTTCGGTGTCGAACAACCGGAACGCCAGGGCCATCGACCCCGGCGTCGTCATCGCCGCAGCGATACCCATCGCGACGCGGACCGCGATGAGCTGCTCGGTCGACGACACGAGCGCCGTCGAGAGGCTCGCGAGTCCGAGCAGCACGAGACCGACGAGCATGACGCGTCGACGTCCGACGCGGTCGGCGATCGACCCGAACAGCAGCATGAGGCCGCCGAAGGCGAGCGAGTAGGCGCCGTTCACCCACTGCAGACCGACCGTCGACGAGTGCAGCTCGCGACCGATCGTCGGCAGGGCGACGTTCAGGATCGAGTTGTCGAGCATCTCGAAGAGGAACACGGCCGACAGGCCGGCGAGGGCGAGCCACGCGTCGGCGAGGCGACGGGGAGCAGCGGGGGCCACCGGCGGGGCGGCGGCCTGAGAGGTGGTCTGTTCGGGCGACACGGGTGCACTCCTTCACGGGGAAGAAGTGGCGACTCGTTCAATGCCGCGTGTATTCGCCGGCCACAGGAGGGCGGGCGTTTTTACCTCAGATGCTCAGCAGAATACACGGTCCACGTTCGGGCGCAAGCCGTTCCCGTCACTCGACTCCTCCACACCCGAATCGTTTCGATGAGTTCGTCGTTTTCGCCGACAACGGCCCGTCGAGTGGGCCAGACTTGGTGCACACCGACTTCCGCCGGGCTCGACTCCGGCGGACACGACCCCGGTGCTCGGCGCGTCGACGCGCTCGGGCGCTCCCATGAGAACAAGGAGAAAGCATGTCCTCACCCTCCGTCCAGCTCTACACGGTCCGCGATGCGATCTCGGCCGATCTGCAGGGGGCCGTCGCCCGCATCGCCGAGATCGGCTTCACGAAGGTCGAGCCCTATTCGTTCGTCGAGCGCGCCGACGAGTTCGAGAAGGCCTTCGCCGCCTCGGGCGTCACGGCCCCGTCGGGCCACGCACCCGTCATCGACTCCGACGAGCCGGCCAAGGCCTTCGACGCCGCGGTCCAGCTCGGCATCGGCACGGTCATCGACCCGTTCATCCCGAGCGACCGGTGGCAGACCGCCGACGACGCGAAGAAGATCGCCGACCGCGTCAACGAGCTCACCGCCCTCGCGGCCGGTCACGGCCTCACGTTCGGCTACCACAACCACCAGTGGGAGTTCACGAACAAGGTCGACGGCCGCTCGATCTACGAACTGTTCGTCGAGAACCTCGCTCCCGAGGTCGTCCTCGAGCTCGACACGTTCTGGGCCACCGTCGGCGGTGCCGACACCCCGGCCCTGCTGCGCTCGCTCGGCGACAAGGTGCAGTTCCTGCACATCAAGGACGGCAAGGTCGCCGGCGACATCGCCACGGCGCTGCCCAGCAACGAGAGCGCCCTCGAGGTGCCCGACGCACTCGCCGCCGCCTTCAAGAACCAGACGCCGGCCGGTCAGGGCGACGTCGACGTCGCCGCGATCCTCGCCGCCGCGCCGCACGCCCTTCGTGTCGTCGAGTTCGACGACTACGCGAAGGACGTCTTCGACGGCGTCGCCGAGTCGTTCGCCTGGCTGGCGGAGAACGACAAGTGACGTCGACCGGTCCGGTCGGCGTCGGCGTGATCGGGGCGGGTGTCATCAGTGGCACCTACCTCGAGAACATGACCGCCTTCCCCGACCTCGCGGTGCTGTTCGTCGCCGATCTGATCCCCGAGCGGGCCCAGGCCCGCGCGGAGGAGTACGGCGTCCCCGGTTGGGGCACCGTCGACGAGCTGCTCGCCATGGACGAGATCGAGATCGTCGTCAACCTGACGATCCCGGCCGTGCACGCCGAGGTGGGCCGCCAGATCATCGCCGCGGGCAAGAGCGTCTGGAGCGAGAAGCCGCTGGCCCTCGACCACGAGTCCGGCTCCGATCTGCTGGCGGCGGCCGATGCCGCGGGTGTCCGGGTCGCCTGTGCGCCCGACACCGTGCTGGGCGCCGGCATCCAGACGGCCATGCGCGCGATCGCCCGCGGCGACATCGGTGAGCCGCTCACGGCGACCACCATGTTCCACGTACCCGGCCCCGACGCCTGGCACCCGGACCCGGAGTTCCTCTTCGCGCGAGGAGCGGGCCCGCTCTTCGACATGGGTCCGTACTACGTCACGACCCTCGTGCACGCGTTCGGTGCCGCCAGTCACGTCAGCGCCGTGTCGTCGACGTCGCGCGACGTCCGCTCGATCGGCAGCGGCCCGCGGGCGGGCACCGAGTTCCCCGTCGAGGTGCCGACGCACCACGCCGCGCTCATCTCGTTCGAGGGCGGGCAGTCGGCCCAGTCGACGTTCTCGTTCCAGAACGCGCTGCCCCGCATGGGCTTCGTCGAGATCAGCGGCACCGAGGGCACCCTCGTCCTGCCCGATCCGAACACGTTCGAGGGCGACTCGCAGCTGTGGCGCTTCGGGTCCGACGAGCCGACGACCATCGCGGCTGCCGGTTCGACGTACGGACGTGGTTCGGGCGTGCTCGACCTCGCGCGTGCCCTGCGCGGTGGAGACACCGAGCGGGCCAGCGGCGCCGTCGCCTCGCACGTGCTCGACGTGCTGCTCGCGGTGTCCGAGGCGGCCGAGACGGGCTCGCCCGTCGACGTCGCCTCGACGGTGGACCGGCCCGTGCCGCTCGCCGACGACTGGGACCCGTCGGCCGCCACGCTGTAGACGAGCCCGAACGGTGAACCGGTGAATCGGTGGGCCGCAGCGAGCGATCGCTGCGGCCCACCGACGTCTCAGGGGTCGCCTCTCGCGACCCGTGCTCGCGAGCGCTGCCCGTGACGGCTCCCGCTGCCGGCCCGCCGTGGAGGCGCGGGTCGGGTCAGTCGCGAGCGCCCGGCTCCCGAACGGTCTCGCCGTCGAGCACGACCGGCCTGAAGCGGGGGCCCGAATAGCCGTCGCGCTCCACGTGCTCGACGAACATCGAGAGGGGGCGTACCCAGGTCGAGTAGTCGCCGTACAGCGTGCGGTAGACGACCAGCGCCTCCTCGGTCTCGCTGTGTCGAGCCGTCGCGATCACCAGGTAGCGCGAGCCCTTGAAGTGCTCGTAGACGCCCGGTCGTGGGTGGTCGGTGGGCAGCGTGGTGTCGTCGTCAGGCACGGGCCGAGTGTAGACGGGCGGGCGTGCAGTCAGGCCGTGCGGTCAGGCCTTGCCGGGGCGGACCTTGGCGGTGTCGGCGACGTCGATGCGGGTGACGTGGTCGCCGCGATCCTCGGTGGTGATGCGTGGAGCCGCGTCACTCTCGTCGGACTTCGGCGCGCGGGTGAGCTGGTCGTGACGCTTCTCGTCGGCGGTCATGTCGTCGGCGCTCGCGCCACCGGTGTTCGGCTTCGTGGTCATGGCGTCACCGTACGCCGCATGGCCCGTAGTCTGGGCCGATGGCCGGGCGCGTTCTCCTCTGGTGCCGCACCGCGCCTCCTTGGCTCGTGGTCGTCGTCCTCTACGCGGTGTCCCGTCTCGTGTCGAGCGCGTGGCTCGGCGGTCTGTTCGCCGTCGCGAGCGCGAACGACTGGGACTTCGCGAGCCCGCGCCGCGAACCCAGCTTCTTCACGTTCTCGGGGTCGTGGGACGCCTCCTTCTATCGGACCATCGCCCGCGACGGCTACCCGACCGAGCTGCCGACGGACGCGGACGGGGCCGTCAAGCCGAACCCGTGGGCGTTCCTGCCCGTGTTCCCGGCGATCGTCCGGGGCCTGATGCAGGTACTCGGCGTCGACCCGGCGGGGCAGGGCTTCTACACGGTCGGCGTCGTCGTCGCCACGATCGCCGGAGGCGCGGCGGCGGTCGTCCTGCACCGTCTCGTCACCGAGACGGCCGGGTCCCGCAGCGCGGCCACCTGGGCGGTCGCGCTGTTCTGCTTCGGCCCCGTGTCGTTCGTGCTGCAGGTGGTGTACGCCGAGAGCCTGATGCTCTTCCTGCTCTTCGCCTGTCTGCTCGCGCAGGTACGCCGGCAGTATCTCGTGATGATCCCGTTCGGCGTCGTCGCCGCCTTCACGCGGCCCGGGGTGCTGGCCGTCGCTCTGGCGCTGGCCGTCCACGGCGTCGTGCGACTCGTGCGCGAAGGCGCGCGCCCCGGCTTCCCGCTGCGGCAGAGGGTGGAGCTCGTCGTCGCCGGCCTCGTCATCGCGGCCGCCGGTCTCGCCTGGCCGGTGATCGCCGACGCCGTGACGGGCCTCCACGACGCCTATCTCGACACCGAGCTCTCGTGGTGGACCGGCTTCGTCGGTGCGCAGAGCTTCACGCCGCTGACCCCGTGGTTCGTGATGGCGACGACCTTCCTCGGCTGGGCCGGTGTCGTGCTCGTCCTGGCCGTGCTCGCGCTGGTCGTGTGGTTCCTCACGCGACCGAGCACCCGGTCGCTGGGGGTCGACGTCGTCGCGTTCGCGGGCTCGTACGTGCTCTATCTGGTGGCCGTCTTCCTGCCGCAGCAGAGCCTGCCCCGGCTGCTCATGCCGCTCGCCCCCGTGCTCGGGACGCCCGCGATCGCACGCTCACCGCGCCTCCGGACGTCGTTGCTCGTGGGTGGCGCGGCGCTCCAACCGGTGGCGGTCGTGCTTCTCTGGTTCGTCGGCTACCCCTGACGGGGGTGAGCGCTCTCGTCGATTTCGCACGACCTGTCTGCATAGAATCGAGTTCCGCCGTACACCGTGCGCGCCCGTCTGTCCGCTGGAATCTGCCTGCGGGTGATCACCGGGGCCGCGCCGATGACCGAGAGGACACCGCGTGAGCGACCTCCGCCGCGACCGACCCGAGCGCGCCCGCCGTTCCGCCCGACCCCGCAGATCGTGGGGTCTGCCGACGCGTGCCGCGAGCGGCGCCGGCGGTGCGGGCACCGGCATCAGGGTCGCCGACGCCGCGACGACCGGTGTCGCCCGGCACGGCCGACTGCACCGCACCCGCCCGGTGACCACCGTGCTCAAGGTGGTCGCGGCCGCGCTCGCCGTCGTGCTGGTCAGCGGCGCCTCGGTCGGCGCGATCGCCGCGTACCAGGTGACGACCGACATCGGCGACGGTGTCGTGCTTAACGCGGCCGAGGGCGAGACGTCCAAGCCGGCGCCGCCGTCGATCGGCGAGTACGAGGGCGGCTTCAACATCCTCGTCGTGGGCACCGACAACGACGCGGCCCAAGACCAGGGAGCGTTCGGCAAGCGGGACGCGACGCTCAACGACGTCAACATCCTGCTGCACGTGTCCGCCGACCACACCAACGCGACGGCCGTGAGCATCCCGCGTGACATGGTCGTGCCCATCCCCGCCTGCGCGAAGGCCGACGGCAACGGCTACTACTCGGCCATGTCCGCCCGCCCCATCAACGAGGCCTTCTCGTACGGTGGCCTGAGCTGCGTCGTGTCGACCGTGACGAAGCTGACCGGGCTGGACATCCCCTTCGCCGGGATGATCTCGTTCAACGGCGTCATCGAGATGTCGAACGCGGTCGGCGGAGTGCCCGTGTGCGCGGCGACCCCGATCAAGGACCGCTACACCGGCCTCGACATCCCGGCCGGCGAATCCGTCCTGCAGGGCGCCGACGCCCTCGCCTTCCTCCGCACCCGCCACGGCGTCGGCGACGGCTCCGACCTCGGTCGCATCAGCAGCCAGCAGGTCTACCTGTCGTCGCTGCTGCGCACCGTCAAGAGCGCCGACACGCTCGGCAACCCGACCAAGCTGTACTCGCTGGCGCGTGCCGCCGCGAGCAACATGCAGCTCTCGGACGGGCTGACCAAGATCGACACCATGGTCCAGATCGGACTCGCCCTGCGCGACCTGCCGCTCGAGAACGTGAACTTCGTGCAGTACCCGGGCTCCACCGGGGGCTCCGGTGTCTACGAGGGCAAGGTCCAGCCCGACACCTATACGGCCAAGAAGCTGTTCGACGCGATCGCCAACGACAAGCCGTTCGCCCTCGACGCGAACAGCACGGGCCTCGGCTCGGAGAACACGGCGCCCGCGACCGAGCCGCCGGCCGCAGGGTCGGGTGCCGAAGCGACCGTCCCGCCCGCGACCACACCGCCCACGTCGGCCCCGCCCGCATCCGGGACACCGGCCGACCCGGCCTCGGGCGCGCCGACCGATACGGGTACGGGGGCGACCGGTCAGACCGAGGTCATCTCGGGGCTCAGTGGCCAGACCGCGGCCGACCAGACCTGCTCGGTGGGCTTCGGCAAGAAGTGAGGCGGCCGTCGGGCTGGCGAGGGGGACGTCCCGGCGAGTAACCAGCTCGCCGGGACGGCCTTTTCTCATACGGCGGCCCGAACGCGCTCGCATGAGGCCCTGCGGCACCAGGATCAGGGGTGGAACCGCAGGGGGTCGAACCGCCGGCAACGCTGTCGGCCGGGGTGTGCCCGAACGACGTCGCCAATCGGGGGCGGCGGTGTTCTCAGGGGATGGGCACGGTCCGTGGGGTGGCGTCGACGCTGTCGGGCCTGTCATCGATTCGGCGTCGGGTTGCCTGTGGAACGAGATGATGACATGTCCGCCGTCTACGGCGACAGGGGTACTCTATGTGTCCCTCATTGTGGGGACAAGAGAAAGTATGGCCCCCATATGGGGGGTCTACGGGTGATCATCGGGTGAGGGAGGCCCGGTTCGGCTTTGGCCGGATCAGCCGCTATGCTTGTCGTCGCGTGCCCGCTCTGCAGGCCGCAAGGAGACGTCGCATAGTTCGGCCTAGTGCACCACCCTGCTAAGGTGGAGTTCCCTTATAGGGAACCGTGGGTTCAAATCCCACCGTCTCCGCTGGCCACGTCGTGATCCTCTCTCGCCAGAGGTGTTGCGGGGTGGCCTCCTTTTTTGTTCCGGCAGACTGTCCTCATGACCGTCACGCTGACCGCCCGTGCCCTGCTCTTCGACATGGACGGCACCCTCGTCGACTCGACGGCGACCGTCGAACGCGTCTGGGCCGGTTTCGCGGAGCGGCACGGCGTCGACCTCACCGAGCTGCTCGCGTTCTCGCACGGTCGGCAGACACTCGACACGGTCGAGAGGTTCCTGCCCGATGCGGACGCCGCGACCCAGCGCCGCGAGGTCGACGGACTCGTCGGCGGAGAGCACGAGGGCTCGGACGACATCGTCGAGATCCCCGGCGCGGCCGCTCTGCTCGCCGCCGTCGAGGCCCTTCCGGAGGCGCGGGTCGCGATCGTCACGTCGGCTCCGCACGCGCTGGCGCTGGCTCGCATCCGCGGCGCCGGCCTGCCCGTGCCCGAGGTGCTCGTCGCGGCGGACGACGTCGCGACCGGCAAGCCGTCGCCCGAGGGCTACCTGCGCGCTGCCGAGCTGCTCGGGGTCGAGCCCGGCGACTGCATCGTCTTCGAGGACGCCGGGGCGGGGCTCGAGGCGGGCCGCGCCTCCGGGGCGACCGTCGTCGTCGTGGGCGACCACGCCGGGCCGGCCGCCGACGGGCTCGCCCGCATCGCCGACTACACCGACGTGCGCGTTGCCGCGGCCGACGACGGACGCATCGCGCTGACGTTCGGCTGAGCCCGCCGAGAACCTCGTTCTGATGAATGCACCTCGCTCGAACGAGGTGTGTTGATCAGAACGGGGTGCGGGGCAGGGCAGTGCGGGGTATGTGGGGCAGGGCAGTGCGGGGGAGGCGGCGCGCGCAGCGTCAGCCGCGCAGCGGGTGCGACGCCTCGACGTTGCTGCGGTTCGCGACGCCATGCGCGAACTCGGCGAGCGTCTCGTGCGCCGTGTGTTCCGGAGCCCAGCCGAGCACCTCGCGCGCCCGTTCCGTCGACATGACGGGCACCTTGGCCGCGATGTCGAGCCAGCCGGGGTCGGTCTTCTGCAGCCGCAGCATCCAGGTCGCCCACACGATCACGCGCAGCACGCGATACGGCACGGGCACGAGGTGCGAGCCGAACGCGTGGGCCACGTCGCTCGAGTCGACGACGGGCTCGGCCGCGAGGTTGAAGGCCCCGGAGGCGCGGCGATCGATCGCGCGCCAGAACGCGTCGGCGACGTCGTCGGCGTGCACGACCTGCGACACGAAGCGCGGCGACAGGGGGAGGAACGGTGGGCGGACGTGACGCATCCACCGGGTCGGGATGCGACGGCCGGCGAAGAGCCCGATGATCTCTGCCGCCGCGTGGCGCTGCAGGACGAGGCCGGGGCGCATGCGGGTGACGATCGTGTCGGGGTAGGCCCGGGCGAACGAGTTGAGCATCTTCTCGTTGGCCGACTTGTGCTGGGCGTAGTGCGAGCGGCGGACACCTTTCGTGCGCCATGTCTCGTCGACGAGCCGCCGCTTGGGGCCGCGGCTGTAGGCGCCGACCGACGAGGCGACGACGACCTGGGGCACGCCGGCCGCCACGACGGAGCGCAACACGTTGCGGGTGCCCGTGACGTTCGTGCGCTCGAGGACGGCCTTCTTGTGGTTCGGCTGCATCGCCCAGGCCAGGTGGATCACGGCGTCGGCGCCCTCGAACGCCGCCGTCAGCGCGTCGGACGCGCCGTCCTCGCCGATGTCGATGGTGAACCACTCGACGTCGCCGTACGGGGGCGACGCCAGACGAGGAGCGCGACGAGCGATACCGACGATCTCGGTCACCGTCGATTCGGCCTGCAGGCGGGTCAACACGGCCGTGCCCAGGTTGCCCGTGGCTCCGACGACGACCACGCGCATGAGGGCTCCTTCTGAGTCAGGTGAGTGCGCGGTGGGTGACTGCCGCGCCTTCGCCGAGCCTACGCTCACGGGCTGGACGAACGGCGGGTGGCTCCGGGGTGGGACTCAATCGGCCGACGGACCTGCCGCGGCGGCGATCGCGTCGACCGTGGCGGCGTCGAGTACGAACACTTCGAGGCCGTCACCGGGCGCGGACGCGCGCTGCGTGGTGACCGTCACCGTGCCTCCGGCGCTGATGTCGACGACGGCGAAGCCGGAGCCGCGCAGCGCGCGTTCGGTGCCGTGTGGGGCGGTGACATCGGTGTCGTTCGCGATGCCGGGTGCGACGACGACGGGGACGTCGCCGAGCGAGCCGGCGAAGAAGTGGTGGTAATGCCCGGCGAGGACGACGCGGACGTCGCTGCCCTCGAAGAGCTCGTCGAGGTCGTGCGGGTTCTGCAGGCGCAGCGCCTGGTGCAGGGTCGTGGGCGCGTCGAGGGGCGGGTGGTGCAGCACGACGACGGTGCCGCGGTCGGCCGGTGTCGAGAGCTCCGTGCGCAGGGCGTCGAGCTGCGCGGGCCGGAGCAGCCCGTAGCCGCGCCCGGGCACGGACGTGTCGAGGCCGATCACGCGCCAGCCGTCGACCGTCGTGACGCTGTCGAGCGGGCCGGCGGGGTCTCCGCCGAAGACCTCGGCGAACCCGGCGCGCTGGTCGTGGTTGCCGGGGACGACGACGATCGCCGCGCCCCTCTCGTCGGCCCACTCGGCGAGTCGGTTCTGCAGGAGTCGGTACGAGGCGATGCTCCCGTCGTCCGACAGATCGCCCGATCCGACCAGCAGACCGACGTCGGGCACGGCGTGCGCGGTGCTCAGGACGAGGTCGAGGGCGGCCGTCGTGTCGACGACGCGCTGGTGCAGGGAGCCGTCGCCCGTCAGGTGCGAGTCGCTCAGGTGGACGATGCGGAGGGCTCCGGGGGAGAGGGGCTGCATGCGTGCCACCGTAGCCGTGTCCTGAGTTCGCGACGCGGGCGGCGGCTGGGCAGGCTGCGCCGGTTGCGCCGGTTGCGCCGGTTGCGTCGGTTGCGCCGGCCGAGTGGGCGGTTCGTGGGGCACGCGCCCTGCGCGGGTCTTGCGGGCTCCACGCCGAGGGTGCACGATGTGCCCACGATCCCCGACGAGGAGGCCCCATGTCGACGCAGCTCAACCCGTATCTCGGGTTCCGCGACACCGCCCGCGAGGCGATGGAGTTCTACCAGTCGACGTTCGGGGGCGAGCTCACGGTCAGCACGTTCCGCGACTTCGGCATGGAGACGAGCCCACACGAGGCCGACCGGGTGATGCACGCCCAACTGACGACACCGGGCGGACTCGTGCTGATGGGGGCCGATGCGCCGGACAGCGTCGAGCGGAACCCCGGCGACAGCATCTCGCTGTCGCTCAGCGGCGACGACGCCGTCGAGCTCACCGGGTACTTCGACGCGCTCGCCGAGGGCGGGCACGTCGCCGTGCCGCTCCTGAAGGCTCCCTGGGGCGACAGCTTCGGCATGTGCGTCGACCGCTTCGGCGTGCAGTGGATGGTGAACATCGCGGGCGGCGCCTCCTGACGACGCGGTCGCGCGCGACGGCGGGTCGGCCGGGCCGCTAGGGCAGGATGGTCGGATGCCCGCCGCGACCCCTCGTCCCGAGACGTCCCTCGTCGACAGCGCGCGCTGTCCGTGCCTGAGCGGCCAGCCCTACGACGAGTGCTGCGGACCGTTGCACGCGGGCGACCCCGCCCCGACGGCGGAGCGGTTGATGCGCTCGCGGTACTCGGCGTTCGTGCTGCGCCGCGCCTCCTACCTGCTGTCGACCTGGCACGCGTCGACGCGGCCGGCGACGCTCGAGCTCGACGACGACGTGCGGTGGTTCCGGCTCGACATCGTGCGGACCGAGCGCGGCGGGCCGTTCGACCGCGACGGCGTGGTCGAGTTCGCCGCTCACTACCGCTCGGGCGGCGAGGCCGGCGTGCAGCACGAGGTCAGCCGGTTCGTGCGCGTCGACGGTCGCTGGCAGTACGTCGCCGCCATCGGCTGAGCCGCGCGGTCGCGCGGGACGGGCGGCCCGGGGCGGCCCGGCCCGGCTCCTCCGATCGGTCTCGAATTTGCGACCATCTCGCGCTCGGCAGCGCTGGAAACCTCGTTCCGGCCGTACCGCGGCGCGAAACGGTCGCAAATTCGGAGAAGCAGCGGAGGCGCGGGGCGGCCCGGCAGGACGGGCGGCCCGGCGAGACAGGCGGCCCGGCGGGGCGGGTGCCGGTCAGGCGGAGGCGGTGCCCTCGAGGTGACCGCCGGCCGCCGCGGCCTGGTTGAGGGCGTTCGCGACGTCGGCGAACGCGTTCTGCCCCTTGGCCGCGCCGATCGCGCCGCCCTTGATCATGCTGCCGCCGAGCTCGCGGTGCAGGCGCGCGACGAGGCGGCCGTGCTCGTCGACGAAGTACTGCACGAACATCGTGATGTGGAACCCCTTGCCGGCGAGACCGCCGAGCAGGAGCGTCTTCGCGAGGCTGCCGCGTGTCGCCTTCGTCGAGCCGTTCGGCAGGATCTCGAGCGAGAACCCCTGGTTCTGCAGCGTCTGGTCGATCAGACGACGGGCGCTGTCGTGATCTCCCGAGAAGAAGTAGTCGTAGCTGTTCTCTGCCATGGTTCCCCCGAATCGGTCGTGACGGGCGGATCGACGCCGATGCGTCTCCTGCCCGACGATCACCCTAGAGCGCGGCGAGCGGTTTGCGCATCTCGATCTCCTGCGCCGTCGGGTCGAGCACGTAGGGGACGAGGACGCCGGTCGACTCGTAGCCGCGCCGCGTGTAGAACGCGATGGCCCGGGGGTTCGCCTCGTGCACGTGCAGCGTGAGGGAGTCGCCCTCCGTGCGCGCCCACTCCTCGATCGTGTCGAGCAGGGCGTCGGTCACGCCCGCCATCGATCCGCGGTGCGTCGGGGTGACGTAGACGCCGACGAGCATGGGCGTGGTCGGTGTCTCGAGATAGCCGCCCATGGTGCCGACCCAGTCGCCGGTCTCGTCGTCGATCGCCGCGACGAGGGTGCCGTGCGGGTTGCCGCCGCGGGCTCCGCGGGCACGCCACTCGGTCTCGGTCAGCGTGCGGGCCGCATCGACGGTCTCGCCGAACGCGTGCGGGGTGTCCTCGAGCGCCTCGAGGCGGAGGTCGCGGACCTGGCGCCAATCGTCCTCGGTGGTGCGGCGGATGGTCAGGGAACGTGCGGCGGCCATTCCCTCACGCTAGCGCGCGGGGCGGGTCCGCGGCGCGCGCGGCAGCGGTGCGGGTGCCGAGCCGACCCTCTGCTCGGGGCGGGCCGTCGCGATCAGCGTCGCGCGCCTCCCGCGCTCGTCGGGTTCGGTGTCGTGACCGAGTACCTGCGCGCGTTCAGGGGTGTGGGCCACGATCGAGGCCGTCCAGGCGCAGATCAGGGCGTCGAGCAGGTCCTCGCGGTGCTTGTAGGCGCGGTCGACGAGCGGCGAGGGCTCGTCGAGCAGCATCCGCGTGGTCTCGTGCGAGCCCGGACGCAGCGGGGGAGTGGCGTGCTCCAGCGTGCCCACCCGGCGGATCAGCTCGTCGCAGGCCGCGGCTCGGGCCGGGCGCCGCGCCTCCTTCTCGAGAGACGTGTCGGGGCGTTTGTAGCGCGGCCGCCGCTCGTCGTAGCCGAGCTCGGCCATGCCGACGATGGTCGTGTACGGGTAGCACTCGAAGTACGTGCGCGCGTCGGCCGGGTGCGCGTGCAGCCCGTCGTCGTAGGCGAAGCCGTGCTCGTCGAGCCGGGCCGCGAGCGTCCGGCCCGCGAGCCACCCCAAGGAGGCGCTGGTCGCGTTCGCCGCGACGTGCCACCGGCCGTAGCCGCGTGCGACGTCGCGCTCGCTCGGGCGCATGCCCGTCGCGTTGGGCACGAGCAGCGGCGCGTCCACGGCGACGACGCTGCCCGGAGTGGCGAGGCGCACGATCCAGGCGAGCACGTCGTCGACGCCGCGCGCCCAACCCGCATCGAGCACGGTGCCGTCGGCGTCGATCGCGACGAGACCAGTCTCGTTGGCGGGACGGGTGGGGGTGCCCTCGCCCCAGGCGAGGTCGACGCCGAGGTAGCGCGGGGCCGCGGCGGTCGGCAACTTAGGCGGGACGGTCGGCATCGAGTCGAGCGTAGGCGCGAGCGGTCGCGGGTGATACTGGACGCATGTCGACGCCCCCGTCCCCGCCCGCGCGCACCGTGCCTCCTGGTCGGACGCCCGCGCCCGCCGAGCTCCGCCGCTGGCGCCGCTACCTCGCCGACGAGCGCGCCGAGGAGGCGACGTACCGCGACCTGGCCCGGCGCCGCACGGGCGAGGAGCGCGAGATCCTGCTCGCGCTCGCCGAGGCCGAGGGGCGGCACGCCCAGCACTGGATCGACCTGCTCGGCGACCAGGTCGGCCGCCCGGCCCGCACCGATCTGCGCACCCAGGTGCTCGGCGTCCTGGCCCGGCGGTTCGGCTCGATCTTCGTGTTGGCACTGGTGCAGAGCGCCGAGGGGCGGTCGCCGTACGCGACGGATGCCGACGCGACCGACGCGATGGCCGCCGACGAGCGGGTGCACGGCGAGGTCGTCCGGGGTCTCGCCGAGCGCGGGCGCAACCGGCTGTCGGGCACGTTCCGTGCGGCGGTGTTCGGCGCCAACGACGGACTCGTCAGCAACCTCGCCCTCGTGCTCGGCATCAGCGCGTCGGGGGCGGCGAACTCGGTCGTGCTCCTCGCCGGCCTGTCGGGTCTGCTCGCCGGAGCCCTCTCGATGGGAGCCGGCGAATACGTCTCCGTGCGGTCGCAGCGCGAGCTGCTCGACGCCTCGCGCCCCGACCCCGAGGCGCGCGCCGTGCTGCCCGACCTCGACGTCGACGCGAACGAGCTCGCCCTGGTCTACCGCGCTCGCGGCATGTCGGCGGAGGCGGCCGAGGACCGCGCGCGCGACGTGCTCCGGGCGCTGAAGCCGGTGACGGCCCCGTTCGCGCTGCCGCCCGTCGGGGCGGCGCCGCTCGCCGCGTCGGCCGGCTCGGCCGGAACCGCAGGCGTGTCCGGCCTCGACGGTGCAGCCGAGGAGGCGCGCGAGGGCCTCGATGCCGGGGCCGATGTCGTCGACGGGACCCGTGCCTCCTCGGCTCCCGAGCCGGACGAGCACGAGGCCATCGGCACCGGCCTCGGCGCCGCGATCTCGAGTTTCTGCTTCTTCGCGTCAGGGGCCGTCATCGCGGTGCTGCCGTATCTGTTCGGGCTGCAGGGCCTCGTCGCCGTGGTCGTCGCGGCCGTGCTCGTCGGGCTCGCGCTGCTCGGGACAGGAGCGATCGTCGGACTCCTGTCGGGCGCGAGCCCCCTCAAGCGGGCACTGCGTCAGCTCGGCATCGGGTACGGAGCGGCCGCCGTGACGTACCTGCTCGGACTGCTGTTCGGCACCGCCGGCGGCTGATCGGCACCCCTGTCCGCATCGAAGTGTCGCTAACGGTGGGTGTCGGCGCGAAACATCGACCCGACGCGACACATCGTTGAGGGGCCGGGGCCTGGGAGCCCCTAGTCAGAACGAGGTGTCGCTCACGGTGGGTGTTGGCGCGAAACATCGACCCGACGCGACACTTCGTTTGGAAAGGGAGAAAGAGGGGAGCGGCGAGCTAGGCCTTGCGGTCGAGCTTCCAGGCGATCCAGGCGGTGACGAGGACGACCCCGGCGGCGGCGAGGCGGGCGCCCATCAGCACACCCTGGCCGGTCGACGTCGTGACGCTCATGTCCATGCCGATCGCGATCGCCCAGACCGCCCCCGACGACGCGAGGCACGCGACGAGCGCGAGGCCGATGATCCCGGACACGAACCCGTGTGCGCGGCCCTTCACGAGGTCGACCCCGCGGGCGTCTCGCGACAGGTGTGCGGCGAACGTGCGGACGATGCCGAGCCAGAGCAGCGACACGGCGCACGCCCCGACGACGTCGCTGCAGCGGTGCCAGCCGAACGCCACGGTCTGCTCGGCGACGATGGCCGCGAACGCGGTGCCGATGACGTAGAGCAGCGGGCGGCTGCGACGACCGAAGGCGGTCATGATCGCGAGCAGGCTGGCGACGGCGATCGTCGTGTGCCCGCTCGGGAAGCTGTTCTGGTAGAACTCGCCCGTCAGGTCGGGCCGCGGTGCGATGGCCTTGATGAGCTGCGTGGTGACGGTCGCGCCGACGATCAGCACGCCGGCCTGCACGGCCGCCCCGGGACGACGACGGATGAACGCGAACAGCATCGTGACGCCCACGACGAGGATGACGGCGGGCGGCGAGATCGCGTCCAGCGCGGCCCCCGACGACAACAGCGTCGTGCCGTCGACGGAACTGAGGATGCTGTCTTCCACGGCCTGGCCGGTCGAGGTGAGGACGGCCGCGACGTAGACGCCGACGACGGCCGCGCTCGAGACGCTCGACAGGGCGATCCAGCGGGCCGCGACCCGACGGCGGACAGCCGGGGAGGTCGAGACGGTCGCGGATGCACTCACCGTGACATCCAACAACAGGTCGGCTGGAAGCCCGCTCTGTCCGACCTGACCAAGCCCGGTGAGCGAGGCCCGACACCTGTCGTCGAATCCGCCGACAAGGAGGCGCGGGTCAGCTCATCGGGACGCGACCCGTCTCGAGATCGCCGCCTTCTCCATCAGCCGCCACGTGCCTCCTCGGAGCGGGACGGCCGTGACGACGACGTACGCGATCGCGAGCACCGCGAACGAGATCGTCAGGCCGATCGTGTCGGCCGCGAGTCCGCCGAGGAGCGCGCCGAACGGGATGCCGGCCCAGGCCCCGGCGTTGATGAGGCCGAAGACGCGGGCGCGCATGTGCTCGGGCACGCGTTCGAGCTCGACCGCGCCGAGGATCGGGTTCAGCGCCCCGGCCGCCAGCCCCGACAGGGCGGTCGCGGCGATCAGCCACGGCAGGGGCAGGCCGACGGCGAAGGCGGCGAGGGACGGGCCTCCGGCGAGCATGAAGCAGATCGAGAAGGTGAGGCGACGCGGCATGCGATGCGCGACGAAGCCGAACAGGATGCTACCGACCAGCGCACCGCCGCCCATCACCGCGACGAGGGCGCCGAGGGCGGCGGCCCCGCCGAGTCGATCGGCCGCGTAGAGCGGCATCAGCGACGACGACCGCGCCGCGTCGAACAGGTTGGTGACGAGCACGAGCAGCACGATCGCCCGCATCAACGGGTCGCGGGAGACGAAGCGGAAGCCCTCGGCGAGGTCGCTCCAGTAGGAGGCGCGGGTGGGGGAGGGCGCGTCGGTGGCGGTCGCCGGGTCGGAGGCGGTCGCGCCGGACGCCACGCTGCGCGCCGCCGGCCTCGGCACGAGCAGCAGCGTGATCAGTGCCGAGACGGCG
Source organism: Frigoribacterium sp. 2-23 (assembly GCF_049601585.1). Classification (GTDB taxonomy): domain Bacteria; phylum Actinomycetota; class Actinomycetes; order Actinomycetales; family Microbacteriaceae; genus Frigoribacterium. The sequence goes on along the minus strand of NZ_CP187126.1, from coordinate 2,750,717 downwards.
AACGAGGCGGCGTCGACGAACAGGGCGTTCAGCGGACCCGCGGCCGCGACGAGCAGTCCGGCGAGCGGGGCGCCGACCAGTCGGGCGAAGCGTTCGGAGCCGTCGAGGAAGCCGACGCTCCGCTCGAGTGTGACCCCGGCGGCGGTCGAGAAGCCGGGCAGCATGACGCGACGGGCGGTCTGCCCCGGGGTGTCGAGCAGCCCGCCGACGAAGACGAGTGCGAGCAGTGCCCAGAACGGCAGGCCGGTCGTGAGCGCCAGGACGGGGATCGCCAGCACCGTGACACCGCTGACCACGTCGGCCGTGATCGCGGCCCGGCGGTGGCCGATGCGGTCGACGACCACGCCGCCGAGGGGGCCGCCGATGATGACGGGCGCCGTCGCGAAGAACGCCGCGACCCCGATCTGCAGCCCCGAGCCGCCCGTCGCGAGGACGTAGAACGGCACGGCGAACGTGGTGACCACGTTGCCGGTCTGGGAGATGGCGTGAGCGGCGAGCAGCGACCAGAGCACGCGGGAGGCGGCGGGGCGGGAACGGGGCCGCGCCTCCTCGGCCGGTCGTCCTGCGGGGTCGATGCCGGCGGACGCAGGGGTGGAGTCGGTCATCGTCGTCACGCCTCGGGGCGGCGGTAGGCCTGGTAGACGAGCGTGACGAGCTCGGCACCGGGGGTCGCCGCGGCCTGGTTGACGGTGCTCGCGTCGACGAAACGCGACACGACCGACTCGAGGTCGGCACGCAGCTCGGCCAGCTGCTCGACCGTCAGATGCAAGCTGCGGTCGGAGCTGGCGGCCGCCGCCACCCACTCGCGCGGCATCGTCGGCACGGCGTCGAGATAGGCCATGAAGTTCGTCAGGTACGCCTGGCCGATGGCGCGTTGCAGTGCCGTCGAGGCCTGCAGCTGGGTGGGGTCGTCGATCTGGTCGGCGGGCTCCCACGCGGTGAGGTCGGTGGTCGCCCGCCACCAGCGCTCGCGGCGGTCGGTGCCCTGGTCGGTCTGCTCGATGAGGCCGATGGAGGCGAGCTTGCCGAGGTGGTAGCTGATCGTTCCGGGGGCCTCGTCGACGGCATCGCCCAGATGCGCTGCCGTCTGGGGGCCGCGTTCGCGGAGCAGGCCGAGCAGGTGGAGGCGCGTGGGGTGTGCGAGCACGCGCATGGCGGTGGCGTCGGTGAGGGTGGTGCGGCTCTCGTGCGGCATGCCTCGACCATAGATGCACAAGGAGTATTGCGCAAGAGTCGTTGTGGATGTGTGCGGACCCAGCCTCGGGGTGTTCCCTGGACGTTCGACACCGAGAACACGAGGAGGCTCACCATGAGCGACGAGAAACTGAACGGTGTGCAGAACGGCACGGTCGACGAGGACGTGTCGCGAGACGAGACGACCGCGGACGAAGAGGCCCACGACGTCAACCACGACGGGACACAGGAGGACGGGATGCCGTCCCGTGAGACCACCGTCGAGACGACCGAGGGGCGAGACGATCGCGGGGTGACTCCGGCGAAGCCCGGGCCGCCGAAGCGACGCGAGGCCGGCACGGCCGACTCGCGTGACGTGGACGCATTGCTGGGCGAGCGCCGCGGACCGAGCGAGGGGCCGCACTCGTACTGAGTCGGTCTTCGGGCCGCTGTTCGCCCGGCGGGCTCGTGTGACAGCGCCTTCTGTGCAGGGCACCGCGTCATGACCCGGTGTCGTGTGCAGAAAGCGGTGTCACGCCACGGGGCGAGGGCTCTCGCAGGCGTCGTCCGCCGTCCGTGCCCTCGATTCGCGAACCTGCCGAGGCTCGTGTAGTGTTTCCTCTGGCCAATCGGCCGGTATCACGCGCCTGTAGCTCAACGGATAGAGCATCTGACTACGGATCAGAAGGTTGGGGGTTCGAGTCCCTCCAGGCGCACCAGAGATGCAGAACGGCCCAGTCGCAAGCTGGGCCGTTCGTCGTTTCCGGAGCGGCTCGGTCCCTCGGCCGCGGCAGCCTCTGGTCAGTCGGCTCTCCGTTCTGCTGAGCGCTCGTGGCCGACGGCGAAGGCGAGCAATTGCGTCGAGTAGTACCCGTCGAAGCCGACCAGCGAGGCCAGCCCCGACGGCAGCAGGCCGGCGAAGATGCAGCCGTCGAGTCCCTGGCCCACCGCACTGAGCCAGGCGGTCTGGCAGGCTGCGCCGGCTCGTTCGAGCAGGAGGCGGTAGCCGTGCTCCCCATCGGCCTCGACGGCTGCGGCCAGGGAACCCGCCACGACCACGATGGCGGAGGCCGCCGCGAACTCGGGCTGGAGGACCAACCCGTCCAGGAACTCCTGGTCCTCGACCGCCGCGAGCAACTCCAGGCGCCCGTCGACGTGCTCGTGGACACCGGTGCTGAGGCCGTCGACATTCCGCACCGCGACAAGCACCCGCAGGGGCGACGTCTCCTGATGACCGGACCAGAGGTCGATGTCGGCGCGGCGGACGGAGGCGCAGAGCCGCTCGAGCTGTGCCGGGTCGAGCGGGGCGTCCTCGAAGTCCTTCACGGCACGTCGCGCGCCCAGAGCCGCGCTGGAGGCGGAGTCGGATTCAGGCCACATGGTCGTGACGGGCCCCCGCAGCCCCTTGGTCGACGCCGAAGCGCTCTCGGCGCGCACGTCGCGGAACAGCTCCCAGGAGCTACGCATGGTGGCCTCCGGTGATCTCGAGGTGGGCCGTCACGATCTGCTCCTTCGCGTCGATTCCGAACTCGCCCTCGAGGCTCGCATCGTCCCAGGCGAGATGGTTGCCGACGGCGAGGCCGGCCGAGGCGGCCGCGAGCCGCAGACTGGCGAGAGCGGCGCCGGTGTCGAGATGGACGATGCGGTAGCCGAAGATGTTGTACTTCGACCAGACGCGGCTGACCTCGCACACGACCGTCAGACGAAGTCCTTCGGGCAGGGCACTGCCCGGGTCGCGGAGGCGCGTGAGCGACCGGGAACCGGCGTCGAAGAACCAGCGCCCGTCGTCGAGGCTCGGCACACCGGCGCATGAGAGGTACGCCTGGGGCGAGCCGAGGTTGCCGCCGGTCGGGGTCCACCGTCGAATGGCCGACTCCTCCTCCGACCTCCGTCGATGCACCCCGAACGAGAGCTGGAGGAGCCGCGAGACGGCTGCGAGGTCGAGCGTTCCGTCGCGCTCGACGGGGTCGACGGCGTGTACCTCGGGCAGGACGACGGCCTCTCGCCCCGGTATCGTCCGCTGCTCGTACTGCAGCGAGACGCTCGACGGCTCGTAGTGCTTCTGGTGTCCTCTCGGTCGTCGGAGGCGCGCCGGCAGCATCGCCACGGCGGTCTCGAAGCGATACGCAACCGGTGGCTCCTCGACGAGTGGCCCGCCACCGCCGCAGGTCGGGCAGCCGGGCCGGGAGTGCATCGCCAGGGCCTCGGTGCGGAGCGGCGACGACGTCACCCGGAGGGCGTTGTTCATCGTCTGGGCCGACCCGGTCTCCGAGATCATGAGCACCGCCTCCTGCGCCACGACCGCCCCGATCAGTCGGCCCACCGTCGAGCCCATGGGTAGCACATCGAGGTCGACCTGGCCCGCCGCGCACTCGAGACAGGGGCCGAAGTCGGGGTAGCTCACCGGGCCGACGACCACGCCGTCGGCCTCCACATGCACCGGCAGCACGGGCACGCCGTCCTCGCGCAGCCGACGTGCGTGCCCCACGACGGCCTCGCGGGATCTCGAGGTCAGCACGGCGATCGCCAGGTCGGGGAGCCCCGCGGGTCGGTCGTCGGCCTCCTCCGCGTCGTCGACGGCCGAGACGCCCGACGCACCGAGCTGTCGTGCGAGCGACGGCAGCGCTCCGACCTCGCCGAGCAGGCGCACCCGTGCCGCGGCGACCCGGGCGAGTGCCTCCCGGCCCGACGGGTTCGATCGGGTCTCGTCGCTGGCTCGGTGCAGGAACGTGAGCACGGGATCGGACGCGTCGCCCGGCTCTCCGTCGACGAGCAGACCGGCCGCGAAGAGGATCATCAGGACCTGACGGATGGCATCGGCGTCGATCCCGGACTCCGACGCCAGCTCGTCATGGGTGCGCGTGCCATCGAGGAGGGGGAGCACCGCGGTGAGGAGCGCTCTCGTCGAGGTGCCCCGCAACACGCGTCGGGAATGCAGGCCCTCGACGACGAAGCCGTCCCGGAGCCACGCGGTCATCACGCCGGGGGTCGCGCACGGGCGCGCCGGCGGCGTGAGTTGGGGGTCGCCCGCCGCGGCGCGGGTGAGCCCGGCGGCGTCCATGGTGTGTGGGGTCACGCGAGGTGCCCTCGCTCTCTCTCGGGGCGGGCCGCGGCCGGGGCGAGGTCGCCCAGGGCGCCCGCGAGGGTCGACTCCTGGAACGGCGTCAGCCCGAGTCGGTTCGCAGTCAGGTGGAGGTGGTGGTGCAGGTAATAGGCGAGGGGCCGGCCCGGTGCGTGGGGGCCGGCGACGACGTGCTCGGCGTACGGCGTCCAGGCGTTCCCGTCCGTGGCATCGACGACCTCCTCGACGATCTCGCGGAGCCGGGCAGCGGACGGCCGGGCGGCGTCCTGCACCGTCGCAGGTCCGGCCCACCAATCCCGGTGCGCGTGCGCGAAGGCCCGGATGACGTCGGCCGGTGGCGACCAGGCCCGGACGACGGCGAGCTGGGCCGTCGCGGCGATCCTCACCCGCGCCTCCTCGTCCAGGCCCCGGTCGGCGACGGCGGCGAGCACCGGGGCGCTCGACGAGGAGAACGCGCGTTCGGCGGCGGCCAGCGGCGCACCCGAGCCCCACTTGCCGGTCTCGGGCTCGTACAGGCCGCCGATCAGCCGCACCGTGCCGCCCCCGTCCGTCGATGAGCTGACGGCGCCGAGCATGCTCGTCCGGGAGCTCGCGCCCCTGCCGACCAGGGGCCTGCGCCGAGCGACGAAGAGCTCGTGGTGGAGGGCGTCGGCCACGTCGGGGTCGGAGAGCAGGCGGAAGCGCACGTGGGGGCCGTGCTCGTCGACGAAGCGCAGGAAGAACCAGCGCTCGCCGCGGGGCTCCCACCGTGCCGCGAGCGGGACGAGCCACTCGCGGAGCACGCGGTCGAGGTCGAGGTCGTCGGCCCGCTCCGGGTAGGCGGACACGTAGCTCCAGACCTCTGGCGGGCGACGGTCCGCCCGCTCGCCGGCCCTGGCCTCGTGCGCGGTCACCGAGCGTCCTCCTGCCACCGCAGCAGCCGCAGGTGCTCCACGACCCTGTCCGCGGCGGCCCGAGTCGGCGATGCCTCCTGCACCCGGAGCAGTTCCGCCCCGGCGACGTGCTCGGCGACCGCGAGGACGGCATGGAGGGAACGGAAGTCGAGCCACACCGGCTTGCGGGTCGAGGCGTCGACGGGATCGCTACCGATCGCCACGACGAAGACCTCGTCGGGCATGCCGTGTCCACGGCGCCAGCCATCGACTTCGAGCAGGTAGGCGACGGCGTCGACCAGCGGACGGTCGGCGGTCGGGAAGGTGTCCCCGGGCAGGTCCCACGTCTCCCGCTCGACGACGACGGCGCCGTCGACCGTGCACCGATCGCGGTGCCCGGGGCGGCTCGCCACGAGCATGCGGCGCACGTAGGGGTTCGACGCCCGCGAGAGCTCCGAACCGTCGACCCACGGGTCCATGACCGTCAGGGCGAGTCGCGTGGCGAGATCGAACGACCACGGCGGGACGACGCCGAGGTACACGGGTGCCACGAGATCGCCCCGAGCGGTCCTGAACTCGAGGGTGTCCGACGCGGCGTCATGAGTGAGAGACAGGTCCGAGAAGGAGGTGGCCCCGGCGCGACGAGGGACGCCGTCGGCCGGCCAGTGCAGCACCTCTCGTCCGCCGGCCCCCTGGCGCTGCAACGAGTTCACGTCGTGGTTCGGCACGAAGGGCAGCCACGGGACGTCGCCGAAGCAGGAGTCGAGCCACGCATCGACCGCCGTGCGGACGGGCCCACGGTCCTCGCCGTCGAGCTGGCCGTAGCGGGCGATGATGCCGCCCAGCCCTCCGTGCACCTGGTTGAGCACGAGCGCGTCGCCTCCCGTCGTCGCCTCCTGGTAGCTCACCGCTGCCGTGGGGGGTGCCGTCGTGCGGCCGACGGGGCCCCGCGCATGAGCATCGGCGGGATCGGCCGCGTGTGTGCTGTCGGCCGTCCACCTCCGGTGCACCTCCGCGGCCCAGGTCGGGTCGCCTGCGGCCTCGTGGAAGAACAGGGCTGCGTCGACGGCCCGGCCGCCGATACCGTGACGTGCCGTGAACGCCTCGACGACGGCACCGTAGGCCCGCGAGCGGAAGAACGTCGGCCGCAGGTGATCGGCGACCGCCTGGAGGGCACGTCCGTCGTCGGGCGGAACGCGCACGTGCGGCGACACCGAGTCCTCGTAGACGACCCGGCGGGGGTCGAGGTCGGCGTCGAGCGCGTCTGCCGCCGCGGCGAGGTGGTGGTTCAGGCTGCCGAGGGCGGAGCGCCGGTCGTCCCCACTCAGCGCGGCGACCTCGTCGGCATGCTCGAGGGCCCGCTCGAGGTGCCCCGCGGCGTCGACGCCGACCGGTGTGCCCGACGCGGCCAGCACCGCGGCGAGGTCTGCCAGCCGTCCTCCGTCGGGCCCGAGCGGGACGACGGGCTCGACGAGACCCGATGCCACCCAGCGTCCGACGCGGGCGTCCGGATCGGCGGCCCCCGCCGCGAGCCGTCTGAGGTCGTCCCAGGTGAGGGGATGGCAGGGGGCGTCCGAGACCTCGCTCGACGAGTCGTCGACGGTACTCATCGAGGTGGTGCCCCAGCCGAACCCGCCCACGATGGAGACGCGGCGGCGGATGACCCGCCGACCCTCGCCGCGGTCTGTCTCTCCCGACCGACGCCACACGAGGGTGCGGCGCACCGCCGGGTCGGCCGCCGCAGCAGCGAGCAGCGTCGGCACGAGAGTGGGTGAGATCTGCACCACGCGCCGGGCGGGCCCGGCATCCGACTCGTGCCGGATGCCGGCCAGCGTGGAGAGCGGGGTCGGCTTGAGCGCGGCCCGGGCCACGGCGAACAGCGCCTTCCTCGCGAGCCGCGATCCGGCCACGAGGTCGGCCCCGCCGACGGACCGGCGCAGCTCCGGCGACACCAGCGACAGGGCGTCGTCGACAGCGGGGGCGGCCAGCGCCGCCCGGAGGAGCCCCTCGGCGTGTCGGGTGTCGTCGGCGACCGCGGTGCGGAGGTGGTCCGCCGCCGCATCGTGCGCGTCCTGAGCGGTCTCGAGGGCACGCCGGTGTCCCGGCGTCGTCCACTCGGCCACGAGCTCGAGGTCGGGCTGCCCGAGCCGCGTTCCTCGGTGCAGGCGCCGACGAGCGGACAGGAGACGCCGCCGCGTCGGGCCGTCTGCCCGGGGCACCGCATCGTGCAACGCGTCGGCCGCGCGATTCGCTTCGAGCGCCGCGATGCGGGCGGTCTCGTGGACGGCAGCGAGCAGATCCGCCGTGACGGCCCGGCTGAGGTCGAGCGACGAGGTGGGCAGGGCGGCGATGCGCGCGAGACGGGGCCCGGCCACCACGCTCACGACGTCACCACCCGCAGCACGGCCACGGCCGAGACGACGAGCGTCATCACGATGAAAGCGGCGTAGCAGGCGCAGACCGCGGCATACGCCCAGTAGCCGGCGCGCGTGCGTGCGCTGGTCGTGCGGAGGTGAGCCGGGAGCTCTCGACGGCCGAGTCTGAGGACGACGTAGAGGAACGCCCGCGTGCGCATGTTCACCGACCCCAGGAGCGACTCGAGGACGTAGTAGCCGTCGGTGCGGAAGAGCGGGTTGAGGTTGATGACCAGGCTGTAGACCTGGAAGTAGCTGAGCCACGTCATCACGGTCCGGATCTCGGGGGATTCCACGAGGGTGGCCGAACCCGCCACGAGCCCGAGACAGAGGAGATCCCAGAGCGGACCTGACAGCGACACCATCGCGCGGCCTCCCCGCGAACGGAGCCCATAAGTGGACGACCGGTCCACGTAGCCCGCGGGGACCACGGAGAAGACGAGCCCGACGCCCATGTCCCGGACAGGGAGCCGGAGGAACCCCATCGTCAGCGCATGCAGGAGCTCGTGGATGGCCAGCTGGACGATCAGGAGGGCGATGATCGCGGCGACCCCACTGGCCGGCGGGAGACCCGTCGGCGCGCCGATCGACGGGACGCCCCACGCGGCGGCGGCCAGCGGGAGGCCGAGGAGGAGGGCCACGACGAGCCCGCGCGGGAGCGTCGCGACCGCCGCCCCCCACGACTCGACGCGACGGGTCGCGGAGGCGGACAGCGGGAACCGCCGGAAGAGGTCGAGCCCCGCCCAGCGTTGGAGCCGCGCGCTCCGACGGGCACGGTCTTCTCTCGGCGGGACGTTGAGGAGACCGCCGTCTTGGAGGGCGACGAGGAACTGACCCAGCGGGTCGCGCTCGGGTGTGGCCGAGGCTGCGCCGGCACCGGGCACCCGGCGATAGAGTTCTCGACCGGAACAGCCCTCGCGCAGGAGGTCGACGACGGTCAGCGACGCCCGCGAGACCGAGTAATGGTGGCCCGACCCGGTGACGAGCAGAGGGCGACCCTCGGCGCCTTCGCGGACCTCGAGCGCGGCCGTGATCTGGATGAACGGGACGTCTCGCCAGGCGAGATCGTCCGGGGTCTGGGGGCGACCTGCGGCCGGGCGAACCGTCACAGTGAGGCCGCCCGGCCGCAGGTGTGGTGCATCTCTCGGGGCTCAGGACTTGTACGTGCTCAGGCTGCTGCCCGTGCCGATGGAGCCGGTGGCGCTCGAGAAGGTCGATCCCGTGCCGGCGCTGCTCGTGCCGGGCGAGACCGAGTCGGGCAGGTCCTCGATCGAGAGTTCCTCGACGGAGACCAGGTCGACCGTGTTGATGTTCTTCATCATTTCCCCTTTGTAATGACGGCGCCGCACATAGAAAACTGCGAGAGCGGGTGCCCCCCACCGCGACGCTCACGGAGACCGTAGACACGGATGTGAGGGTCTGTCAAGGAGGTTCGCGAGCATTGCCGGTAAATGTCGCCGGCACTCAAAGTGCCTGAATTTGCAGGGATGTTGGCGGGAAGACAGAGTTGTCTCCCCCGCGAGACGGAGACTTGGCCACGGGTCTTGCGCTCCCCCCGGATGGGTGGGTTATGGTGACGAGGACTCATTGTTCGTCTTCGTGACGGGCATCCACACGTGTTAACGGCGATGTTGCTGTTAATGCAGGTGATGACTACGAATTGGGGGTAGCCATGATCGAGGCATCACGGAGCCGTATTGCGGCCTCGGGGGGAGGCGCCGACTCCGGCGTCGTCGATGTCACGGACGTCGTCAAGTCGTACGGCGACAAGAAGGTCCTCCGAGGCGTATCGCTCAGCGTGGCCCCGGGCGAGATCTTCGGCCTGCTCGGCCCGAACGGCGCCGGCAAGTCGACGCTCCTCGAGAGCATCGTCGGCCTGCGCCGCATCGACTCCGGCACCATCTCCGTGCTCGGGCACGAGCCCACGTCCTCGAGGGCGTTCATCACGTCCCGCGTCTCCGTCCAGCCCCAGTCGGCCAGCCTGTTCGAGACCCTCTCGGTGGTCGAGACGCTGCGTCTCTACGCGTCCTTCCACGAGTCGCCGCGTCCGGTGGCGGAGGTGATGGAGGAGATCGGTCTGGTGGAGAAGGCGAGCACCTGGTCGCGGGACCTGTCGGGCGGGCAGCTGCGCCGTCTCCTGCTGGGTGTCGCCCTCATCGGCGACCCCGAGGTGGTCGTCCTCGACGAGCCCTCGGCGGGCCTCGACCCCAAGGCGAAACAGGGGCTGCTCGCCGTCGTGCGGCAGCTCAGGGACTCCGGGGTCACCGTGCTCTTCTCCACCCACGACATGCAGGAGGCGACTCAGGTCTGCGACCGCGTCGCGATCCTGGTCGACGGCGTCGTCCGGGCCCTCGACTCGCCGGCGGAGCTCGTCCGCTTGAGCGGGCTGATGAGCACGGTCTCGTTCGTCGTCGACGCCGATGCCGACCTCGCCGACCTGCGCGCCGCCATCACCGTCACGTCCTTCGAGGAGTCGATGGTCGCCGACGGGAAGAAGATCGAGATCGCCACGGAGGATCCGGACTCGGTCATGCGAGCCGTCACGTTCCGCTCGCGGCTGCACGCGCGGAGCTTCTCGGTCGAGAGGAGCACGCTCGAGAACTACTTCCTCGACGTCGTGTCGACCTCGGGATCGGAGCCCGCGTCTCCCGGCCACGGCGAAAGGAGGCGCGCATGACCGCGACCGACACGCGGCGGAGCGGCTCGGCCGAGCCGGTCGCCGTCCGCTCTGCGTTCACCGAACTCAGCACGTGGAACGCGAAGGAGCTCTACCGCGACCGGAAGGGCTCCTTCTCGATCCTCTTCATGTTCTTCTTCTTCTTCCTCCTGATCATCGGTCTCAACTTCGTCGTCAACTACGGCAACCGACCCGAGCCGGTGGTCGCCGTGAGTGGCGAGCAGTCCGCCGTCGATGACGTCATGTCGTCGCTGGAGCGGGCCGGTATCCCGGCGTCGACATCCTCGGACGCTGCGGGCGACACCGACGCCGTCGTCGTGGTCGACGCCGACCGTGCAGTCATCATGCTCAGCTCGGAGGACCCGCCCCGGTGGATCGCCTTGGCGTCGGCGGTGGCCGACACCGGCTACTCGTCGGGAGACGTCGTGGTCGTCGACGACACGGGCGCACCTCAGCTCGACCTTCTCAGGTCGAACCTCGCCGGGGTGGCCGCGATCGGTTTCATGGCCATCACCTTCATGGGCACCGCGGTGCCGGTCGTGTCGCTGCGACAGCGGGGGACGCTCCGCCTGCTCGGCACCACGCCCGTCCGCAAGCTCACCTTCATCGCCGCGCAGACCCCGGTCCGCTTCGGCCTCGGGGCCGTCGTCGGGGCCGTCGTGGTCGCGGTCGCGGCCTCACTCGGCTACCTCGACGTCGCCGGTACCCTGCGCCTGATCGTCACGTTCGTGTTGGGGCTCCTGATGTTCTTCTCCTTCGCGTACCTCCTCGCCTCGCGGTCGCGGAACGCCGAGATCATCAACCAGATCAGCGTGCTCGTGCCCGTGCTGGCCCTCTTCGCCTCGGGAAACGTCTTCCCGAAGGACTTCCTGCCCGACGGCGTGCTCGTCGCCCTCGACGTGCTGCCGACCACGTGGTTCATGCAGGCGGCCGGCCGCGACCTGACCGGAACCGAGGGGTTCGCGAGTGTCTACGTCCTCTGGGCCATGATGCTCGGCGCCACCGTGGTCGTCTCCGCACTCGCAGCCAAGCTCTTCCTCTGGGACGACCGCGAGCGATGAGTACGACGACCGACACGGTGCCCGCCGGCACCGGCTACGTCCTGCCGCCCGAGCTGACTGCGCTCGACGCCGTGGTGTCCGCGGAGGCCGGCCTCGTCGAGTCGGTGGGCCGGGTGTCCGCCGAGGGTTCCGCCTTCGCCGTGTTCGGAGCCGTCCTCGGCGGCATCGGCAAGGTGCACGCCAACATCGACCGGTCGGCGTCTCGTGCCTCCGCGGTGGAGATCAGCGGCACGGGAGGCGATGTCGAGCCCGACCTGGCTCGGGCCATCTCGATCGTGGAGGCGATCGAGAGGCACGCGAACTGCGTCCCGTCGCGGCCGGTGCGCTGGTCGTCCCTCGACGACCTCGACGGACCCGCCCTCGACATGTCCCAGGTGCCGGTCTGCAGCCCCGAGGAGCTCGCCGATCCCCGGTGCCCGGTCGTGACCTTCGATTCGGCCGAGACGATCCGATGGGTCCAGGGCTGGTCCCTGACTGCCTCGGAGCCGACGTGGGTGCCTGCGGTCATGACCTGGCTGCACATGCCTCCGCTGACGCGGAGCGAGCGGTTCACCCTTCCCATCTCCACGGGCTGCGCCGCCCACACCGACCTCGCAGCGGCTGTCGTGGGAGGGCTCTGCGAGGTCGTCGAGCGCGACGCCATCGCTCTCGTGTGGCTGCAGAAGCTGCCTCTGCCGCCCATCGACTTCACCGGTGCCCCGGCCGAGGTGAGGGAGCGGCTGGCGGCGGCCGAGCGCGACGGGCGGAGCTATCGCTTCTTCGACGCGACCACCGACCTCGGCATACCGACCGTCTACTGCCTCGAGATCGATGAGCGCCACGACACCCTGCGGCAGATCGTCATGTGCGACTGCAACCTCGATCCGGCCCTCTCGGTGATGAAGATCCTCCGCGAGGTCGCGGCCTCACGCCTCGGCCTCGAGACGTTCGGCGAGATTCCCGACGACGTCAACTCCTTCATCACGGTCTACGACGGCGCCATCTACATGGGCGCCCCCGAGCGCAGCTCGTCGTTCGACTTCCTCGTCGACTCTCAGACGCCTCCGGTGCGCCTCGTCGACATGGGCGTGACGGGATTGAGAACCCCGCACGACAAGCTCGACTTCCTGGTCGAGCGCCTCGCGTCGCGCGGCTACGACGTGGTCGCCGTCGACATCTCGACGCGGGAGTCCGAGATGGCGGGCGTGCACGTCGTCAAGGTCGTCGTGCCGCAACTCGTTCCTCTCTCGTTCGTCCATTCCGCCCGGTTCCTCGGCTCGCCCCGTGTCGTCTCCGCACCCACGGCGATGGGTCATCCCGGACGAACCCTCGAGACCGTCACCGACGATCCCCAGCCTTTCGCGTGAGGAGCCCCGTGCGCACGATCCAGGTGTTCCCCTTCGGTGACTTCGGAGAGGAGGTGGCCGGTCGGCTCGTCGAGCTGCACGGGGCTGCCCTGCTGTCGACGCCCCAGCTCTGGTCGCCGAGCGAGTGGGAGCCCGCCGCGCTCACCGTCGTCGCGAGTTGGCGCGAGCAGCCTCGCGAGTTCGCCTTCGTCGACGACGTCTGCCGACGGACCGGCCGCGCCTGGCTGCCGGTCGTCCTCGAACCGCGCCATGTCCGGGTGGGGCCGCTGGTCTCGCCTGCGACGGCCGCCTGCTACCAGTGCTTCCTGTCGCGGCAGTATCAGCACGGCCTGCTGACGCCGGTCGACTCCCAGCTCCAGACTCTGTTCGACGACGATCCGACGCTGGGGGCGTCCGGTCACCTCCCCCTCCATGTCGAGACCGCTGTCGCGCTCGTCGATCACGTGCTGGCCGCTGCGGACGAGTCCCCGCGTCGGACCGGGGACCGGACGCCGGGTGCGCGGCTGGTGAGGTCGGGGTTGAGCCACCTCCGGCTCGTCGAGTCGGAGGTCGTCCCCGTCACCGGATGCTCCCGGTGCGGAGCGAGCTCCGAGCCCGACGCCTCATGGCGCTCCCTAGCGGCGCTCGCCCGCTGAGCGGGACCGGGATCGAGAACGGCTAGCGCTCGACGCCGCCGTGAGCGTCTGGCCGTGACCGAGTGTGCTCGCGCGAGCACGGAGCCGTCAGTCGGCTGAGCTGTCGTCCTTCTCGACGGCTGCCGCCCGTCGTGTGAGCCAGCCCGGCCCGTCCCGGCGGAGCCGCTCGACCTCGGGGCTCGGCGGCGCAGACGCGAGGTCCTTCGCGACGTGGAGGCGCATCTGTTGACGTATCCCGACGATGACACCCGCGCCGAACAGGGGCACGCCGAGCACGAGCAGCAGCCAGAGCGGTGCCCGACGGAACCCCGCGCCGACGACGGCGGCGAGGTCCCAGCCGTGGGACGCTCCGGCCCAGACGATGAGCGCCAGGAACACGGCGCTGAGTGCGGACGTCACCCAGGGGTGTCGCCGCAGCGTTCCCCGGACGGCCCTCGACAGCGCGTTGCTCACGACCCGAGTCTACGAACGGGCTGTGGTCGCGCGCCCGTCCGCAGGTCGGCCGGTGCCCGCGCCTGCTGCTCGTCGGGAGTGCAGACGTGCCGCCCGGACGGCGGCGACGACATGCTGCGCGCGCAGCGAGGGCACGTACGCCTTCGTCAGGGCGCGACCGATGGGCGCGAGGTCCGTCGGGCTCGGGTAGGCGACCCAGAGCGTCTCGTAGCGAGGATCGAACTTCGCCTTGAACCGCATCAGGGACGTGAAGCCGTAGGACGGTTCGAGGGCGCGTCCGGTCACCGCCAACGCGTGAGCGATGACGCGGTCGACGATGCGGGTCGGGGCGTCGGTGTGGGCGCAGGCCAGCGGTGTGCCGGACAGGCTCAGCACCTCGAGGCCGTCCGCCTTGAAGGTCAGGGCCGCGGTGCTGATCAGGTACTCCATCACGCCGGGCATGGGGTCGACGCCGCGACGCATGACGTCGAGGGTGTAGCCGACGAGCACGCCGTGGCGGTGGACGGGCAACCAGCTGGTGATGCCGTGCACGCGGTCGTGCTCGTCGACGGCCAGGAGCAGACGGACGTTCGCGTCCTGCAGCTCGCGCAGGCTGCCCAGGGTGAAGCCCATCTCGGGGAGCGCCTTGGCGCCCACCCACTCCGTGTTGAGGGCTTCGACCTGACGTCTCAGCTCACGCGGCAGCGTGTCGTAGCTGCCCCAGTGCGCCGAGACGCCGTCGCGGAGAGCCCGGTTCGTGGCCGTTCGCAGATCCTGTCGTTTCTTGCCGGCCGTACTGAACGTCGCCAGATCGAGCACCGCCTCCTCGGCTACCGGTGTCACGCTCCAGCCGAGCTCGGCGAAGGTGTCGAGGTGCCGACCGTGGATGCTGTAGAACGCCGGGATCAGACCGGCCGCCGAGCAGTGCCGGGCGAATCGGCGGATCGTCTCCGGGGCGTCGTCGGCCGTGCTGAGCGGGTCCGAGACCGTGAGGGCGACGCCGTGCGCCACGCGGTAGGCCACCGCACCCTCGTGGTCGGGTGTCGCCGACGCCTCCGAGGTCGGGGCGAACCAGTGGCTGTTGCCGAGCCAGGTCGCCATGTAGCCGAGCGTTCCGGCATCGCCCGCGACGACGCGTTCGAAGACGCGGTCGTGGTGGGCGGCGTCCCACGATGCCGCACGGCGTCGCGCGAACGCCGCCCGTCGGCTCAGCAGCACGCCGAGCGTGGCCGCCGGCGCGACCCACAGCAGCAGGAGCAGGACCTGCCACTCGGCCTCACCGACGTCGATGCCCTGCCAGGTGAACCACTGCTCCGTGAGGGGCAGCACGGTGAAGTACCAGGCCAGGAGGCCCGTCATCAGGAGGAGCGCAGCGACCGAGATGACGAGGCCGAGTCGGCGACCCCGGAGGAGCAACCCCGTGGCGAGGACGAGCGCCGCGATCGCGACGATGGTCACCTGCGGGTCGAACACGGCGCCGAGCGGAGCGAGGACTCCGACGGCCACGGGCGACACGAGCGCGATCGACCAGCCGAGGGCCAGCGTCGCCATGAAGACGGCGACGACCGAGCGGGCGCGGTGGTTCGTCTGGTCCCTCCAGGCGGGAGCCGGGGACGGTGCCACGAGCAGGCGGCCGGCGAGCAGGCCGATCACGAGACCCAGGGCGCGCGCGACGTCGAGGCCGTGACCACCGAACAGCACACCGGCGAGCACCACGGTGGTGAGCGCCGCCCGCACGCCCTCGCGCTTGTACGGCGCCATCGACCGGCTGACCGCGGCGACGACGACGACCGCCGTGACGGACGGCGCCCACACACGGTCTAAGGCGGCCATCTGCGAGAACACCTCGCCGGCATCGGCCCCGACCTTGATGAAGACGAAGGCGAGCGCCGCGGCCGCGGTCGAGCCGAGGGCGGCGACGGCACCGGTGCGAACGGAACCGACCCGCGCTTCGGCCCAGCCGAGCGCGAGTGCGGTCAGCGCGACGATCAGGACGGCCACGAAGGGTGTGTGCGGAGGCATCGCCGAGGGGGTCACGAGCCAGGCGGCACCGAGGGCGACGGACAGCGCCGCGATCGGGAAGCGGCCGAGCGCTCGCGAGGAGGCCGCGACGGCGCGCCAGGGGGTGGCGGCGCGTGAGGTGCCGGTGCCCGGGGCGCTCGGCATGTCCGGGATGCGTGCGGCGCGGTTCGCGTCGTGCGCACTCGTCGTGCGCTCGGTGGCGCGCTCAGCGGTGCGCTCGGTCGTGCCGTCGGGAGTCGGAAGGGTGTTCACGCACTCAGCTTGGTCAACGCGGGTGCGGCGGTCATCGCCCGTGCGGCTTAGCGTGCCGTCCTCGCGGATGATTTTCGGTGCGCTGCGCTGCGCTGCGGTCGCGCTTGCTCTGCGGTCCGCCCGGCGCGGTGCTCGGCGCGTCGTGTCGCGTTCGCGACGTGTTGTCGTGCACGGACGCGACACGACGACGCGAACGCCACGCGAAGCCAACGTTGTCGGCAGCGAACCGCTAGAAGATACGCCAGGGTTGCAAGTCGCCGAATGGCAAGCTGCTCCCGGACAGCGCGGTCTGTGCCTCGGCATAGGCGATCGCCGCGTTGAGGAGGTCCTCGTTGAGCTGGGTGGCGATCACGAACGACGACGTGCGTTCGGCCTGACTGAAGTAGTCGGCGTGCCTCGTGATCGCCTGGATCAACTGGTCCTTCGCTTCCAGGAACGAGGCGCGGCTGGCCGCGGTCCATTCGGTGTCTGAGGGGACACCTCCCTCGAAGGTGATCTCGGGTTCGGTACTCACGTGGCCTCGTTTCTTCGCGGTCGATGGAGTGATCTCGAGCAGTGCGCTGGTGCGATGAGCGCGTCAGTCGGCGCGTCGTGTCGCGTTCGCGACGTGTTGTCGTGCACGAACGCGACACGACGACGCGAACGCCACACGACGGGGCAGGCAGGCAGCTACCGCTACCGCCCGCCGCGAGCCAGCTGCACCACCTGCAGGCACTTCTCGCCGAACGCGGTCCCCAGCAGGTCGTCGGCATCCGGGTCGGAGCCGAACAGGGACGGCATGTCGATCGCGAGCATGACGCTGAAGAGCATGCCGTTGCCCAGGAACACCTGGATCTCATCGAGGAGGTGCGGGTCGCGTCCCCGGAGCCCGCGCCCGTCGCGTAGCCCCCGGCTTTCCTGTCGCACCGGCCCGCCGGTGGGCAGGGGAAAACCCCACCCCGCGGTGCGGGATGGGGTTCCACCGGGACATGGGCCCGGCCTCGGAGAGGCCGGGCCCATGGCGTCGCCAGGGGTAGGGAAACCTACTTGGTGGCGACGGTGATCTTCGCGACGCCGACGAGCATCTCGGCCTTGACGGCGTCGGTCTTGAAGGTCTGGTTCAACAGGCCGGCCGCGTCCGAGGAGATGTGGACGGTGGTGCCCTCGAGGACGGCGTTGTCACCCTCCATCTGGAGGGGCTTCAGCGAGCCACCCCAGAGGTTGAACAGGTAGGCGTGGCTGGCGGCGGTCTGGCCGTTGACGATGACGTCGCCGTAGAGCTTGGAGGCGCCGGGGTCGATGTCGAAGTTCGTCAGCTCGACCTTGGTGTCGCCCGCGGTGAGGCTGAGGCCGGAGTTGTCGTGCTTGATGTCGCCCTGGACGTAGGGGCGGACGCTGCCGGAGGGGTCGTAGTAGTCGACGTTGCCGCCGGTGATGGGGAACGAGAACGTTCCGTTGGCGAACGTGGCGTTGCCGACGACACCCGGAGTCAGACCCAGCGTGGTGAGGGCGTCGACGAAGGAGGCGTCGACGGCGACCTGGGTGTCGACACCCTTGGACAGGTCGGGGAGCGAGGCCAGCGGGGTCGCGGCGGCCGACGGCTCGGACGACGCCGACGACGACGAACCCGAACCAGCGGTGCTGTCGGAGTTCATCGAGCAGGCGGCGAGGCTGAAGATGAGGGCGCCGGAGGCGACGATGCCGAAGGCGGACTTGGCGATGGTGCTACGCGTGATGTTCATGGTGAAGCTCCTTGTCTGTGGGTCCCGGTGGGGATGTCAGTGGTTCGCGACCCCTCAGGAATTCGATTGGTCACCACTTTTTTCGTTACCTCACCGTGATCTGGACCCGCGCCTCCTCGTGTCCTGTCGCGTTCGCGACGTCGCGTGACGGCTGAGGGTACATCTGATAGCCTTCGGTTGGCTTGTCACTGCACCTGCAGGCAACACCATCGCTGTCGTCGAAGACGACGACAGTCGGCGTGCCCCGAGGAGTGACCGTGACGGTGAGAGAACGATGATCGTTCGCCGTGTTCTGAACAACAGCGTCGTCGACGCGCTCGACGATTCCCTGTCCGAGGTGATCGTCTTCGGCAAGGGCCTCGGCTTTCGGTCGAAGCCCGGCGAGACCATCGACGAGTCGCTCGTCGAGAAGGTGTTCCGCCTCGACGGCGACGCCGCGAGTCGCCACTTCGCGTCCATCGTCGCGTCGATCCCGACGGACGTGCTCTCGGCCACCGCCGACCTCGTCGCCCGCGCCCAGGCCGAGATCACCGGCAAGATCAGCGACAGCCTCTACGCGTCGCTCGCCGACCACCTGTCGTTCGCGGTGCAGCGCGTCCGCGACGGCGAGGCGATGACCGTGCCGCTCGCCGTCGACGTCCGCCGCTTCTACCCGACCGAGTACGCCTTCGCCCGCAGCGCCGTCGTCGAGCTGAACAGCCGACTCGGCATCGAGCTGCCGGCCGACGAGGCGATCAGCATCGCCCTGCACGTCATCAACGCCCAGGTCGGAGGCGCGGCCGACAGTGCCACCCGCCTCATGGAACTGACGTCGTCGGTGTTGGAGATCGTGCGCCTCCACTTCGGTCTCGACTACGACGACGACAACCCGGCCTACCTGCGTTTCGTGACCCACGTGCGTTTCTTCGCGCAGCGCGTGCTGCTCGGCGAGACGGTGCAACGCGACGACGCCGAGCTGCTCGCGCTGCTCCGAGCCCAGAAGCCGGCGGCGTTCACGAGCGTCGACAAGGTCGACGCGTTCGTGATGCGCAGCCACGGCCACGCCATGAGCGCGTCCGAGAAGGTCTATCTCGGGTTGCACATCGCCAACTTTTTATAACCCCCGGCCCTTCAGGGCCACTACCACCCCCTCAGAATCTGAGGCCGCGTCAGGGCAACCGCGTGAAGCCGAGATTCCCCTACCCAGGAGATCTCCCATGAAGTACGAGAAAGACGCGGCGGCGATCATCGCCGCCGTCGGCGGCGACGAGAACATCGCGTCGCTCTATCACTGCGTGACCCGTCTGCGTTTCGGGCTAAAGGACACGACGAAGGTGTCGCCCGAGCAGCTGAAGGCCGTACCCGCGGTCGTCGGCGTCAACGACGCCGGGTCGCAATACCAGGTCATCATCGGCAACGACGTCCCCGACGTGCACCGCGCGATCGTCACGGCGCTGCCGCGTCTGGCCACGGCCGAGCCCGACCCGGCGGGGGCCGGGTCGTCGGAGCCGACGACCGCCGAGGGCAACCTCGCCAAGCGCACGTTCGCGCGGTTCCTCGACTTCATCTCGGGCACGTTCGCGCCCATCCTCCCGGCCATCGCCGGCGCCGGCCTGCTCAAGGGTGTGCTGGCACTCGTCAACAGCTTCGGCTGGGTCGACCCGACGTCGCAGACGTACCTCATCTTCTCGGCCATCGCCGACGCGGTGTTCTTCTTCCTGCCCGTGATCGTCGCCATCTCGGCGGCGCGCAAGCTGGGCGCGAACCCCTACGTGGCCGGGTCGCTCGGCGCGATCCTCGTCTACCCCGCCCTCACCGCCCTGCTGGCGGCCGGCGACCCCGTCAGCGTGCTCGGCGTGCCCGTCACGGCGGCGACGTACTCGTACTCGGTCATCCCGGCCCTGCTCGGCGTCTATCTGCTCAGCTGGGTCGAGCGCGGGCTCACCCGCGTCATCCCGTCGTTCTTGAAGCTGACCGTGGTGCCGATGCTGACCCTCGTGATCGTCGCCCCGATCACGCTCACCCTGCTCGGACCGCTCGGCACGTTCGTCGGCTCGGGTATCGCGGGCGGCATCAACTGGGCCCTCGACAACGGAGGCGCCCCGGCCGGCTTCGTGATCGGCGCGTTGCTGCCGCTCATCATCATGACCGGCATGCACTACACGCTGGTGCCGTTCATCCTGCAGAACCTGGCGTCTCTCGGCTACGACAAGTTCCTGCCCCTCACCTACGTGCAGACGTTCGCGACGGCCGGCGCCGTCTTCGGGCTCTTCCTGCGGGCCAAGAACAAGCAGATCAAGGCCCTCTCGCTCTCGACGACGTTCACCGCGCTGATGGGCGTGACCGAGCCCGCCCTCTACGGCCTCGCCCTGCCGCTGCGCCGCCCGCTCATCGCGACGATGGCCGGTGCGGGCGTCGGCGGCGCCGTCTCGCTCGGCTTCGGCGTGAAGGCCTACGTGCTCGCGGGCAACGGCGGCCTGCCCGGGCTGCCCGGGCTCGTGGGCGAGACCTTCGCCTGGGCGCTCGTCGGCATCGTGCTGTCGTTCGTCGTGTCGGCGGTCGTGTCGTTCTTCCTCAAGGTCGACGAGTCGATCCTGGCGCCGGCCGCCGCTGCCGCCCCCGCCACGTCGACGGGCACCGCCTCGGCCGCCGGAGCCGACGTCACGCCCGTCGCGCCCGCCACGCTCGCCACCGCACCGGCGAGCCCGGCCGCCGACGAGATCATCTCGTCGCCCCTCACCGGCGACCTCCTGCCGCTCGACGACGTGCCCGACACGACGTTCTCGCAGCGTCTCGTCGGAGACGGCGCGGCGATCCGCCCCACGGTCGGCATCGTCGACTCGCCCGTCGACGGCGAGGTCGTCACGGTGTTCCCGACCGGGCACGCCGTCGGGCTCCGTAGCGACACGGGGGTCGAGGTGCTCATCCACGTCGGTCTCGACACCGTCACCCTGAAGGGCGACGGGTTCACGTCGCGGGTGCACGCAGGCGACCGGGTCCGCATCGGCGACCGACTGATCGACTTCGACCTGGAGAAGATCGCCCGCACCCACGACCTGGTCAGCGTCGTCGTCGTCACCAACCCCGACGGCTTCTCGCTCGCCCCCGGTGTCAGCGGCCCCGTGCGGTCGGGCGACGCGCTCATCCGGGTCAGCCCCGCCGACACGAACCAGACCCTGCAGGAGACCAACGCATGACGTCCGACCACTCGACCCGCGCCTCCTCGGCTACCGACGCGGCAGCGGCGACCGACCCGGCCCCGGCCGGGGCGACCGGCGCGTTCCCCGACGGGTTCCTCTGGGGCATCGCGTCGGCGGCAAACCAGATCGAGGGCGGCTTCGACGAGGGCGGCAAGGGCCTGTCGCAGGCCGACGTGATCCCGTTCCGCACCGCTCGCGACTACGTCGACATCAGCTCGCTGATGAAGGCGACGGACGCGAGCATCGCCGAGGCGGTCGCGACCCCCGGCACCGCCGGATACCCGAAGCGGTCGGCGAGCGACCACTACCACCGCTGGGAGGCGGACGTCGAGCTGTTCGCCGAGGCGGGCCTCACGGCGTACCGCATGTCGATCGCGTGGTCGCGGATCTTCCCGAACGGCGACGACGCCGAGCCCAACGAGGAGGGCCTCGTGTTCTACGAACGCCTCTTCACCCGGCTGCGCGAGAGGGGTATCGAGCCTGTTGTCACGATGTCGCACTACGAGATGCCGCTGCACCTCGTCACCGAGTACGGCGGCTGGGCGAACCGCGACGTCATCGCGCTGTTCGAGCGATATGCCCGCACGATCGTCACGCGCTACCGCGGGCTCGTCCGCTGGTGGCTGACGTTCAACGAGATCAACACCACGCTCATCGAGCCGTACACCGGCGGCGGGGTCGTCGAGCGCGAGGCCGCGCCCGGCGTCGACCCGCGGCAGACCAGCTACCAGGCGCTGCACCACCAGTTCGTGGCGAGCGCACGGGCCGTGCGCATCGTGCACGAGGTCGACCCGGAGGCGCGGGTCGGCTGCATGCTGGCGCGCATGGCCCACTACCCGGCGTCGAGTGACCCGGCCGACGTGGTGAAGGCCCAGTTCGACAACAACATGAACTTCGTGCACACCGACGTCCAGGTGCGCGGCGACTACTCGGGAACGGTGCGGCGCTTCTGGCGCGACCAGGGCATCGACGTGCGCATGGAGCCGGGGGACGCCGCCGAGCTCGCCGCCGGCACGGTCGACTTCATCTCGTTCAGCTACTACATGAGCCTCGTGTCGTCGGTCTCTCCCGAGAAGTACGGTGCCACGGGCGGCAACCTGTTCAGCACGATCAAGAACCCGCACCTGCCGACGACGGAGTGGGGGTGGCATTTCGACCCTGAGGGGCTGCGCTACGTGCTCAACGGTCTGTGGGACCGCTATCAGGTGCCGCTGTTCATCGTCGAGAACGGGCTGGGGGCGACCGACGAGCTCGTCGGACAGGTCACCGGCGAGGGTGACGAGCGCGTCGATACCCGGGCCGTGCACGACCCGTACCGCGTCGACTATTTTGTGCAGCACCTGCGGCAGGCGCGCGAGGCTGTCGCCGACGGCGTCGAGCTGATGGGCTACACGGCGTGGGGCGGGCTCGACCTCGTCAGCGCCTCGACGTCGCAGATGACGAAGCGCTACGGCATCATCTACGTCGATGCCGACGACGCCGGGGTTGGCAGCTACGACCGCATCCGCAAGGACAGCTTCTTCTGGTATCAGAGGCTGATCGAGACGAACGGCGCCGTGCTCGACGATTGAGTCGAGCGCCGGTGCGGGCCGCCGTCGGTGCGGGCGGCCGCCCGCACCGACGGCGCGGCTCGCGTCAGGCGGGGTTGGCGACGTCAGCCGTGCCTCCTCCGATCTTCCGTCGACGTGGGTCCGCTATCTTTCTCGCGCCGGTCGCTCTCGGGCGACGGCGCGACCGCCCGCCCCAGCCGAGATGGAGGAACCCGTGCTGCATGACCTCATGACCGGGCTGTGGGCGACGAACGCCGTCTCGGGTCCGCTGCCGTACACGGTGCTCGTGCTGGGTGGTGCCTTGGTGGGGTTCCTCGCGACCCAGAGCGGGCTGCGGACTCGGCAGGCCGGTCGGCGACGAGCTCGCGGCGTCGTCGTGGCGGCCGCGGCGGGCGTCGTCGCCTCGGCCCTGATCTATTGGCTCGTCGCCGTCGTCTGGAATCCCTTCGGCATCCCCGTCCCGGACGTCGTCCTGTTCTACTTCTGCGCGCTCGGCGCCGGGGTCGGCGTGGCCGTGCTGTCCCTGCAGCGCGCGCGATGGTGGCGGCGGGTCGTCAGCGTGATCGCTGTCGTGTCCGTCGGGGCCGCCGCCTCGCTCGCCTCGGCCGCGGCCTTCGGGCTCACCCCGACGCTGGGGTCGTTCGTCGGCCGGGCTCCGGCGGCCGCGATCGAGCCCCTGTCGATCCAACCGTTCGGACGAGCCGAGGCGGTCACGGATCTCGCCTCGACGTGGCACGCACCCCCGGGGATGCCGGAGAAGGGGCGACTGGGGTCCGTGCAGATCCCCGCCGTGCACTCAGGATTCGGCGCGCGCGACGCGGGGCTCTACCTCCCGCCCGCGGCTCTCGTCGAGGGGGCCCCGAAGCTGCCGCTGATGATCATGATGATGGGCCAGCCCGGCGACCCCGACCCGCAGTACGTCGGCAAGGTCCTGGACGAGTTCGCCGCCCGGCACGACGGACTGGCGCCCATCGTCGTGGTCGCCGACCAGCTGGGCGACCCGTCGCAGGACCCGGGTTGCTCCGACTCGGCACGCTTCGGCAAGGCCGAGACGTACATCACCAAGGACGTCGTCGAGTGGGCCGACGCGAATCTGCACGTCCAGACGTCGGGGGCCTCGCGTACGATCGGCGGCTACTCGAACGGTGGCGCGTGCGCCCTGCTCTACGCGGCCCGCTACCCCGAGAAGTTCGGCAACCTGCTCGACATCTCGGGCGAGATCTACCCCGGCTCGGAGAACCCCGACGCCCTGCTGCAGTCGGTCTTCGACGGCGACCAGGCGGCCTACGACGCCCAGAAGCCCGAGACCGTGCTCGCGACGCACCGCTATCCCGGCTCGGTCGCCGTCTTCACGGCCGGGTCCGACGACCCGGTCTACGTCGCGGCCGCCCGTGCCGCACAGGCCGCCGCCTCGGCCGCGGGATTCGGCACCCGGTATGCGGAGATCCCCCACGGCGGTCACGTCCTCGGCGCGATCATGGGCGGCTTCGAGAACGGGTTCACGGCGTTGTATCCGCGACTCGGGCTGGGCTGATCGCTGGCACCGCGCCTCCTGGTGTGGTGTTCGCGGCGTCGTGTCGTGTTCGTGCGCGACAGGATGTCGCACACGCGACACGACGCGGCGGCGGCAGCCCGGCAGCGGTAGCGGCGGCAGCCCGGCAGCGGGAGCGGCGGCAGCCGCCGGGCAGCGGCGGTCAGCCCGTGATCGCGCGCCAGAGCCGCAGCGTGTCGGCGTGCCGGGCGAGTGCAGCCGCCACGGCGTCGGGGTGCGCGGCGTACCAGGCGAGGTGGGCGCGGCGGACCTCCTCGGAATCGATCGGGGCGCCACCGACGACCCAGTGATCGGTCGGCTCACCGTCGAGGGACCACGCATCGAGCACGGCGCGTTCGCGAGGTGCATGCACGCTGACCAGCACCGGCCGCCCCGGGTCGACGGTGAACGCGGGGACGCCGGCCCGCTCGCGGACGCGTGCGGCCAGTGCGGCGAAGACCGGGTTGCCGGGGTGGTTGAGCGTCCGCATCTGGTCGAACGAAGGGGCTGCGAAGAGATCGGAGGCGACGACCGTGTCGTTCGCGACCTCGCGTCGGCGCAGTTCGGAGAGCGACAGCTCGGCGACCCGACGCACGAGGTCGGGCGTGAGGGCGTCCTCGGCGAGAGGCTGCCCCGCCGCCTCGGCGATGGTACGGATGTCGTGGTACTCGACCAGGGGAGGCACGAGCGACGGATCGCTCGGCGGGCGCACGATGACATGGGCCGGGTAGAGCCCCGCGAACCGGATGACGGGCACCCGCACGAGACGACCGCCGCCGGGCAGCACGGCCGCGAGTTCGGCCGTGCCGAGCGGCATGCCGTGGTACCCGTCGCGGATCGGCTGCGCGACGAGCAGCCGCGTGCGGGCCAGCCACCGCTGCAGATGCGGCAGATCGGCCTCGACCAGCTCGTGGATCGGCGGCGTGCGGACCGTGCGCAGCCCACCGCCGTCCAGGAAGATCCGCAGCGACTCGGCCTGGCAGTTGCCGATGACGAGCGTCACGTCCCCTTCGCCGGCGGGTTCGCTCAGACCGTAGAAGTCGCCGTAGTGCCGGGTGCGGCCGTCGGGCTCGGGGTGTTCGTCGGACATCGTTCCTCCCGACCCGACCGACGAGGGGGAGGCGCGACCACGGTCGCGAGTCGGAGGGACCTGTGTCGAGTCAACAGTGCCGAGCGCGACGGGGGCCGCCGAGCGCTCGACGACCGCCGAGTGCCCGACACCCGTCGGATCGGAGCCGACTCGCCGAGGCCGTCGCAGGAGGCTCTCGGCGCCGACCGGTCAACCGTCCAGGGCCCGGGGCTATCGTTCGGATACGGCTCACCCTCGACAAGGAGATCATCATGGGCAGCACGTCTTCGACCGGATCGTTCGGGGGTCGGGTCGACCTCGACGGCATGTGGCAGGCGATGGACGAACTCCGCGCCGGTCTCGAGAAGCGACTCGGCGAGTTCGGCCCGAGCCGCGCCTCCGGACAGGGTTCGCGGTCCGATGCGCAGGGCGACCTGCGCTCGGCGATCCTGGCGCTGCTGGCCGAGAAGCCGATGCACGGCTACCAGCTCATCGGTGAGATCGAGGAGCGCAGCGACGGCTCGATGACACCCTCGGCCGGCGACGTCTACCCGACGCTGCAACTGCTGACGGACGAAGGGCTGATCGTCGCGGTCGAGTCCGACGGGCGCAAGGTCCACTCGCTCACCGAGGCCGGTCGTGCCGTCGCCGATGCCGCCGACGATCTGCCGTGGGGCGACCCGACGACGTCGCGCGATCGCCGGTCCGCGCTGCCGAAGGCGGCCATCGGCCTGGCGCGGGCGACCGCGCAGGTCGGGCGCTCCGGTTCGTCCGAACAGGTCGACCAGGCCGTCGTCGTCCTCGAGGAGGCGCGGCGCCGCTTGTACTCGATCCTCGCGCAAGACTGACCCCGGGTGACGTCGACTGATCACGCATCCTCGCCCGCGACGGTGAGGGGCGGGGCCGGCCGTGCCCGCTATCGGCGCATCCTGCGGTTCGCGTCGTGGTACCTCGCCATCACGTGGTGGTACGAGCTCGTTCTGCCGCGCCTCGGGCTGCGTGTGATCGCCGAACGCACCCGGGCGGCTCGGATGAAACGCTTCGCGCGCGGGTTCCACCACCTGGCGCTCGAGCTCGGCGGGCTCATGATCAAGGTCGGCCAGTACCTGTCGTCCCGACTCGACGTGCTGCCGCCCGAGATTACCAAGGAGCTCGAGGGGCTGCAGGACGAGGTCCCGCCGGTCCCGTTCGACGCGATCCGCACCCTGGCCGAGCGCGAACTCGGTCTGCCGCTCGAGCGCGTGTTCGCCTCGGTGGACGCCGTGCCGATCGCCGCGGCATCGCTCGGCCAGGCGCACCGGGCCGTGCTCGCCCCGGCCGATGCCGCCGACACCGGGCTGAGCGCCGTCGTGATCAAGGTGCAGCGCCCCGGCATCGACGCCATCGTCGACATCGACCTGGCCGCTCTGCGGAAGGTCGGCGGCTGGCTGAGCCACGTGCGACTCGTCTCGAACCGGGTCGACGCACCCGCGCTCGTCGAGGAGTTCGCGCGCACCAGCCTCGAAGAGATCGACTACCTGAACGAGGCCGCGAACTCGGCGCGCTTCGCCGCGGACTTCGCGGCCGACGACCGGGTCGACGTCCCCGAGATCGTCTGGGAGCGCACGACCCGCCGCGTGCTCGTGCTCGAGGACGTCACGGCGATCAAGGTCACCGACGTCGCAGCGCTCGCCGCGGCCGGCATCGACCCGGCAGCGGTCGCCCCGGTCTTCGCCGAGGTCATGTTCGACCAGCTGTTCACGAACGGGTTCTTCCACGCCGACCCGCACCCCGGCAACATCTTCGTCACGCCGGTGCGCGCGGGCGACGGTGTCGGCGGTGTCGGCGGGGGAGGCGTCGAGGGCGCGGGCGCCGAGGGCGGGGGCACCGGGGGCGCCGGGGCCGACGCCGCGGGGCCGGCCTGGAAGCTCACCTTCATCGACTTCGGCATGATGGGCGAGGTGCCGGCCTCGACCCGGCGCGGCCTCCGCACGATGCTGATCGCGGCGGCGTCGCGGGACGGCGCCGGCTTGGTCGACGCGATGCGCGATCTGGGCGTGCTGCTGCCGACGGCCGACACGATCGAGCTGGAGCGCGCGATGACGGCGACGTTCGCCCGCTTCGGCGGCATGGGCTTCGCCGAGCTGCGCGAGGTCGACCCGCGCGAGTTCCGCGAGTTCGCGGCCCAGTTCGGTGACCTCGTCCGGAGTCTGCCGTTCCAGCTGCCCGAGAACTTCCTGCTCGTGCTGCGGGCCATGACCCTGACGTCGGGTGTCGCGAGCGCCCTCGATGCGTCGTTCAACCTGTGGGACTCCGTCGAGCCCTACGCCGCGCAGCTCGTCCGCGACGAGCGCGGCAACCTCGTCCAGGACGTGGGGAAGCGGGCGCTCGACGTCGCCGCCGTCGCCGTGCGGCTGCCGCAGCGGCTCGATGCCGCACTCGACCGCCTGCAGGACGGCTCGCTCGAGGTCGGCAGCCCGCGCATCGAGCGCCAGGTCGCCCGTCTCGACCGCACCGTGCGGCGTCTGCTCGCGGCCGTGCTGTTCGGCGCGCTGCTCGTCGCCGGCGCGGTGCTGCGGTCGGGTGACGACGTGGTGCTCGGCACCGTCTTGATGATCGCGTCGGTGGTGCCGCTCGTTCCCGCCCTCGCTCCGGGTGGGCGGGGGCGGTAGCCGACCCGCGCCTCCTCGGCTCGGAGCGGCGTCGCGTCGTCTTCGCGTCATCGTGTGGCGCTCGAACGCGACACGATGTTGCGAACGCCACACGAACGCGGACGCGACGGACGACGCCGAGGAGGCGCGGTGCGGGGGCGACCCGCACCGCGCCTCCTCGGGTCGGTCACGCCGGCAGCGTCCAGCGCTGCGTCGACAGACCGTTGCAGTCGTAGATCTGCAGCTTCGTGCCGTCGGTCGTGACGCCCTGCGGGTCGTCCAGGCAGCGGCCCGACTGCGGGTTCAGCAGGGCGCCGTTCGACTGCGGGACCCAGCGCTGGGCGCCCGAGCCGTTGCAGTCCCAGATCTGCACCTTCGTGAAGTTGGCCGTGCCCTGGGCGTCGACGTCGAGGCACTTGCCGAGCGACTCGAGCGTCCCGGCCGCGGTGAGCGACCAGTCCTGGCCCGAGGCGGTACCGCAGGTGTAGAGCTGCGCGCGGTTGCCGTTCACCGACGTGTTGGTGTCGACGTCGAGGCACTTGCCGCCCGGGCCGGTGACCGCGCCCGTCGCCCGGGGGACCGCGCCGATGCCGACGCGGACGCCGCACTGGTCGCCCTGACCGAGCCAGGTCGCGGCGAAGTAGACGTACGACGAGCCGCCGCTCAGCGGGATCGCCGGCGTCGAGTAGCCGGGGCAGGACGGCACACCGGCCGCGTACCCGCCCGTGGGGTTGACCGTGACGGGGGTCGACGCCTCGAACCAGTCGCCCGAGCCGAGGTTCTTGTTGGCGAACAGCACCGTGCCCGACTCGGCGAGCACGGTCTTGTTCCCGGTCGGGCCCGCGACGACGCGCTGACCCGAGATCATCAGGGTGCCGTTCGCGCCTCCGCCCGCGCTCCACGAGATGTACGGCGTGTGCAGCAGCTCACGACTGTCGGAGGTGCGGACCAGCGTGCCGCGGTCGCCGGCGGCTCCCCAGTTCGCGCCGTCGGAGCTGAACTTGATGTACACCTCGCAGGCGTGGTCGGCGTTCGTCCCGTCGCGACACAGCTCGTAGCTCATCGCGACGCGGCCGTCGGGCAGCGGCGCGAACGTCTGCATGCCGGGGCGGGCGGAGGCGTCGTTGGGGAAGATCACGTCGTTCGTCATCGTCGAGCCCCAGGTGTGGCCGCCGTCGGTCGACGTGTAGTGGCCGATCTTCTGGTTGTTCGTGGCGGAGTTCGCGGGGCGCTCGTCCGAGATGAAGCACTGGAGGTTGCCGCTCGACGAGATCAGGAAGGACGGCTCCCAGATACCGTGACCCCACGAGTTGGGCAGGCCCGAGGTCTGCGTGCAGTTCGACAGGAACTGCCAGCTCGCGCCTCCGTTCGTGCTCTTGAAGACCTCGATCTTCTGCGTCGTGTAGTCGCCCTTCTTCCAGGCTGTGCCCGCCGCGAGGATGTCGCCGGCGTTCAGCCCGGTGATCGTGCGGGGCACCTCGAACAGGGTGGGCGCCTCGATGTCCCAGCCCGAGGTCGCCGAGCGGATCTCCGAGAGCGCCGACCAGGATGCGCCGCCGTTCGTACTGCGGTAGACGGGCAGCGAGCCGGGGGTGCCCGTTCCCGCTTTGGCGAACGTGGCGAGCACGGTGTCGGCCGCGGAATTGTCGAACTCGAGCGTCGTGGCGCGGGGGTAGCCGCCGGTGCCGTTGGGGGTGGTGGCGAGGTTGGGGCTCCACAGGACGGAGCCCGTGCCCGCCGCCGACGCCGAGGTGGCCGGGGTGAGCGTGAGGGCGATGAGCACGGCGGCGGCGGCCGTCGCGAGGAGGCGGAGCGAGGGTGGTCTGCCGGACCTGGCGTGGGTGTGCATGAGTACCTTCCCGTCGTGTGCGCGCCGATGCGCACGGTGGCATGCGCGGCTTTGCGCACGTTGCAATGAGGGTGGCAGTGTTTTGCGCACGTTGCAAGGGGTGCGCGCGCGGCGTCGGCACCTCGTTCTGATCAGTGCACCGCGCTAGAACGTGGTGCGCTGATCAGAACGAGGTGCGCGGGCGCGGGCGGTGCGCGGGCGCGGGCGGTGCGGGCGCGGGCGGTGCGGGCGCGGGCGGTGCGCGGGCGCGGGCGGTGCGCGGGCGCGGGGGCCCGGTCAGCGCGCGGCGGAGCTCTCGCGCAGCACGAGGCGGTGCGGCGCCGTGATCTGCACGCCGGGCAGGTCGGGCTCGTCGATGCGGGCCATGATCCGCTTGACGGCCTCGTGCGCGATGTACGACGTGTCGAGCGAGACGGTGCTGAGCGACGGTCGCGAGTAGCGCCCCTCGTCGACGTCATCGATGCCGATCACGGCGACGTCCTCGGGCACGCTCAGTCCGGCGTCGAAGACCGCCCGGATCGCTCCGATCGCCAGCAGATCGGAGAAGCAGAACAGTGCGTCGGGGCGCGGGTCCTCCGCGAGCAGGGCGCGGGCGGCGTCGTAGCCGTCCGAGCGGCTGTAGTGCGCGGCCGAGCGCACGAGATGCGGGTCGACGTCGAGGCCGGCCTCGGTGAGCGCCCGGACATAACCCGACTCGCGGGCGAGGGGAGTGGTGAACGACTCCTGCGGTTGCGCCCCGATCGCGGCGACGCGCCGGCGACCCGAGGCGAGGAGGTGCGTCGTGGCATCCGCGGCCGCCTGGACGTTGTCGATGGCGACGTGGTCGAACCGGCCGTCGAAGTCGTGCTCGCCCAGCAGCACGAGGGGCACGGTGGAGGCGCTGGTCATGTCGTGCAGGTCGGCGCTCGTGACGAGCGGGCTGAAGAGCAGGCCGTCGAACAGCATGGTGCGGTCGTCGCCGAAGAGCAGCTGTCGCTCGCGATCGTGGTCGTGCCCCGTCTGATCGATCATGACGCGGTAGCCGACGGCTCCGGCCGCGTCGATCACCTCTCGGGCGAGCTCGCTGAAGTAGGGCACGTCGATCTCGGGGACGACGAGGGCGAGCACGCCGGTGCGTCCGGTGCGCAGAGTGCGGGCCACGGGGTTCGGTCGATAGTCGAGGGCGTCGATGGCGGCCTCGACCTTGGCGCGCAGGGTGTCGCTCACGCGCACCGCACCGCTCACCACGTTCGAGACCGTCCGCACCGACACCTGCGCGTGCTGGGCGACGTCGCGAAGTGTTGCGGGCATGCCGTCAGACTATCTGTTGCAACGTTGGCAAACGTAGGCTAGCTTTTGCACACGATGGCAAAACACGAAGGAGTGTTCCCGACATGACCCGACCGACCCGACGGATACGCCGCCTCGCCGCCGCGAGCGCGTTCACCACGATCACCGCGCTGGCGCTCACCGCGTGCGGCCCCAGCATCGACGGCGGCGGCGCCGACACGTCGTCGCGACTCCAGGCTCCGACCGGGGACGACCCCAAGGGCACGATCACCATCTGGGACCGCTCGGGCGACCTCTACGACGTGTTCGACGGCGTGATCGCCGACTTCAACAAGAAGTACCCCGACATCAAGGTCAACCACCAGGCAGTTGACATCGACGCGAAGCTGCAGAACACGCTCATCACCGGGTCCGACGTGCCGGACGGCGTCTTCCTCGACGATGCCATGGTCGGTGCGTACTCGAAGTACCTCTACGACCTGAGCGACGTGCTGAAGCCGTACGTCGACGACATCGCGCCGCAGAAGGTCGACGTCAACACGGTCGACGGCGGCATCTACGGGGTGCCGTACGACCTCAACCCCGGTCTGCTCTACTACAACGCGACCGCGCTGTCGGCCGCCGGCATCGATGCCGGGAAGATCGAGACCTACGACGACCTCCTCGCCGCCGCACGCCAGTACAAGCAGGCCGTGCCCGACTCCAAGCCGATCCACCTCGAGCAGGGCGCCTTCCTCGGCCAGCTGCAACTGGAGATGTTCGCCAGCCAGCTCGGCACGTCGATCGCCGACGAGAAGGGCCAGCTGCGACTCGACAGCCCCGAGTACAAGAAGATCCTGTCGATGCTCGACGGAATCCAGAAGGACGGCCTCGGTGACCGGTCGGAGTACCTCGGCCCGAGCGACATCGCCGATCTGACCGGCGGCAAGGAGGTCTTCTACCCCTGGGCCATCTGGTACAGCTTCGCCCCGCAGCAGCTGCTCGGCGCGAACAACACCGACTGGCGGGCCATGCCGCTGCCGGCGTTCGAGAAGGGCGGCCCGCGGAGTGGCGCCATGGGCGGCTCGTCGTTCGTGTTGCCGAAGGACGGCAAGAACGCCGACCTCGCGTGGTTGTTCTACAAGTTCCTGATGTACGACGAGAAGGGCTACAGCGCGGTCTGGGGCCCGAGCTCGGTCTACCCGGACGGACTCAACACGTCGATCCCGGCGTACACGCCGGCCGCCGACCCCGCGAAGCCGCTGTTCGGCAAGGTCGCCGCGCTCGGTGGCCAAGACCTGTGGTCCGTCGCGACGAAGGCCGGTCAGGAGATCCCGCGCGGCACACCCATCCCGCCGTGGTGGAACGGCTCGACCGAGTACCTCGGCAACGACCTGCAGAAGATGTACGACGGCGACCTCAGCCCCGATCAGGTGATCGAGAACGCCACGACCGACATCCAGAAGAACCTCGTCGACCGACAGTGACCGCCTCGTCATGACCACCGGCTCTCTCGTCCCTCCCCGTGCCTCCGGGGCGCGGCGTCGCTACCGCGGCCCGCGCCTCCGGCGGCTCGCGGCCCCGTATCTGTTCGTCCTGCCGTTCGTCGTCATCTTCGCGGCGTTCAGCGTCTACCCGTTGATTTTCACGGCCCGCCTCAGTTTCACGAACTGGCGCGGTGCCGGGGCGGCCGAGTGGGTCGGCTGGGGCAACTACACGTACCTGCTCACGAACCCCGGCTTCTGGGGGTCGCTCGCCAACTCGGGCGTGCTGTGGCTGCTGATCATCCCCGTCCAGATGGTGCTCGCCGTGATCGTGGCGGTGCTGTTGGACTCGGCCAAGATGCGCCTCCGCGGCATGTACCGCGTCTCGTTCATCGTCCCGTTCGTCACGCCGCTCGTGGCGGTCGGGCAGATCTGGGTCGTGCTGTTCGATCAGGAGCACGGCGCCGTCAACGCGGTGCTCGGGCTCGTCGGCATCCCCGACGTGGCCTGGCTGACGTCGAGCACGTGGGCGAAGCCGACCCTGGCGCTGCTCTTCCTCTGGAAGACGACCGGGTTCATCGTCATCATCCTGCTGTCGGGGCTGCAGTCGATCGACCACTCGGTGTACGAGGCCGCCGGGCTCGACGGCGCGAGCCGACCACGGCAGATCTGGAGCATCACGGTGCCCCTGCTGCGCCGCACCATCATGTTCGCCGTGGTGCTGCAGACCCTCGCGGTGTTCCAGATGTTCGCCGAGCCGTTCGTCGTGACGCAGGGCGGCCCGTACGGCTCGACCACCACGGCCGGCTACTACCTCTACAACCACATCACCCGGGCCGATCTCGGCACCGGGGCAGCCAACTCCCTGTTGCTCGTCGTCTTCGTCATGATCGTGTCGCTGGCGTTCGTCCGACTGCTGAGAGCGAAGGACTGACCATGGCCGACACCACGGCCCCGACGCGGCGACGTCCCGTGTCGACGGCGTCGAGAACGCAGGAGGCGGCGCCACCCGTCGCGCGCATCCGGCGTGGACGACCGCCCGTCGCCGCCCACGCGTTCCTGCTCGTGCTCATGGCGCTGTTCCTCGCGCCGGTCGTCTGGGCGCTCACCTCGGCGTTCAGACCGGCGAACGACATCATCACCGACCCGCTCGGCATCGACCCGACGTCGTTCACGCTGTCGAACTTCAGCGCCATGCTCGCCGACGTGCCGATCGGGCACGGGTTCCTGGTGACGGGCATCGTGCTCGTCGCGAAGGGAGCCATCACCCTCGTCTTCGCGCCGTTGGCGGCGTTCGCGTTCGCTAAGTACGACTTCGTCGGCAAGGGGCTCGTGTTCGGGGCGGTGCTCGTCACGCTCATGCTGCCGACGATCGTGCTGGTGCTGCCGCTGCTGCTCGAGATGAAGGCGCTCGGCTGGGTGAACACCTACCAGGCGCTCATCCTGCCGGGCTCGGTCGACGCGTTCGCGATCTTCTGGATGCGTCAGGTGATCGCCGCCGTCCCCGACGAGCTGCTCGACGCCGCGCGCGTCGACGGCGCGAGCGAGTTCGGAATCTTCTGGCGGATCGTCGTGCCGGTCATCCGGCCCGGTCTCGCCGGGCTCGCCGTCCTGACGATCATGAACATCTACAACGACTTCGTCTGGCCGGTCGTGATCGCGAGCTCCGACCGGATGGCCACGCTGCAGGTCGTCCTCTCGACGCTGGCTCAGAACATCTCGGGCAACCGCATCGGCGCCGACTACGCGACCGTGACCGGCGAACTGCTCGCCGCGAGCTCGCTCGCCCTCATCCCACTCCTGGTGCTGTTCATCGTGCTGCAGCGCCACTTCATCAACGGCATCCTCGCCGGAAGCGTGAAAGGCTGACCATGACCCTCTCCTCCACCGACACCTCCGCGTCCGACTCGACCCGCGCCTCCGGAACGCTCGTCGGCACGGCGACGACCGACGCGGCGCCCGACGCCGTGGACGGCGCGGTCGTGCCCCGACCCGAGTACCCCCGACCCGATCGCGACCGGTCGGCCCGCTGGCTGAACCTCAACGGCACATGGGACTTCGACGGCGACCAGGCCGCGTCGACCATCACCGTCCCGTTCGCCTGGGAGACTGTCGCGTCGGGCGTCGAGCGCACCTGGCTCGAGCGGGCGACGTACCGCCGCGCCGTGACCGTGCCCGAGGAGTGGGCCGGCTCGCGCGTCGTGCTCTCGTTCGGAGCGGTGCACCATCACGCCGTCGTCCGCCTCGACGACAGCGTCGTCGGCGAGCACGTGGGCGGCTACGAGTCGTTCGAGTTCGACGTGACCGACTACCTGCTGCCGGGCATCGCCTCGCAGCTCACGGTCGAGGTGCACGCCCCGGCCGACAAGCGCGCCATCCCGCACGGCAAGCAGCGGTCGATCCCGCGCGACGACTACGACGGTGTCGCGTTCACGCCCACCTCCGGCATCTGGCAGACCGTCTGGCTGGAGGCGCGCGGCCGCAGCTACGCCCGCGAGGTCGGCCTGCGTGGTGACAGCCTGACGGGCTTCGACGTGTCCGTCGTCGTCTCAGGAGACGAGCCCGCCGGCGCGTCCGTGCGCGCCCGCGTCGTCGAGTCGGGCGAGACGCTCGACCTCACGACGGACGCCGGAGGCGCGGCGTCGGGACGCCTGGACGTCACGACCCCGCGACTCTGGTCCCCGACCGACCCGCACCTGTACCGCGTCGAGATCACGGTCGGCGACGAGCAGCCGGACGTCGTCGTGGTGACCGGCGGTCTGCGCTCGATCGAGACCCGGGGCGAGGAGCTCCTCCTGAACGGCCGACGGCTGTACGTGAAGGGCGTGCTCGACCAGGGGTACTGGACCGACAGCGGTCTCACCGCGCCCGATGCCGAGTCGCTGCGCCGAGACATCGTGCTGGCGCGCGACCTCGGCTACAACCTCGTGCGGAAGCACCTCAAGTTCGAGGAGCCGCTCTGGCTGCACGAGGCCGATCGCACCGGCATGCTCGTCTGGGCAGAGCCGCCCTGCCCCAGCCGGTTCTCGGACGAGTCGGCCCGGGCCTTCGAGGCCCAGCTGCCGGCGATGGTCGAGCGGGACGGCAACCATCCGTCGATCGTCATCTGGGGTCTGTACAACGAGGAGTGGGGGCTCGACTGGGACATCCCCGGCAGTGCGTCCCGGGCCGCCGCGGCGGTGCACGCCTACGACGCGCTGCGGGCCCTCGACGACACCCGGCCGATCGTCGAGAACTCGGGATGGGCGCACGTCCGGAGCGACCTCGTCGACTGGCACTACTACGAGCCCGACCTCGCCGAGTGGCGCCGTGTGATGGCCGCTCTGGCCGACGGCAGCCGCGAGACGTTCCCCGTGCGGCTCGGGCCCGACTTCGTCGTCGACAAGTCGCTGTACGGGTCGGCCGACTTCCCCCGTCGCGGGGTGCCGCTGCTCAACAGCGAGTACGGCGAGGGGTTCACGAGTCTCGAGCGCGCCTGGCACCTGCGGTGGGAGACGCAGGAGATGCGTCGGCACGACCGGTTCGCCGGCTACGTGTACACCGAGTTCGCCGACGTCGAGCACGAGGCGGCGGGGCTGCTCACGACCGACCGTCGGCCGAAGGACGGCGGCGGCTGCGTGCCGAGCGACGTCAATGCCGAGACCGTGCTCGTGCTCGACCTCGTGCCGCTCGCGGCCGGGGCCGACATCGAGCCTCCCGCGGAGCCGTTCGCGCTCGCGGTGCAGGTCTCGACGCATGGCGCCGAGCCCCTCGTCGCGACTGTCTCGGCCGCGTGGCTGCCGGCCGGAGCGCCGCTCGATCCCGTGCGGCGGCCGGACGTGCTCTCCGAGCCGGTCGAGGCGCGGCCGTTCGAGTTGTCGGCCGCCGTCGAACTGATGGTGCCGGCCAGGAGCGGCCCCGGGCGGCTGCTGATCTGGGCCACGGACGCCGAGGGGAGCCTCGTCGCGCGGAGCTACCTCGACGCCGCCGAGGTCGAGCAGCCGAACCGGCGCGGCGCGCGGAGCTGACGGGGCGCTGCGGCGCTGCCGCGCTGCCGCGCTGCCGCGCCGCCGCGCTGCTGTCGTGTTGCGTTCGCGTCATCGTGTGGCTCCTGAACACCACACGACGCCGCGAACGCGACACGACACGGGTGGCTAGTACCCGATCGGTGGACGGGACCCCGGGCCGCCCGGCTCAGCGTGCGGCCAGGGCCTCGACCGGCGTGGTCGCCGTCGCCCGCCGCGCCGGGACGAGCGCGGCGGCTCCGGCGAGTAGGGCCGCCGTGATCGCGAGCCCGACGAGCACGCCGACGGGCAGGGACGGCGGGAGGAGCGCGCCCTGACCCGCCGACCCGAGCAGCGCCTGCGCGCCGGCCCAGCCGTAGCCGATTCCGAGCACGACGCCGACCGCGACGGCCGTGACCGACATCTGCGCGGCCTCGAGCAGGATCATCCGGCGCACCTGCGCGGCCGTCGCCCCGACGGCCCTCAGCAGCCCGAGCTCGCGCCGACGCTGCAGCACGCTGAGCGACATGTCGTTGACCATGCCGACGGCCGCGATCACGGCCGAGAAGCCGACCAGCGCCATCATGACGGCGAGCGTCGTCGTGAACATCGTGTCGAGCTCGGCCGCGTACGACGGATCGTCGACGATCGTGTCGATGAACGTCCGCAGTGTCTCGAGCGCGACGGCGAGCGTCGTGACGAGTGTCACGCCGATCACGATGCCGATCGTCGCGCGGGTGCTCCGCTCGGGCTGACGCACGGCGTTCTCGGCCGCGAGCCGGGCGACCTGACCCGTGCCGAACGAGCGGCCGACGGCGTGCAACACGGCCGGCATGATCACGTGCGCGCCGACCACGACGCCGGTGAACGATACGACGCCGCCGACGAACGCGACGAGCACGCCGCTCGCGTCCGCGAACCCGAGCACGACCCCGGCCGCGACCAGCACGCCGCCGCCGGCGATGAGGAGACCCGCGACGACGGCACGGCCGACCCGACGGGGACGCGACCCGACGGGCTCGTCCTGCGCCGCGGCCGTCGCCTGCAACGGTGTCACCTGCAGCACCTTGCGCGATCCGACCCAGGCGGCGGCGACCGTCGTCAGCACCACCGCGACGGCGGGCAGCACGGTCGTCGGTGACACGAACGAGTAGTCGGCGTCGGGCAGTCGGCTCTGACCGACCAGCACGCGCACGGCACCGATGACGAGTCCCGTGCCGAGCAGGGTGCCGAGCAGGGCTCCGGTGATTCCGACGACGAGACCCTCGCGCGCGACGGCCCGCCGCTGGGCGCGAGCCGACGAGCCGAGCAACCGCAGCAGCGCGATGGTCGGGGCACGCCCGGCGACGACGGTCGCGAACGTGTTCGCGGTGACGACGGCCCCGACGTAGAGGGCGAGGCCGACGAACACCGAGGCGACGAGTGACAGCAGGTTCGCGACGGTCGGGCTCGACGAGACGGCTCCGTCGCGCGCGACGAGCTGGGCGAAGACATGCGTCACCGTGAGCAGGCCGACGCCGAACGTGGTGGCCAGCGCGGAGACGACGATGCTCGGCCGGTGCTCCCGCAGGTGGTCGAGCGTGCTCATGCCGCCCGCTCCAGGTCGAGCATCACGGCGGAGACCTCGGCCGGGGTGCTCGGGCCGATCTCGTGCACGAGCGCGCCGTCGGCGAGGAAGACGACGCGGTCGGCGTAGCTCGCCGCCACGGGGTCGTGGGTCACCATGGCGATGCTCTGACCGTGGTCGCGGGTCGCCGAGCGCAGCACGTCCAGCACGCCGCGGCCCGTCGCCGAGTCCAGGTTGCCGGTGGGCTCGTCGGCGAAGACGAGATCCGGTCGGGTCGCGAGAGCCCGCGCGATCGCGACGCGCTGCTGCTGGCCGCCCGAGAGCTGGTGCGGACGATGCGTCAGGCGTGCGCCGAGGCCGAGCGTGCCGACGAGCCAGTCGATCCACGCGCGCTCGTCGGCGGTGGCCCGGCGCCCGTCGAGCCGGAACGGCAGCTCGATGTTGGCCGACACGTCGAGGGTCGGCACCAGGTTGAACGCCTGGAAGACGAACCCGATGCGCCGACGTCGCAGCAGCGTCAGCTGCGTGTCGTCGAGCCCGGTGATGTCGGTGTCGCCGAGCAGCACCCGGCCCGATGTCGCCTGGTCGAGCCCGGCCGTGATGTGCATGAGGGTGGACTTGCCCGAACCGCTCGGGCCCATCACGGCCGTGAAGCGACCGGCATGGAGGTCGAGCGACACGTCACGCAGCGCGTCGACCCGCCCGGCACCGAGACCGAACGACTTCGAGACGTGCTCGAGGCGGGCGACCGGCGCCGCGCCTCCTGAGGTGCCGACCTGCCGCGAGGCGGTCGAGGCGGTCGAGGAGGTCAGGGGAGTAGAGGTCCGGTCGCTCATGACGCGGGCGTCCCGTCGCTGCGCAGCGTGGTCGCGCCGTCGTCGCCCGGGACGGGCTCGAGTGTCGTCCAGCCGTACCACCGGCCGTCGACCTCGGCGGTGACGCGACCGTCGCCGCAGCTGACGAGTCCCGTGTGGGGCAGGGTCGTCGGCAGCACGTCGGGGGTCAGCGCAGGGCCGCCGAGGTCCCCGTCGACCGGGGTGCAGCGGGCCGGGTCGACGCCGGTCGTCGAGGTGAACGCGATCTCGTACCCGGGCTTCTCGGTGTCGAGGCGCACGTCGATGTCGGTCGCGTCGGACGGCACCCACGAGGGCAGGAACCAGGCGAGGTCGGTCGACGTCGCGTGCGTCGGCGCGACGTTCCAGCGGTCGTAGTGCCGCTGCTGCACCTGCTGGGCGCCGACGGCTGACTTGAAGGCTTCCACGCCGCTGGCGCAGCCGGTCAAGGCGATGGCTGCGAACGCCGTCGCGCCGACCACGGCGACGAGCGGCGCGACGCGGCCGCGGCGGGAGGACGAGGAGGTGCGGGTCGGCTTGTCAGGAGAGGGAGAGTGCGTCGTGTTCATGCCTTCAAGCCTCGCCGGGTGGGCCTTGCGGGCCCAGGACGGCTGCACCCGGACCCGTTCGGGGGATATCCCCCGGCGAGTGGGTGGGGTCTCGCGGTGCCTGCGCCGCGGGGCCGCCCTTCAGGGTCGTCCCGTGCGTCCGCGCGCTGCCGCACCGCGCCTCCTCGGCTCGGAGCGGCGTCGCGTCGTCTTCGCGTCATCGTGTGGCGCTCGAACGCGACACGATGCCGCGAACACGACACGACGGGAGCTGCCCGCGGCGGCTACGCCTCGGCGGGGACGCGGATGCGCAGCGCGCCCGGGTCGACCGTCGTGCGGAACCCGACCGCCCGGCCGAAGCCGTCGCCGTCGAGCTCGATCTCCTGAGGTTCCTGCAGGCGTGCCGTCAGACGCTTGGCCGTGACGTAGTTGAGCGCCTCGATCGAGCGTTCGCCGACGAGCTTGCCGAGCGGCGTGCGCCGGATCAGTCCGTTCTCGATCAGCACCTTGCCGATGATCTGCAGCCAGTGGCCGATGCCCTCGGGCCTGAGCAGCAGTACGTCGAACAGGCCGTCGTCGATCGCCGCATCGGGCAGCAGCAGGATGTTGCCCGTCAGCGTGCCGCAGTTGCCGACGATGACGGTGTTCGCGTGCAGCCGCTTCGTCGGCCCGTCGTCGAGCTGGTAGCGCAGGCGCAACGTGTTGTCGTCGCGCAGGGCGGTGATGATCGCCTTGACGTAGGCGAGCCAGCCGATCTTGGCCTTCAGGTCCTCATCGGTGGCCGCGAGCATCTTGGCGTCGATGCCGATGCCCGCCATCACGAGGAAGGCGTGCTTCGCGACGGTGCCGTCTTCGCGGCGGATCTCGATGCGGCCGAGATCGACCTTGCGCTCCGTGCCGGTGAAGGCCGTGTGGATCGAGTGCTCGACGTCGTCGAGGGTGAGATCCATGTTGCGGGCGAGCAGGTTGCCCGTGCCCGAGGGCAGCAGGGCCAGGAGTACGTCCCGATCGGCGAGGGCCTCGGCGACGATGCGCACCGTGCCGTCTCCGCCGGCCGCGATGACCAGGTCTACCTCCGCCTCCAACGCTCGCTCGGTCGCGCCGCGACCCGGGTCCTCCGCCGACGTCTCGAACCAGAGGGTCTCGTCCCATCCGGCGTCCGCCGCCTCGGCCGTGACGACCTTCCGCACGGCATCCAGATCGATCTTGATGGGGTTGTAGACGACGGCGGCGCGCATGAGGACTCTCTTCGAGCGAGGGGCGGGAGGCGGGACGGGAGTGCAGGAGGCTCGTCTCAGCTAACCCTGTCCCGTCGCCTCGTGAACAGGGGGTCGCGTCCGCGGGCGGGCTGATCGAACCTCTGTACCCCACCTGGACGCACCCCGGACGAGGGGCGTACCGTCCTACGGGCTGGAAGCGTTCAGCGCTTTCATGGCCGGTGTTGCACTGCATCCCTGCCCGTGAAGCTCATGCAGAACAACACCGGCACCGGGCGCGGTCATCTCACGGGTGGCCGCGCCCTCCTCGTTCGGCAGGCGCTCTTGACGTCGCCGCCGAACCCGTCGACGGTGTCGCCGCCGAGCGCGCCGCCGACCTCCGGGGCGCCTGTCAGGCCGCGACGGGCAGGGCCGCCCGCGCCGCCAGGAACCGCTCGGCCGTCCGCAGCGCGAGCGCCATGATCGTCAGCGCC
Source organism: Frigoribacterium sp. 2-23 (assembly GCF_049601585.1). Taxonomy (GTDB): domain Bacteria; phylum Actinomycetota; class Actinomycetes; order Actinomycetales; family Microbacteriaceae; genus Frigoribacterium. The sequence continues at coordinate 2,709,869 of NZ_CP187126.1, read as the reverse complement.
GGGTTCGCGACCACCGCGCTCGGGAACACGCTGTTGTCGCAGATCCACAGGTTGGCCACGTCGAAGCTGCGCCCGTCGGGGTCGACCACGGCCGACGCGGGGTCGGTGCCCATGCGGCAGGTCCCGATCGTGTGCGCCGTCCGCGCGAGCACGCGGATGTCGCGCCCGCCGGCGGCCTCGACGATCGAGCGCATCGTCGCGATGGCGTGCTCGTCGAGGGCCTTCTCGTTCGGCCCCGGAGTGAAGGTGACGATCGCCTTCGGCACGCCGTTCTCGTCGACCTCGTCCTCGGACAGCACGAGTCGGTTCTGCTCGCTGGGCAGGCACTCGGCGTTGATGCCGACGCCGGCCATGTAGCGGTAGTCGTCGAGCGCGTCGACGAGCGCGCGCCCCCAGAGGCCGGCGCCGCGCGCGAGCGTCGTGGCGAGTGTCAACGGCATCGCGCCGAGACTCTGGATGAGATAGCCGCCCACGAAGTCGACACCCTCGGGGCGCATCGTGTCTTCCGTGATGATCGACGACGGGTAGCCGCGGTAGCCGCGCATCTCGTCGTCGAAGGTGCCCCAGACCTGGGTGGCGCCGTGCGCCATGAAGTTGCGGCCCACCTGGTCGCTGCTGTTGCCGACGCCGGTGTGCAGCAGGAGGCGCGGTGTCTCCACGCCCCCGGCGCAGAGGAACAGCGCAGCGCAGCGTTGACGGTACTCGACCCCTCCACGTCGGTAGACGACGGCGCGGACCTCGCCCGCCTCGTCGAGCTCGATGCCGGTCACGGTCGACTCGGCGCGGATCTCGGCGCCGTTCGCGACGGCGAGCGGCAGGTACGTCGTGTCCATGCTGACCTTGGCGCCGCTGCGGCAGCCCTGGTGGCAACCGCCGCAGCCGACGCAGGCCGGTCGCGTGCCGACCTCGTCCTGCTGCCAGTCGCGCGTGACGAGGGCGGCCGGAGCATCCGTCGCCCGGAGCCCGACGGCCTCGCAGCCACGGATCATCATGTCGGAGGACGCGTTGCGGGCGGGAGGCGGCAGCTCGTACGAACGCGTCGGGTCCCACGGGTAGTCGGCCGGGCCCGAGACGCCGACGAAGTGCTCCACGCGCTCGATGTATCCCGTGAGCTCGTCGTGGTCGACGGGCCAGTCCTCGCCCTGGCCGGTCAGGGTCTTGAGCTTCAGGTCGCGGGCATCCGGCCGGGGCGTGAACGCACCCCAGTGCAGGGTCGACCCGCCGACGCCCTTGCCGCTGTTGTTCTGGCCGAAGGCCGTCGGCGTCTCGCCGCCGCTGAGGCGCTCGTCCATCCAGTTGATCGTGACGGACTCGATCTCGTCCTGCGTGTAGTCCTCGGGCTCGAAGTTCGTCCCGGCCTCGAGGGCCACGACCGACAGGCCCGCCTTCGCCAGCTCGGCGATGATCGGGGCGCCACCGGCGCCCGTGCCGATCACGACGGCGTCGACGACCTCGTCGGTGTCGTAGGTGCGCTGCGCGTCGAGCTTCATCGGGTGACCTCCATGGCTGGTTCCCAGCCTTCTCGTTGTCCGGCTCCGAACCGGGTGAATCCCTGCAGGCCCCGTCCGGCCCGTCCGTTCGCGAACCCGTCGAAGCCGATCCGCTGCATCGTCGAGGGGTGCGCGAGCCACTGCTTGACCAGGTCGACGCGGCAGTCCTCGAACCAGGCCGTGAGCTGTGCGGGGGTCAGGCGCCGCGCCTCCTGGTCTGTCGACGCGGCGGCGCCCCCGCCGGTCGCGACGTCGGCAGCAGCGCCGGCCGCGCCGTCAGCAGCACCGCCGGCGTCGTCGACGGCAGCAGCACCGCCCGAGTACTCGCCGGCGACGATCGCGGTCAGGCGCTCGTCCCGCTGCGCGTCCGTCAGCGATCCGAAGTCGGCCAGCTGGTCGAGGCCGCGGGCGTACGCCTCGGCATCGGGGGGAAGGTCGGCGTTGCGCCACCCGTCGCCGACGCCCGCCGCGAGTTGGGCGTCGACCCGGGCGGCGAGATCGATCGCGTGCTCGGGGTCGTCCTGGGGTACGACCCGGTCGGCGATCACGCGCAGCGTGTCGAGTTGGGCGGCCGTCAGCGCGCGGGGTGTGTAGCGGGGGTCGTCCGCGACCGCCCGTCGAGCCATGATGCCGCGCGTGTTCGAGGCGGTCCGGCTCGAGGCGATGGTGCGCGAGAAGTCCGCGGCGATCTCGGGGGAGCGCCCGGCGTCGTCGTGCCAGAACCGCCGCAGGGCCGTGACCACCTCGGCCGGTCGCTCGAGCGGCAGCAGGTGACCGGCGCCGTCGAGCACGAGGTGGTGCGCCCGCGGGTAGACACGCCCGTTCAATTCTCGCTGGGCATCGGGGCCGAGGTCGCCGTCCGCACCCCCGGCGACGATGAGGGCGGGGAGGTCGAGCGTGCCGACCTCGGCGGACCAGTCCTCGCGACTACTGCGCTCGAGCCAGGCCGTCCACGCCTCCGCCGAGCTGCGCTGCACGTCGGCGACGGCCTGACCGTCGAGCGCCTCGGGCAGCGGAGCACCGACGTTGCCGTCGACGAAGTCCCGAGCCGCGGCGTGGTCCAGACGACCGGGTGCAGCCCAGTCGATCATGGTCTGTCGGCGCTCGTCGTCCATCGGCTCCGGGGAGGGCGGCGACGCCGCGAGCAGAACCACGCCGGCCAGGCCGAAGAGCCCGCCGCGCCCGGCCAGGGTGCGCGCCGCGACGATCGAGGCGATCTTGCCGCCCATGCTGTGGCCCACGAGCAGCCAGCGCGTGGCGCCGTGGTCGCGGATGCGCCGCGTCACACCGCGGACCGTGTCGTCGATCGTGACGCCGTCGGCGGTCGAGGCCTCCCCGAAGCCGGGCAGGTCGAGCGCGACGACGTCGAACTCGTCGGCCAGCTCGGTCGACACGAGAGCGAACTCGTCGCGGCTCATGCCCAGCGCGTGCAGGCAGAACAGGGTGGGGCGGATGGTGGCGGTGGGCACGGGTGCTCCTCGTAGACGGTCGGCCCGGGTCGTGTCGGCATCACGGCCGGGCAGCGTCAGGCTACGACCGACCCCCGTCACCCGCCCTCAGGAGGGCGCGTGACCCGTCGCGGTGCTAAGGAGGCGCGAGCGAGATCGGGGGACAAGCTGCGTGGACGGTGTGCCGGGTCTGCCTAGCGTGGGGGGCATGACGAACGATCCTGACGACGTCGCGACCCAGCTGGGGCTGGCCGTGGTCGCGCACGCGGCCGCGCTGAACTCCGGAGACACCGAGAGCCTCGTCAGTGCCGAGGACAACCTCCGCGACACGGTCGACGGACTGATCGACGAGCCGATGACGCATCGACAGGAACTCGTCGTCGAGTCGCTCGCCGCGACCGGCGGTGCCCTCACCGCCGGGTTGTCGAGTGCACTGGCGGCCGAGCAAGGGCGCCCCGCCGACGAGATCCTGCAGAAGGCCGCCGGCAGCATCGTCAACCAGCGCGAGGACGACGCCGCCCACTGACGCCGCGCCTCCTCGGCGACGGCTACGGCGACGGCGACCCACAGTGGCATCCCACGGTCGAATCGATACGATGGTGGCTACCGGTGAGCGACGCGGCCCTCGAGTGCGTCCGCCGACCACGAGAGGAAACGATGACGTTCGATCAGTCCGGCACCCCATCCGCCCCGAGTGAGACCCGTCCCGACGGCGCCGACCTGCGCGTCGGCGTGATCGGCCTCGGCTTCGCCGGCAGCACGCACCTCGACGCCTTCACTGCCCTGCCCGGCGCCCGCGTCGTCGCGTTGGCCGGTCAGGAGGAGGCGCGACTGCACGAGCTGGGCGAGTCGCGCGGTGTCGAGCGGCTCGTCGCCGACTGGCAGGACGTCGTCGCGATGCCCGACCTCGACGTGATCTCGATCGGCGTGCCCAACGCGCTGCACCACCCGATCGCGATGGCCGCCCTGCAGTCGGGCAAGCACGTGTTCTGCGAGAAGCCGCTCGCGACGACCGGTGACCTGGCCGCCGAGATGGTGCGGGCGGCCCGCGACGCCGACCGCGTGCTCGAGGTGGCCTACAACCACCGCCGCCGTGCGGACGTCGCGTTCCTCAAGGACTACCTCGACACCGATCCGCTCGGCTCGATCTATCACACGCGCGCGAGCTGGCTGCGGCGCGCGGGCATCCCGGGCCTCGGGTCCTGGTTCACCAACAAGAGCGCGGCGGGCGGCGGCCCGATGATCGACCTCGGCTCGCACGTGCTCGACATCGCGCTGTACCTGCTCGGCGAGCCCGTCGTCGAGACGGTCTCGGCCGTCGCGTACGGCGAGCTCGGCCCGGCCGGTCGCGGCGGCGCCGCCCGCGGAGCGATCTCGGCCCGCACCGACGCCCCCTTCGACGTCGAGGACTTCTCCAGCGCCCTGCTGCGCTTCACCGACGGCCGCAGTCTGCAGCTCCAGGCCTCCTGGGCCTCCTATTCGAAAGTTCACGAGGACATCGAGGTGGAGCTCCTCGGCTCCGTCGGCGGTGCCCGCCTGCACGTCGACGACTATGCGACGCAGGGCACCCTCGAGCTGTACTCGGACGTGCTCGGGGCGCCGACGGTGTCGCGTCCTCAGGTGACGGTGCCCGGCGGTCACCACCAGTCGGTGATCGAGGGCTTCATCGCCGCGATCCGGTCGGGCGAGAACTCAGGAGGCACGGGTGCGGCCGGCGGGACCGCCCGCTTCTCGGGTCACTACGGCGAGTACGCCCTGCACCGCAGTCGTGTCGTCGACGCGATCTACGCGTCTGCGCAGGCCGGTCGCGAGGTGCTCGTGCCGAGCGACGAGATCGAGGGAGGCGCGCGATGAGCGACGCACGCGAGTCGGTTCGTCAGGAGGACGCGCCCCTGCGGGTCGTCGTCTGGAACGAGAACGTCCACGAGAGCCGCGGCGACGAGATCGTCAACCGCAACTACCCCGAGGGCATCCACGGAGCCGTCGCGGCCGGACTCCGCGAGACGCTGGGCGACGACGTCGACGTGTCGACGGCCGTCCTGACCGACCCGGAGCACGGCCTGAGCGAGCAGCGCCTCGCCGAGACCGACGTTCTGCTCTGGTGGGGGCACGTCGCCCACGACCAGGTGTCGGACGACGTCGTCGACCGGGTCGTCGCGCACGTCCAGGCCGGCATGGGCCTGATCGTGCTGCACTCGGGCCACTACTCGAAGGTCTTCACGCGCCTCCTCGGCACGACGTGCTCGTTGCGCTGGCGCAACGACGGCGAACGCGAACTCGTCTGGACCATCGCCCCCACGCACCCCATCGCCGAGGGGGTGCCGAGCCCGATCGTCATCCCCGAGCAAGAGATGTACGGCGAGTACTTCGACATCCCGACGCCCGACGAGCTCGTCTTCCTGTCGACGTTCACCGGTGGCGAGGTCTTCCGATCGGGCGTGACGTACCGGCGCGGTCTCGGCAAGCTGTTCTACTTCTCGCCGGGAGATCAGGAGTACCCCGTCTACCACCACCCCGACATCAAGCGCGTGATCGCCAACGGTGTCCGCTGGGCCCGGCCGACCGGGCCGCGTCGGCAGCTCACGGCCGACCAGCACCCGCTCGGCTGGTTCGAGGGCGGTGCGTCGGGGGTCTAGGCCGACGTCTCGGTCGCCCGCCGCTCGCGGAACGCGACCATGTTCATGCGATTGCCGCAGCGCACGCTGCAGAACCGTTTCGAGCCGTTGCGCGACAGATCGGCGAGCACGCCGTCGCAATCGTCGGCGGCGCAGCGCCGCAGGCGGTCCGTCGCGTCCGTCCTGATCACGTCGACGAGGGCCATCGCCGCCTCGACCAGCAGGCGGTCGGCGAGCGGCGCCGTCTGCTCCGTCGCGTGGATGTGCCAGTCGATCCCGTCGTGCCGTTCGAGCCGCGGGACGGCGTTCAGGTGAGCGAGCAGGTCGTTGATCTCCGGCACCATGGCGTCGCGCTCGAGCGACCAGAGACTCCGGAGGCGCGTGCGGGCCTGCCGCACGGCCTCGAGCTCGGCGTCGTCGCCGTCGATGCGACCGGAGAACCCGAAGCCCGCCAGCAGGGTGGCCAGGGCCTCCCTCGTGGTGAGCTCGTCGTCTCCTGATCTGCTCGCGCCGGGGTCCGTGTTCGCGAGCAGGACGCCGAACTCGAGCGCCGCTTCCGTGTCAGGGGCAAAAAGCAATTTGACTCCTTATCTGCGCCGAGTCTAACGTCAGGATTCACACGCTCGTCACCCCTCACTCGTCCTGAGTCCTCGCCGCCGGAGCCGTCGCCATGCCGCGTCACCACCTCACCACCGGTCTTCTCGTCGCCGTCGTCGCCGCCGCCTCCTTCGGGGTCTCCGGTCCGTTCGTCAAACCGCTGCTCGAGAGCGGCTGGAGCCCCGTCGCCGCCGTCACGGTGCGCGCCCTGATCGGCGGCGTCCTGCTCGCGCCGATCGCGCTGGTCGCCCTGCGCGGAGACCTGCGTCCGGTCTGGCGGGCTCGCTGGCGCGTGCTCGGCATGGCCGTGATCGGCGTGGCGGGAACTCAGGTGTTCTACTTCGCGGCGATCGAGCGCATCCCCGTGGGCACGGCCATCCTGCTCGAGTACATGGCCCCGCTGCTGCTCGTGGCCGTCGCCTGGGCCGTCACGCGCCGGCGGCCGTCGGCCCTCGTCCTGATCGGCTCCGTGGTCGCCGCGGCCGGGCTGGTGCTCGTCGTCTCGCCCGGCGGCGGGGTGCGCCTCGACCCGGTGGGCGTCGCGTTCGGCATCGGCGCCATGGCCTGCGTCGCCGGCTACTTCGTGCTGGCGGCCCGACCCGCCGAGGGGCTGCCGCCGATCGCGCTCGCCGCCTTCGGACTGCTCGTCGGCGGCGTGTTGCTCGGACTGGTCGGCCTGACCGGCGTCGTACCGTTCACGATCGCGACCGTCGACGTGACGGTGCTGGGGTCGCCGATGCCGTGGTGGCTGCCGATGTTGATCGTCGGCGTCATCGCCACGGCGCTCGCCTACGCCACCGGCATCACCTCTGGAGCCATGCTCGGCTCGCGCCTGGCATCGTTCATGGGTCTGCTCGAGGTCGCGGCGGCGGCGTTCTACGCGTGGCTGCTGCTCGGCGAACGCCTGACCGCACTGCAGCTCGTCGGCGGCGGGCTGATCCTCGCCGGCATCGTCGCCGTGCGGTCGGCCCGCGACGCCGAGGTCGAGCCCGTTCCTGCGGAACCGGCGCTCGCGGCGACGGCCGCACCCGCGCCTCCTGCGGGGCCCGCGGCGGCGGCGCCCACCGCGCCAGCGTCCTGAGCCGGACGAGGAGGCTCATAGCGGCCGCAGAGGAATCCCATCGGCGGCGCATGGCCGGCCGGGCGACACTCGTCGTCTGCGAGCGGCAGACGCCGTCGCATCGCCTGAGACGCCGACGAGACGAGACGCCATGCCGCGCATCCCCGAGCCCCAGCACACCCCCGACGGCCCGGCCTACGAGGGCCGCCTGCTCGCCCGAGCCGACGAGGAGGTCGTCGACCAGGGCGTCGCCTTCGACATCGGCACACTCGTCACGAGGCGCCGCGTGCTCGGACTCCTCGGCCTCGGTGCCGGGTCGCTCGCGCTCGCCGCGTGCACATCCGTGGTCGGCGGCTCAGGAGCGGGCGCGCCCACGGCCACGGGAACACCCACGGGCTCGGCCACGGGCGGCTCGGGAACCGGTACGAGCGACGCGCTGCCCGCCGGCGAGATCCCCGACGAGACGGCCGGCCCGTACCCGGGCGACGGGTCGAACGGCCCCGACATCCTCGAGCAGAGCGGCATCGTCCGCAGCGACATCAGGACGAGCCTCGACGGCGGCACGACGGCCGCGGGCGTGCCGATCGCACTCGACCTCACCGTGCTCGACATGGCGAACGGTGACGTGCCGTTCGCGAACGCCGCCGTCTACGTCTGGCACTGCGACGCCGCCGGGCGCTACTCGATGTACTCGGACGGCATCACCGACGAGACGTACCTGCGGGGAGTGCAGGTGGCCGACGCATCGGGCACGGTGCGGTTCACGTCGATCTTTCCCGCGTGTTACTCGGGGCGATGGCCGCACATCCACTTCGAGGTCTATCCCGACGTCGACTCGATCACCGACGCGACCAACGCCGTCGCGACGTCGCAGCTCGCGTTGCCCGAGGCGGAATGCCGCACGGTCTACGCGCTGTCCGACTACTCCGGATCGACGAAGAACCTGAGCCAGGTGACGCTGGCGAGCGACAACGTGTTCAGCGACGACAGCGGTGCGCTGCAGCTGCCGGTCGTCACGGGCGACGCGACGTCGGGGTACCGGCTCGCGCTCACCGCGCGGGTCGACACGAGGACGGCTCCGGAGGCCGGCTCCGCACCCGGTGGCGGCGGAGGCCGGGCGCCGGGGAGTCGGTAGCGCGCGTCTCCTGCGGAACCGACCCGCGCCTCCTCGCGGCCGACGCGCGCCGCGCCGTCGACGCGAAGAACCCCGGTGCGGAAGATGCACCCCCTTTCGAACGGGGTGCATCTTCCGCACCGGGGTTCTCGGCGAGACCGGCGGCCGCAGCCCGGCTCAGCCGGTGTTCTGCAGGCCGGCGGCGATCCCGTTGACGGCGAGCAGCAGCAGGCGGTGGTCGGCGTCGGCCGGGTCCTTCTCGACCGACCGGCGGATGCCGCGGAGCGCGCGCAGCTGCAGCAGCGAGAGCGCGTCGACGTAGGGGCTCCGGAGGCGCACCGCGCGACTCAGGACGGGTCGCCCTTCGAGCACGTCGCTGTGTCCGCTCGTCGCCAGCACCCACTCGCGGGTGCGGTCCATCTCGTCGAGCAGGCGCTCGGCCAGGTCGGTGCGTTCGGCGAGACCGAGGTACTCGCGGGCGATGTTGCGGTCGGTCTTCGCCAGCGACAGCTCGACGTTGTCGATCATGGTGCTGAACAGCGGCCAGTTCGCGTACGCGTCGCGCAGCACGTCGACGTCGCCGATCGCCTCGAGCGCGGAGCCCAGGCCGTACCAGCCGGCGAGGTTGATGCGGGCCTGGGTCCACGCGAACACCCACGGGATCGCCCGCAGGTCTTCGAGCGACTCGACCGAGAGGCCGCGCCGCGCGGGGCGGGAACCGAGGGCGAGCAGGCCGACCTCCTCCATCGGGGTCACGGTGGCGAACCACTGCGCGAACCCCTCCGCCTTGACGAGACCGAAGAACGCGTCGCGGGACGCGGTGTCCATCTGCGCGGCGAGCGGGGCGAACCGGGCCGCCGCCTCCTCGTTGCGGTTCTCCGTCGAGGGCGCCGACGCCTGCAAGGCCGCGGCCGCCATCTGCTCGATGTGCCGTGCGGCGATCGTCTGGTTGCCGTAGTGCGCGAAGATCACCTCGCCCTGCTCGGTCAGCTTGAAGCGGTTCTCGACCGAGCCCCGGGGCTGGGCCAGCACGGCCTGGTTGGCCGGCCCGCCGCCGCGGCCCATCGCGCCGCCGCGACCGTGGAAGAGGGTCAGCTCGATGTCGTTGTCGCGCGCCCACTGCGCGATGCGCGACTGGGCGTCGAACAGGGCGAGGGTCGCCGACACCGGGCCGACGTCCTTCGACGAGTCGGAGTAGCCGAGCATGACCTCGAGCTTGCGGCCCGTCTGGGCGAGGCGACGCTGCACGGCCTCCGTCTGCAGCGCCTCCTCGAGGATGCGGGTCGACGCCTCGAGGTCGGCGAACGTCTCGAACAGCGGGATCACGTCGAGCACCGGCGCGGCCTCGGCCGAGCCGAGCGCGATCTCGGCGAGCTCGTAGACGTTCGCGAGGTCGGCGGACGACTGCGTGAACGACACGATGTAGCGGGAGGCGGCGATCACCCCGCGACGACGCTGGATGTCGGCGATGGTGCGGAACACGTCGAGCACCTCGACGGTCATCTCACCGAGGTCGCCGCCGGCCCGCGCCTCCGCCAGGGCGGT